>NZ_JBBEYH010000036.1:0-35853 GCF_050172695.1 Shinella sp. G-2 | reverse complement strand
CTATGTCGGACGGCTGGAGGACAGCCAGAATGTCGGCAAGCTGGTCAAGCATCTCGCCGCGCTACCGAAGACGGCGAAGCTGACGGAGACGCATCCGACGTCCTACCGTCCGTGGGGCGGCTATACGTCGGTGCTGAGCGGCGAGCGGTTCCAGGTCAAGCGTCTGTTCGTGACGCCCGGCAAACGGCTGTCGCTACAGAAACATCATCACCGCTCTGAGCACTGGATCGTGGTGCGGGGCACGGCGGAGGTGACGATCGGGGACCGGACCATTCCGCTCAGGGAAAACGAATCCGTCTATATCCCGCAGGGCGAGGTGCACCGGCTTGCCAATCCCGGCAAGATCCTGCTGGAACTCATCGAGGTGCAGACCGGCTCCTATCTCGGTGAGGACGACATCATCCGCATCGAGGACGAGTTCGGAAGAGGGTGAGCCTTACCGCGTGATGCGGGGCGGGCATCGGCGGAGCGTCAGGCACACGGCGTCCCGCCAGATGCCGGAAAATTTCTGCATCGCCTTGTCCTGCGCATCCTGCAGGCGCGGTGTCGCCGCCCAGCCGAAGCCGGCGGCGATCAGCGTTTCGGCAACGTCTTTGCCGCGCGAACGGCAGGTGACGAAGGAGACCCGGCCGCCACGAAAATCCTCGTTGCAGAACAGCGTGCGGCCGACGACCATCCCGTAGAGCAGCATCTTCGACCGGCGGCCGCAAACCACGATGGCGCCGTCGACGTTGCGGCAGAGCCGTTTCGAATCGACCGGCACGATATCCGTCAGAACATAGATGCGCCCGCGATCCTCGAAGGAGGCGCCGTCGAGCACCACGGCGCGGCTGCTGACGGGAATGCGCAGCAGGATCGGAATGGGCGCGACCGCAATCCGCTCATAGGTCTGTTTGCTGCGGTCGATGCGCACCGGATGATCGGTCCAGATCGCCTCTTCCGAGGCGGAGCCGGGGCGCAGTTCCGCGGCCAGGACCGGCAGGGCGGCGAGCAGGGCGAGTGCGCCTGCACAGAAACCTCGTTTGCCCGCCCTCATTCATGCTCCTTGCCGATCCCGCGCATGGTGGCGGGAAACCACGATTTCCTCAATGGGTTCCATCCAGGTTTTTCGGCAGCGGCAGCCATTGGGCGCGGTCGAAATAGTCCGGCAGGTAGGAATCGGGCTTACGGGTGCGATCCGGCGTGATGGTGAAATTGTAGCGCGGCGTCTCGCCGAACGTCTCCTTCTTGAACTGGAGGCGGTTGCCCAGACGCACAATGTCGAATTCCTTCAGCTCGCGGATATCGGCGAGAATGTCGGGTGCGCTTTGCCAGCGCACCTCCTCCAGGAATATTTCGATGGTGCGCACGGCTGCGTCGATCACGGCGTTCTGCGTGGCCGGGTTTTCGATGTTGAGCTTGATGCGGAAGGAGGAGACGTGGGTCTCGGCATTGCCGCGTACCAGAAGGAAGGCGGAGGAGGGGCCGCCCTCGCCATCGCCGTCATTCGGGAAGTCACGGGTGGACTGGCATTCCCAGTTGCTTGCATCGAAGGCGCCGGCCTTCCAGCCCGAATTCTCGAAGCCGCCCGCCCGCAGCGCTTCGCAGAGCGCTTCCGGCGCCTTGCGGATCGTGCGCACGAACCGGGCTTCGCTCGGCGTTTCGGGAACGAGCATCCGCTCCGGGATGAGGCCGGTTGGGCGCGGCATGCGCTTGCCCTTCATCTCGTAGGATTGCAGGTCCCGGTCGCGGCGGGAGGTGTCGATGGGATCGTAGCCGAAACGGACGAGCAGCAGGTTGAGGTTGCGGTAGTCGTTGGCAAGAAGCACGGTGGCGCTGATCGCGCCAAGCAGCACGAAAGCGAAGAGCCCGAAGACGAGCAAACCGGAACTGCCTTGCCTGCGCTCCCTCATGCCGAACCGTGCCGTTGCCCGTGACGCTTTGGCGGGTGCCTTCTGGAGGCCGTAAAAGCCGTCGATCCGCCGATCTGGTGATCTGATAGGCCACAAGCCGGGTGCCTGCAAGCGGCCTGCTTACGGCTGCGGGCGGGCGGTGCGCAGGCTTTCGTGCAGGGCCAGCACTTCCGGCGGCGCGCTGCGGAACTTCGGCAGCCCGAGATGATAGCCGTAGCCGGTGACGAGGCTCGCCTCGCCGAGCCGCACAAGGGTGCCGTTGGCCAGCTTGTCGGCGATGAGGCCGAGGCTGCCCAGCGCCACCCCGTCGCCGCTGACGGCCGCGTCCACGACCAGCGCATAGGTGGAAAAGGTGAGGTGCGGCCGCGGCATGCGGCGGAGCGTTTCGGGCGCGACACGCTCCAGCCAGGGTCGGAAGGAAATCCAGTTGGCGTTGAAGCGCTCGTAGTCGATGAGGTCGAGACTTGCGAGATCGGCAGGGACGAGCGCCGCTGCCTCCAGCCCCTTGCGTGAGAGATAATCCGGCGACGCGACGGGCGCCAGTTCTTCCGCAATGAGCGGCGTCAGGGTCCAGCGCGGATGTTCGCCCGCCGAGTAGAGAATGACGAGGTCGTTGTTTTCGGAGGCAAGATCGCCGGGACTGTCGGAGGTGGCGAGGTGGATGGCGACATCGGGGTTGTCGCGGGCAAAATCGCGAAGGCGGGAACCGAGCCAGAGATGAGAGACGGAGCCACTGGCCGCCAGCGCGATGCTGCGGCCGGTCCCGGTGCGGAAAGGCTCCAGGCTCTCCTCGAGATAATCGAGCGAGGCGCGCACCCGCTGGAACAGCTTTTCGCCGCGGGGCGTCAATGCCAGGTTCTTGCCGCTACGGGTGAAGAGCTGGGCGCCCAGGTGGTCTTCCAGCCCCTTGATGCGGCGGCTGACGGCCGCCTGAGTGATGTTGAGCTCGCGTCCGGCACGGGAAAAATTCATGTGCCGGCAGGCGGCGTCGAAAACACGGAAGGCTTCGAGCGGGATATGGGCGAGCATCGTGGCTTTCATGATCTGAAGTTATCGAAAATCCCGAAAAATCCAAGGATTTGAAAATCTGAAATCGTGATGCAGGGTCTGCGAAAGCATTTCCGGGGACCTGCCGTGACTTTTTCCACCTCATTCGTGTCCGATATCCGTTTTGGCGAAGGCGTTCATGCCACCATCGCCACCTCCGCCGGTGCGCTGGAAGCCCGGGGCGTGCTCGTCGTCATGGACGGCTTTCTCGCTGCAAGCGGTCTTGGCGAGCAGCTTGCCGCCCAGTTCGCCGCTGCAGGGATTGCGGCGGAGTTTTTCTCGGACTTTGCCGGCGAGCCGAAGCTTGCGCATGTTCAGGCGGCCAGCGACGCGGCACGGGGCAAGGATCTCGTCGTCGGTATCGGCGGCGGCTCGGCGCTGGATATCGCCAAGATCGCGGCCTGCGTCGCAGCGGCGGACGAAGCGCCGATGCATTATGCGCTGGCAGCCCATCCCCTGCCGAGAAAGCCGCTGAAGAAGATCATGGTGCCGACGACGGCGGGCACGGGCTCCGAAACCTCCGCGACGACGATCTTCGCCGGGCCTGAAGGCAAGAAGCTCTGGATCTGGGGCGCTGAAACCAAGGCTGACCTCGTGTTGCTCGATCCCCTATTGACGGTGACGCTGCCGGCGACCCTGACCGCCTGGTGCGGCCTCGATGCCTTCGTGCATGCCTTCGAGGCGGCGACCAATCGCAATGCTCATGGGGGCGCCGCACTCTATGCCCATGCCGCCCTCCGCCTGCTGACGGAGGCCTTGGAGACGGCGGTGAAGAACCCGGCGGATATCGACGCGCGCGGCAAGGTGCTGCTCGGTTCGTGTTACGCCGGCATCGCCATCGACAATTGCGGCACGGCCATCGCCCACAACATCAGCCATGCGCTTGCCGGCCTTGCCCCCGTTCATCATGGGCTTGCCACGGCGCTCGGCTTCGAGGCGACGCTGGCCTGGCTTGCCGAGGCCGATACGGCCGATCTCGCCGCCGCCGCGCATGCCTGCGGCCTTTCCGATGCGGCGCTGCTGCCGGGTTTCGTCAGCGATCTCATGGACCGCTGCGGCATCGCACGTGCGTTGCCAAAGGCCTTTTCGGCCTTTTCGGCCGACGACCTTGCCCGCGAGATGCGCGCACCGGAAAACCAGCCGATGCGCCGCTCGACGATCCGCGACGTCTCCGACGCCGACATAGACAGGATCGCGGCCGCGATGATCGCCTTACCCAAGACGCTTTGAGGACCAGACATGAGCGAACACCATGACCGCGCCTATTGGGAAAAGCGCCTTTCCGGCCTTTCGCTGGCGCGTGGACATTTCATCGACGGCGGGACGCAGCCCGCCGTGTCCGCCCGCACCTTCACCCGCACCCGCCCGATGGATGGCCAACCGGGCGCGGTACTCGCGAAAGGCGACGGGGCCGATGTCGATCTCGCCGTGATGTCGGCGCGAAAGGCATTCGAGAGCGGCGTCTGGCGGGGCAAGGAGCCGCTCGAGAAGAAGGCGATCATGCTGCGCTGGGCGGAGCTGATCCGCACGCACGGCGAGGAGCTGGCGCTTCTGGAGACGCTCGATGTCGGCAAGCCGGTGCAGGCGTCGCTCGGCGTGGATGTGCGGCTGTGCGCCGACGGCATCCAGTATTATGGCGAGATGATCGACAAGCTCTATGACGAGATCGCGCCGACCGGGCCGAAGGCGCGGGCGCTCGTCAGGAAGGTGCCGCTTGGCGTCGTCGCGGCGATCACGCCGTGGAACTATCCGATGATCATCGATGCGTGGAAACTCGGCCCGGCAATTGCCGCGGGCAATTCCGTCGTGCTGAAGCCGGCAGAGCAATCCTCGCTCTCGGCGCTGCGGCTGGCGGAGCTTGCGGTCGAGGCCGGCCTGCCTGCCGGCGTCTTCAACGTCGTCACCGGGTTCGGCGAGGAGGTGGGCAAGCCGCTGGCGCTGCATATGGACGTGGACATGGTCGCCTTCACCGGCTCCACGGAGGTCGGCAAGCTGATCATGGGCTATGCGGCGCAATCGAACCTCAAGCGCGTGGCGCTGGAACTGGGTGGCAAGTCGCCGCTGGTCGTCTTCGAGGATGCCGATCTCGATGCGGCCGCCAGCGCGGCCGCCTGGGGCTGTTTCTATAATTCGGGGGAAACCTGTCATGCGGCAACGCGCCTCGTCGTGCAGCGTTCGGTGCAGCGGGCGCTGATCGAGAAGATCGAAGCGGTGGTCAAACGCGAGATCACGCTGGCCCACCCCTTCGAGCCGGCTGCGCAGATCGGCGCGCTGATCGAGGCGGAGCACATGGAGAAGGTGCTCGGTCTCGTCGCCATCGGCGAAAAGGAGGGCGGGCGCCGCGCCTTCGGGGCGGAACGGGTGCTGTCGGAAACGGGAGGATACTATGTCTCGCCCGGCGTCATCGCCGATGTGACGAACGACATGCGCATCGCCCGGCAGGAGATTTTCGGCCCGGTGCTGGCGGCCATCGCCTTCGACACGGAGGCACAGGCGCTCGCTATCGCCAATGACACGGTCTACGGCCTCGCCGGGGCAGTCTTCACCCGCGACATGGACCGGGCGCATCGTTTCTCCGAGGCGGTTCATGCCGGTACGGTCTGGATCAACACCTACGACATGTCGAATTTCGCAACGCCTTTCGGCGGGTTCAAGCAGTCGGGCTTCGGGCGCGACCGTTCGGTGCACGCGATCGACAAGTACTGCGACTACAAGACCATCTGGCAGCAGTTCGGCTAAGCGGCGTTCAGCGAAGACAAGGGGAAGCCATGAGCAGGATCGTTTCCATCGGGATCAGCCACCACCGGCTGCCGCTCGACCCGCCGTTCAAGGCGAGCTGGGATGGCCGCCCCCGCCGGCATTTCGACGCCACCATCGTGCGGGTGCACGACGACGAGGGGCGTGAGGGCATCGGCTCCGGCGATCTGATGAAGGGGTTCGAGGGCCACGAGGACCTGTTTGTCGGCCAGGATCCGCGCCATCTCGAACGGCACTACGAAGTGCTCTCGCATATCAACTTCCATTACGGCCGCTGCTGGCCGCTCGACCTCGCGCTCTGGGATCTTGCCGGCAAGGTCACGGGCGAGCCGGCCTGGCGCATGCTGGGCGGGCGGGCCGACCGGGTGCGGCTCTATGCCTCTTCCGGCGTGCTGCGCGCGCCTTCCGCCATGGCGGATCAGGCGGAACGCTATCTTGCCGAAGGTTTTCCGGCGATGAAGGTGCGCTTCTCCTCCTCCGCGGGCGGGCGCAACGGCTGGCGGGAAGATGTGAAGGCGCTGGAGGCGATCCGCGCACGGGTCGGCGACCGGCTGGACCTGATGGTCGATTGCAATCAGGGTTGGCGCATGCCCTGGGACACGACGCTACCCTGGACGTTCAAGGATGCGCTGGTCGTTGCGCGGGAGCTGGAGCGGCTCGGCATCTACTGGATGGAGGAGCCGCTTCACCGCTCCGACCGCAAGGGCATGAAGGCGCTGAAGGACGCGACGGATATCCGTATTGCCGGCGGCGAGATGACGCGCGAACTCTACGAATTCCGCGATATCATCGAGGAGCGTGCTTTCGACGTGATCCAGCCGGACGTCGCGCTGGTGGGTGGCATTACCGGCTGCCGGCGGCTCGCCTTGCAGGCCCGCGAGGCCGGCGTGACCTTCACGCCGCATTCCTGGACGAACGGTATCGGCGTGCTCGCCAATGCGCATCTGACGGCGGGCGCGGGCGATGCGCCCTTCCTCGAATATCCCTATGACGCGCCGGAATGGAGCGAGGATCGTCGCGACTATCCGCTGAAGACGCCGCTGCGTCATGAAAACGGCTGGCTTCTCCTGGGCGAGGCGCCCGGCCTCGGGATCGCTCTCGACGAGGAAAGGCTTGAGGCGACCTGCATCGGCTGAGCCGCTTCACTTCGCCCCCTTGACATCCGCCCCGTGGAGGCCGACTTCACGGGGGACAGGACGCGAAGGAGACGAGCCATGAGCGAGGCAGCCCGCACGACGATCGACCAGGCCGAAGTCGACCGCTTTTCGGCCATGGCCGCGGAATGGTGGGATCCGACCGGCAAGTTCCGGCCGCTGCACAAGTTCAATCCCGTTCGCCTGACCTATATCCGCGATCTCGTTTCCGCCCAGTTCGGCCGCGATCCGAAGGCGCACCGCCCGCTCGAGGGGTTGCGCATTCTCGATATCGGTTGCGGCGGGGGACTGCTCTCCGAGCCGATGGCGCGCATGGGGGCGGACGTGCTCGGCGCGGATGCGTCGGAAAAGAACATCGGTATTGCGAAGGCCCATGCGGCGGGCAGCGGCGTGCCGGTCGACTACCGCGCCGTGACGGCCGAGGCGCTGGCGGAGGCCGGTGAGACCTTCGACGTGGTGCTCAACATGGAGGTGGTCGAGCACGTCGCCGACGTCGACTTCTTCCTCACCACCTGTGCCTCGATGGTGCGTCCCGGCGGCATGATGTTCGTCGCCACGATCAACCGCACCATGAAGGCGGCGGCGCTGGCGATCTTCGCGGCGGAGAACGTGCTGCGCTGGCTGCCGCGCGGAACCCATCAGTATGAGAAGCTGGTGCGTCCGGAGGAGATCGAAAAGCCGCTCACGGCGTCCGGCTTGACGGTCACCGACCGCACCGGCGTGTTCTTCAATCCGCTCCTCAACCAGTGGAACCTTTCGAAGGACATGGACGTCAACTATATGCTGGTGGGGCGCCGCGCCTCTGCCTGATCAGGGTTTCAGCGCTTTCGTCGCCGCGAGCAGGTCGTCCTGGCCTGCCGCATTGCGGCCGGCCATCGCCTTCACCGCCTCGCGATCGACGACAACGGCCTTGCCGTCGGGACAATAGGGCGCCTTGAAGGTGAAGGCATGGGGTGTCGGGCCGTGGTCGTGGAGATGCTCCAGCCGCGCGGCGCCATCCGCCCAGACCGGCCGTGCGCCTTCCACCACCCACCAGAGCACGAGCGCCGGCCAGGCCTGCCGCTGGTTCCAGTTGCGGGCGTGCTTCAGTGCGTCGGCATGAACGCCGCTATAGGTGAAGGCCATCAACGCTTCGAGATCCGCCCAGAGCGAGAGGGAGGAGGGCGCATCCGTAAAGCCGCTGCCGGCGATGAAACGCGGATAGACCTTTTCGCCCCAGCTTTCGGGCCCCGGCACGTCCTCGTAACCCGAGCGGCCGACATAGCCTTCCGCCCGGCTGGCCGCTTCGAAATTCAGCGGTTCGCGCAGGCGAAAACCTTCGACGCGCGGGCTCTCGTAGTTGTCGACATGAAGGCCGAAATTGTAGACGGCGAGATGGTGGCCGCGCATCAGTTCGTATCGTCGGGAAGGACGGGAAGCGGCGCGACTTCGACGCCTTCTTCCAGAAGATCGCGCACCTCGTCGGCCGTCGCCCGGCCGATCAGGCCACGCTGTTCGGCCTCGCCATAGTGGATCTTGCGGGCTTCCTCGGGAAAACGCTCGCCGACATCCTCGGAATTGGCGCGGATGGTGGAGACGATGTCCCTGAGCTTCGACATCATCTCGCGCTGGCCGGTCTGGACGGCAAGGTCCTGACGCTGCTGCTTCTTGCGGGCAGTGGAGACGGACGGCGCCATCAGGCGCTTGGCGACATGGGCCGAGCCGCAGGACGGGCAGGACACGAGCGACATCTTCTGCTGGCGGTCGAAATCGTCCGCCGAACCGAACCAGCCCTCGAAGGCGTGCCCGTTGTCGCAGGAGAGTTCGTAGCGGATCAAGCGGCAACGCCTCCCTTCCCGGGAGCCTCCGTGCCCTCAAGGGTGAAGGCGCGGCCGTTGCGCAGGTTCGGAATCTTGTCACGTGCGGCCTTGACGGCGGCAATGTCGATCTCCGCCATGACGATTGTCTCGCCCGTGCCGCCGGCAGCGGCGAGCACCCGGCCCCAGGGATCGACGATCATGGAGTGACCGAAGGTCTCGCGTCCGTCCTCATGCACGCCGGCCTGCGCGGCGGCGATGACGTAGACGCCGTTTTCGATGGCGCGGGCGCGCAGCAGGATTTCCCAATGCGCCTCGCCCGTCTGGCGGGTGAAGGCGGCGGGAACGGAGAGAATCTCGGCGCCGGCCTGCGCCTCGGCCTTGAAGAGTTCGGGAAAACGCACATCGTAGCAGATGGCAAAGCCGAGCCGGGCAAAAGGCAGGTCGACCACGCGCGCGACGGCGCCCGGCGAGTAGACCGCGCTCTCGCGCCAGCTTTCGCCATTGTCGAGATCGACATCGAACATGTGGATCTTGTCGTACCGGCAGATCCTTGCGCCATCCGGGCCGAAGAGGAAGCCGCGGTTGGCGACCTTGCCATCGGCGAGCGCGATGGCCGTCGAACCGACATGGAGATGAACGCCGAGTTCAGCCGCAAGCTCCGCGCTCGCGGAGACCACGAGATCGTCCGCTTCCTGGCGCAGGATGGACCGCAGGCCCGCGCGGTCGCGCTGCAGGGCGCCGGTCATTTCCGGCGTCTGGATATAGGTCGCGCCCTTTTCGGCCGCTTCGCGCACGAGACGCCGCATGGTCTCCACGTTGCGGACGGGGTCCGTTCCGGAGCACATCTGGATCGCGGCGACCGTGACTGTCATGGATATCTCCTCAGGCGGCCAGCAGCGCGTCGAGTTCGCCGGCGCGTTCCAGCGCATGCAGGTCGTCGCAGCCGCCGACATGGCGCTCGCCGATGAAAATCTGCGGGAAGGTGTTGCGGCCATTGGCGCGCTTGATCATTTCCTGGCGCACCTCGGGTGCGTAGGTCGCGTCGTGTTCCTCGAAGGTCACACCCTTGGTTTCGAGGAGTTTCTTGGCGGCGCTGCAATAGCCGCAGAACTGACGCGTGTAGATGACGACCGAAGCCATGCTGTCCTGCTCCAAAGCTTGAAAAACCTTGTCTTTCATATAGGTCCGGGAAGCGCCCTTGCAAAGGTCAAAACGGTCACATCCAGAACCCCGGCCTGCTTCAGCGCGCGGGTGACGGCGGCGACCGTCGCGCCGGTCGTGTAGACATCGTCGACGAGGATGACGCGTTTTCCGAACAATGCCTCGCGCCCCTTGGGCGTGATGGAGAAGGCGCCGCGCACATTATCCTCGCGGGCCCGCGGTCCAAGACCGATCTGGCGGCGGGTGCGTTTCGTGCGGCGCACGGTGTCGATCAGCACGGGCTTTGCGGCAAGCGCGCCGATGGCGCGGGCAAGCTCGGCCGACTGGTTGAATTTGCGCCAGAGAAGGCGCAGGCGATGCAGCGGCACGGGCACGATGACATCCGCCGCCTGCACGGTGCCGTCGCCCGCCCGCAGCATCCATCCCGCCATCATCGGGGCAAGCTCGGTGCGGTCGCTGTATTTCAGGGCATGGACGAGCCCGCGGGCGAGATCGTCATAGAGCGCGACCGAGCGCAGCCGATCGAAGGGCGGCGGGTTGGCGATGGCGTCGGGGCTAAGGATGCCGGGACCGAGATCGTAGGAGAAGGGCGTACCGAGCACCTCGCAATAGGGCCGCTCGATGAAGGAAAGCCTGGACCAGCACTGCGGGCAGAGGGTTGCCTTGCTGCCGAGGAGCACCCCGCAACCGGCGCAGGCGGGCGGATAGATCAGGTCGAGCCCCGCGCCCGCAAGGCCGCGCAGCCGGCGGGAAAGGACCTGCCGGAACGGAACTGCCGGCAATGCCTCGGCCTCGATTTCGCCCATGCGGTTGACAATAGTCGCCCTCACCGGCCAAAGCGAAGGAAATCCGAACAGGACGCGCTCATGGAAACGCTCTTCGACCATGCCCTCATCGACACCAACCGGCTCAGGGCGCTTCGCGCCGGCCCGGCGGATTTCCTGCTCGCCGTGGTGGCGCGGGAGCTGGCCGAGCGGCTCAGCGTCATCGAGCGCCGCTTCGAGCGGGCGGTCGAGCTGCACGGCCATACCGGGGCGACGGCGCGGGCCATTGCGGAAACCGGCAAGGCGGATGTGCTCGAACGCGTGGAGAGCGACCGGCGTTTCGCCCGCCCGGGCGAGGCGCTGACGGTCTCGCCGCTTGAGACGGTGCCGCTGGAGCCGCAGTCGGCGAACCTCATCGTCTCGCCGCTCGCCCTGCATCTCACCAACGATACGCCCGGCGTCTTCGTGCAGATCCGCCGCGCGCTGAAGCCGGACGGGTTGTTCCTCGCGGCAATTCCCGGGAGCGGCACGCTGCAGGAGCTGCGCGAGGTGCTGCTGGCGGCCGAAAGCGAGCTGACGGGTGGGGCAAGCCCGCGGGTCATTCCGTTCCCGGACGTGCGGGATGTCGGTGCACTCCTCCAGCGCGGCGGTTTTGCCCTGCCGGTGACGGACAAGGAGACCTATACGGTCCGCTACGATTCGATCTTCCCGCTGATGAAGGACCTTCGGGCCATGGGCATGGCCAATCCGCTGACGGGCCGCAGCCGCCGGCCGCTGACGCGCGGCATCCTGTTGCGGGCGGCGGAACTTTATGCGGAGCGGTTTTCCGATGCGGACGGGCGCATCCGGGCAACGTTCTCGGTGATCTATGTTTCGGGCTGGGCGCCGCACGAGAGCCAGCAGAAGCCGCTGAAACCGGGCTCGGCGACGATGCGTCTTGCCGACGCGCTCAAGCAGACCGGGCGGGAATAGACGCTACGGCGTCTGCTGCATGCTGTTGCTGACCGTCATGAAGGTGTTGTTCAGCGAGTTGCCGAAGGTCGAAGCGCCGGCGATCAGGCCCACGGAGATGAGGGCGGCGAGGAGGCCGTATTCCACGGCCGTGGCGCCGCTCTTGCCCGAGAGGAAGGATTTCAACAACCTGGTCATCATCCATCTCTCCTGGGGCGTCTTGCGCCGCCTGTTCCGCCCGGCTCAGCAGCCGGTGCTCGTTCCGTTGCCGTTGACGATGCAGACGGCTCCCGGCATTTCCTGCAGCACGCTGCGGCGGACCGTGTAGCGCTTTGCGCCTTCCGTCGGGATCGAACCCGTCGAGATCATGTCGAAGTCATCCGGCACGTTGGCGATCATGCGCTTGTCGGTCTTGGCGGAAAGAACCGGCGTCAGGACAAGGGCAAGGGCGATAACGGCCGTACCGAAGAGCAGGGCGAGGTTCAGCGCGCCGGTCCGGGTGTCGCCGGCCGGCGTGAAATCCTTCTCCTGAACGGCTTTCCAGAAGTCTTCGTCACGCATCACAGGGTCTCGTAAGCATTCATTGCAACGTTAAGCCCAATCTTTGAACGAGGGTGCTAAACGATTGCTTAACGGAGACTAAAAAATTGAATGTAAATCCCTGCCGTGAACAGGTTCGGCGGCAGGCGGGGAACGGCTCAGAGCAGGTCCATCAGGAAGGGGATGAGCGGTTCATCGGCCGGCGGCATGGGATAGTCGCGCAGCGCCTTGGGCCGCACCCACTTGATCGCCTGGCCCTCGCGGCCCTGTGCCGTGCCCTCGAAGCGGCGGCAGACATAGAGCGGCATCAGAAGGTGGAAGTCGTCATAGGTGTGGCTGGCGAAGGTCAGTGGGGCAAGGCACGGGATCTTCGTCTGGATGCCGAGTTCCTCGTCCAGTTCGCGGATCAGCGTTTCCTCGGGCGTTTCACCCGGCTCGACCTTGCCGCCCGGGAACTCCCACAGACCGGCCAGCGACTTGCCCTGCGGGCGCTGCGCCAGGAGAACGCGGCCGTCGGCGTCGACCAGCGCGCAGGCGGCCACCAGCAGGATGCGGCGGGGTTGGGCGATCGTCTCGGTCATGCCGCGGCAGGTTCCCGGTAGCTGTAGGTATAAACGTCGGAAAAGCCGGCGCGGCGGTAGAGCGCGACGGCGGCGGCATTGTCGGCTTCCACCTGCACCCAGGCATGGCGCGCGCCCTTGAGCTTCGCCCAGCGCAGGCTGGCATGCAGCACGGCGGTGCCGAGGCCCTGGCCGCGGCGTTCCTCGGCAACGCCGAGCTGCAGGATGCCGGCAAGGTCGTTGTCCTGCACGGCGAGCGTCACGGCGGTCGGACCGAAATCCGGGTCCTCGAAGATGAAGAGACCCGTTTCCGGCTTGATGGCATTGATGATTTCGGTGAGGCCCGGCTTCAGGGCCGGGTCGTCGCCGGCGACGCGGATACGCGCGTCGACGAAGCGGCCGACATCGCGGCTCGGCAAATGATCCATGCCGTCGTCGCGCGTGAGCGTCGCAAGATCGGCCATCATCACGATCGTGTGGCCGATGTCGGCCCAGCCGGCCGCGTCCATATAGGCGACGAGCTTTGCCGGCGTCAGCGGCGTCTGGCGCACGAGCAGCGGACGGCCGTAATCCGCAAAGCGCTTGGCGGCCTTTTCGAGGCGGATGTCTATGTCGCGCGTGTCGGAGGGATCGAGCGGATTGACGGAGTTCAGCCGGCGCGAGGGATGGCCTGCCGTCAGCCGGCAGAGCCAGCTTCCGTCATACTGCACGCTGGCTGCCGGCCACGCGCGAAAACCGACGGCTTCCAGCCGCCGGACTTTGGGAAGATCGCTCATCGTCGTCTTTTTTCCGGAAGGGGTCACGCTGTCCGGGCCTCGATTCCTGTCCAGTGCCGGGCGTTCGCCGCCGCACGTCCTGCTTTAGCTGCGATAGTCGCCGTTGATCTCGACATATTCCTTGGTGAGGTCGCAGGTCCATACGGTCGCGCGGCCCGTGCCGAGACCGATCTCGACGCGCACGGGAATGTCCTCGCGCTTCATCACGGCGGTGGCGGCGGCTTCGGAATAGGCGGGATCGCGTTCGCCATCGACGGCGACGCGCACGTCGCCGAACCAGATGGCGAGACGGTCGCGGTCGGCCATCTCGCCGGACTTGCCGACGGCCATGACGATACGGCCCCAGTTGGCGTCCTCGCCGGCGACGGCGGTCTTGACCAGCGGGGAATTGGCGATGGAGAGCGCGATGCGCTTGGCCGCGTCGTCGCTTTCGGCGCCCTCGACGGTGATTTCCACCATCTTGCGCGCGCCTTCGCCGTCACGGACGACCTGAAGGGCGAGATCGCGCAGGAGGTCGTTGAGGGCGGCGCGGAAGCCGTCGAGCGATGCGTCGTCGGCCGTTACCGGCGTCTGGCCGTCAGCGGCGGCGGCGCCGGTCGCGAAGAGCATCAACGTGTCGGAGGTCGAGGTGTCGCTGTCGACGGTCACGGAATTGAAGGTCGGACCGACGCCGGCCGAGAGCAGCGATTGCAGCACGGCGGCGGGAATATCCGCATCGGTGACGACGAAGGACAGCATGGTCGCCATGTCGGGAGCGATCATGCCGGCGCCCTTGGCGATGCCGTTGATGGTGACGGTGACGCCGCCGAGGTCGGCCGTGCGTGTGGCAACCTTCGGATAGGTGTCCGTGGTCATGATCGCTTTGGCGGCCTCGAACCAGAAGTCTTCCGTACCGGAGGCGGCAAGGCTGTCGAGAACGCCGGAGAATTTCGTCGCGTCGAGCGGTTCGCCGATCACGCCGGTGGAGGCGAGGAAGATTTCGCCTTCGCTGCAGCCGATCGCCTTGGCGGCGGCTTCCGCCGTCATCCTGGTCGATTCGCGGCCCTTGCGGCCGGTAAAGGCATTGGCGTTGCCGGAATTGACCACGACGGCGCGGGCGACGCCACCGGAAAGGTTGGCGCGGCAGAAGTCGACCGGGGCGGAAGGGCACTTGGAGCGCGTGAAGACGCCTGCGACCGCTGCGGGGCGATCGAAGACCATCATCAGCACGTCCGTCCGGTTCTTGTACTTGATCCCGGCGGCGGCGGTTGCCATGCGCACGCCGCGTACGGGCGGCATGTCGGCATAGGTTTTCGGTGCGAGCGGCGAGATGGAACCGGACATTCGTGTTTTCCTGCGGGAAGAAAGGCCCGGCGAGAGCGCCGGGCCGTTGTTGCTTACTGCTGGCCTTCGGTGGCCGGGGCGGCTTCGCCTTCACCTTCGGCAGCCGGCTTGTTGACCGCGTCATAGGCGGTCTTCAGTGCGGCGTCCTTGATGTCGACCGGAGCGGCGGCCTTGGCCTTTTCCAGAAGCTCCAGATACTTGTCGCGCATGACGAGCTGACGAACCTGGCCTTCGACCTGGTCCAGCGCCGGGGGCTGCTGCTTGCGCTTGTCTTCCACCTTGATGACGTGGAAGCCGAACTGCGTCTTGACCGGCTCCTTCGAATAGGCGCCCTTTTCAAGAGCGAAGGCGGCCGCCTCGAATTCCGGAACCATGCGGCCCTTGGCGAAGTAGCCGAGGTCGCCGCCTTCCGACTTGTTCGGGTCGGTCGACTTTTCCTTGGCGATCTCGATGAAGTCCTTGCCGGCATCGAGGTCCTTGATGATGGCCTTCGCTTCTTCCTCGGTCTTGACGAGGATGTGGCGGGCGCGGATCTCGTCTTCCGGCGTGATGGCGGCGACTTCCTTGTCGTAGCGAGCCTTCACCTCTTCCGGCGTGACGGCGTCGACGACGTGCTTCTTGAAATAGGCGTTGTGCAGTTCGCGGTCGGTGAGGAACGCCAGGCGCTGCTTGAAGTCGGCGCTGTCCTTCAGGCCTTCCTTGTCGGCGTCGGCTGCCAGCAGCTTGACGTCGATGATGGAGGAGAGCGCGGCGACGCGCTTCTGGTCGTCCGGCAGGTTGGCGAGCTGCGGGTCGAGGCCGGCGATGGCCAGCTTCAGCTCCGATTCGTGGATCTCGACCGCGCCGACCTTGGCGACGACCGGGTCCGCGGCAGCGTCTTCCGCACGGACGCTGGTGCTGGCGGCGGCGATCGCGATCAGGGCGACTGCCGCGAGCTTGCTGTACTTGAACATTACGAAAAGACCTTTCACATCCTCGCCGGAATCGGGTCGATATCCGGTGCCAGACGGCTCAACACCACCAGAATGTGGCAGTTGTGCAACCGCCAGAGCCGTTGACATCATTCGACCCCCCTCTTATCTGTCACGCAATCCCGCGTCCAGAACAGTTTCCGGGCGTTTCACGGCTTTGCGCGCAATATCGTGCGACCCGTCACGCGCCGGGCGCCCTTAAAGAAAGGACCATTCTGATGGTCAGCCTCGGCGGCATTGCCCGCAAGTTGTTCGGCTCTTCCAACGATCGCCGCGTCCGTTCCTACAAGCCAAGGGTCGATGCGATCAACGCGCTCGAAGCCGAGATCAAGGCGCTCTCCGATGAGGCCTTGCGCGCCAAGACCGTCGAATTCCGCGAACAGCTCGCTGCCGGCAAGACGCTGGACGATATCCTGGTGCCGGCCTTTGCGGTCGCCCGCGAGGCGGCTTTGCGCGTTCTGGGCCTGCGTCCCTTCGACGTCCAGCTCGTCGGCGGCATGATCCTGCACGAGAAGTCCATCGCCGAAATGAAGACCGGTGAAGGCAAGACGCTCGTCGCGACGCTGCCGGTCTATCTCAATGCGCTCGCCGGCAAGGGCGTGCATGTCGTGACGGTCAACGACTACCTCGCCACCCGCGACAGCGGCCTGATGGGCCGCATCTACGGCTTCCTCGGCCTGACCACCGGCGTCATTGTGCATGGTCTCGACGACGACCAGCGCCGCGCGGCCTATGCCTGCGACATCACCTACGCGACGAACAACGAACTCGGCTTCGATTATCTGCGCGACAACATGAAGTACGAGCGCGGCCAGATGGTCCAGCGTGGCCACTTCTTCGCCATCGTCGACGAAGTGGACTCGATCCTCGTCGACGAAGCGCGCACGCCGCTGATCATTTCCGGCCCGCTCGACGACCGCTCCGACCTCTACACCACCATCGACGCCTTCATTCCGATGCTGGACGCGGCGGACTACGAGATCGACGAGAAGCAGCGCTCCGCCAACTTCTCCGAAGTCGGCACCGAGAAGCTGGAGAACCTGCTGCGCGAGGCGGGCCTGCTCAAGGGCGAATCGCTTTATGACGTCGAGAACGTCGCCATCGTCCACCACATCAACAACGCGCTGAAGGCTCACAAGCTCTTCACCCGTGACAAGGACTATATCGTCCGCAACGACGAGATCGTCATCATCGACGAATTCACCGGCCGCATGATGCCGGGCCGCCGCTACTCGGAAGGCCAGCACCAGGCGCTGGAAGCCAAGGAAAAGGTCACGATCCAGCCGGAAAACCAGACGCTGGCCTCGATCACCTTCCAGAACTACTTCCGCATGTACAGCAAGCTCGGCGGCATGACCGGCACGGCCTCGACGGAAGCGGAAGAGTTCGGCAACATCTACGGCCTCGACGTGGTCGAAGTGCCGACCAACCTGCCGATCCAGCGCCGCGACGAGGACGACGAGGTCTACCGGACCGCGGAAGAGAAGTACAAGGCGATCATCGAGGAGATCAAGGCCTCCAGCGAGAAGGGCCAGCCGGTCCTCGTCGGCACCACGTCCATCGAGAAGTCCGAATACCTTGCCGAACTGCTGAAGCGTTCCGGCTTCAAGAACTTCCAGGTCCTGAACGCCCGTTACCACGAGCAGGAAGCCTATATCGTCGCGCAGGCCGGCGTGCCGGGCGCCGTCACCATTGCCACCAACATGGCTGGTCGCGGTACGGACATCCAGCTTGGCGGCAACATCGACATGCGGCTCGAGCGGGAGCTTGCCGAGATGGAGCCGGGCGCCGAGCGTGACGCCAAGCGCGACGCCATCGTCGCCGAGGTCAAGAAGCTCAAGGAACAGGCGCTTGCCGCCGGCGGTCTCTACGTGCTCGCCACCGAGCGTCATGAAAGCCGCCGCATCGACAACCAGCTGCGCGGCCGTTCCGGCCGTCAGGGCGACCCGGGCCGCTCGAAGTTCTTCCTGTCGCTGCAGGACGACCTGATGCGCATCTTCGGCTCCGAGCGCATGGATTCCATGCTGCAGAAACTGGGTCTGAAGGAAGGCGAGGCAATCGTCCATCCCTGGATCAACAAGGCGCTGGAGCGTGCGCAGAAGAAGGTCGAAGCCCGCAACTTCGACATCCGCAAGAACCTCCTCAAGTATGACGACGTGCTGAACGATCAGCGCAAGGTCATCTTCGAGCAACGCATCGAGCTGATGGACAGCGAGAACCTCTCCGAGATCGTCGGCGACATGCGCAACGAAGTCGTCGAGAACCTGGTGCGCCTCAGCATTCCGGAAAACGCCTATGCCGAGCAGTGGGACGTGGCGGGCCTCAAGAAGGGCGCGCTCGAACAGCTCAACCTCGATCTGCCGATCGACGCCTGGGCGGCCGAGGAAGGCATCGACGAGAAGGACATTCTGGAACGCCTGAAGACGGCGGCCGACCAGGCGGCGCAGGACCGTGCGGAACGCTTCGGCCCCGAGATCATGACCTATGTCGAACGCTCGGTGCTGCTCCAGACGCTGGATCACCTGTGGCGCGAGCACATCGTCAATCTCGACCACCTGCGTTCCGTCATCGGCTTCCGCGGCTATGCCCAGCGCGACCCGCTGCAGGAATACAAGGCAGAGGCTTTCGAGCTCTTCCAGGCGCTTCTGGCCAACCTTCGCCAGACCGTCACCGCGCAGCTGATGCGCGTCGAGCTGGTGCGCCAGGCGGCCGACGCCCCCGCGCCGGTGCCGCCGGAAATGGAAGGTCATCATATCGACGGCACGACCGGCGAAGACGATTTCGTCGAAGGCAGCGGCTTCATGGCCGTGGCTGTCGAGGATCGCGATCCGAACGACCCCGCCACCTGGGGCCGCGTCGCCCGCAACGAGGCGTGCCCTTGCGGCTCCGGCAAGAAATACAAGCACTGCCACGGCGCTTTCGAGCAGGCTTGATAACGGGCGGCGCGATCCTCGGGTTCGCCCGAGGATCCCCGCAAAGCCGCGCCATGCAGCGTCGCGATGCCGCCTTCGGGCGGCATTTTCTTTGCGTGGCAGAGGGGTGTCACCCAACCGTTTGTTAACCCTGATCTGACAAGACTGACGCTCCTGTAGTTTTGCGTAGCGTTCGGGTTCCTGTGTTGATGGCGGTCATTCAGTCGGCGGAAAGGTTGCTGCCAGCAAGTCTGCGCGGCAAGGCGGAACCGCTTTTGCGCGCGCTCACCAGCGACGATCCGCGCAATCTCGCCCAGCGCATGGCGCTCATCACCTTCGCCATCCGCGTCGTCAGCGCCGCCATCGCCTTCGTGTCGCAGATCATTCTCGCCCGTGTGATGGGTGAATTCGAATACGGCATTTTCGTCTTCGTCTGGGCGCTGGTCGTCATCTGCGGCGATCTTTCCTGCCTCGGCTTCCACACCACCGTCGTGCGCTTCCTGCCGGGTTACGCCGGGCGCAGCGCCCTGGCGGAAATCCGCGGCCTCACCTCGACGGCGCGTGTCTTCGCGATGCTGTCCTCGACCGCGCTTGCCGCCATCGGTTTCCTCTGTCTCTGGTTCTTCCACGAGGCGTTTGCCGACTACTATGTCGTTCCCCTGTTCATCGGCCTCTTCTGCATGCCGATGATCGCGCTCGGCGATGTGCTGGACAGCACGGCGCGCGCCCATAGCTGGGCGCTGGTGGCGCTCAGCCCCACCTATATCATCCGGCCGCTGCTCATCCTCGTCTTCATGGTGCTGGCTGTGTGGCTGGACAGGCCCCATACGGCGCAGACCGCGATGGTCGCGGCGCTCGCCGCCACCTACCTCACCACGCTCATGCAGTTTGCCAGCATCGTGCGGCGGCTCGGCAAGCGCTACATTCCCGGTCCGCGCAAGCTCGAATTCTCCCTTTGGATCAAGGCGGCGCTGCCGATCTTCGTCATCGAGGGCTTCGGCTTCCTGCTCACCAATTCCGACGTCATCGTCGTCGGTCTCTTCCTCGATCCGGAGAGCGTGGCGATCTATTTCGCTGCCGCCAAGACGGTGGCGCTGGTGCACTTCGTCTTCTTTTCGGTGAAGGCCGCTGCCGCGCCGCGCTTCTCCGCGCTCTTTTCGTCCGGCGACCGGCTGGCGCTGGCGCGCTTTGCCGGCGAGACCGTGCGCTGGAGCTTCTGGCCCTCGCTGGCCGTCGGGCTCGGCGTGCTGGCGCTCGGCCATTTTCTGCTGTCGCTCTTCGGTCCGGCCTTCACGGCGGGTCACAGTCTGATGGCGATCCTGCTGGCCGGCGTTCTCGCCAAGGCGCTGGTCGGCCCCGGCGAGGTGCTGCTGACCATGTCCGGCGAACAGCGGCTCTGTGTCGGCGTTTATGCCATCGCGCTGACTGCCAATATCGGCCTCAACGTCACGCTCATTCCGCTCTTCGGCGTGACGGGCGCCGCCATCGCCACGGCCAGCGCCATGGTGGTGGAGGCCGTGCTTCTGCATCTTGCCGTGCGCGGCAAACTTTCGATCATTCTCTTCGCCTTCGCCAATCCGGTGACGGCGAGACTTGCCAATGGGGTGGACCACCATGACCGATAGCCACGGCTTCGACCATGCGATCGCGGCGGGACGCGCCCAGGCCGCCATTCCTCCCGCCGCCGCGCATGCCCAGCCGCCGGCGGACCAGCGCATTGCGACCGGTCGCCCCGGCCGCACGCTCGCGCTCTACCCGGCGACGGCCGGCTATGAGCTGCAACAGGAACTCGATTTCCTGTCGAACCGGGTGATGGAGCCGAATGTCTTCTTCACCGGCCGTTTCCTCGCGCCGGCCATGCCGCGCCTTGAAGACCGCACCGTGCGGCTCTCGGTCATTCGCGACGAGAGCGCCGGGCGCAGCCGCATGCGCTTCCTGATGCCCTTCTCCATCGAGAAGCCGGGTTTTTCCATCGGTTCCAGCATCCTGCGCGCCTGGTCCAATCCGTTCGGTCCGCTCGGCACGCCGCTCGTCGATGCCGAGGATGCGGCCGAAACGCTCGACAACCTGCTGGAGGCGCTTTCCGGCTCGGGAACCGGCCTGCCGCCGATCCTTGTCCTGCCGGACCTGCGCCTCAACGGTCCGTTCGCCCAGTTGATGCGCGCCGTCGCCATCGGCCGCAACCTGCCGGTCAACGTTACGGATACCTATCGCCGGCCGATGCTGGACAGTCTGGTCGACGGCCAGACCTATCTGCAGCACGCCATTTCGCCCGAGCATTTCCGCGAGTTGCGCCGGCAATGGCGCAAGCTCGATCAGCTCGGGGCGCTCAGCTACAATGTCGCCCGCCAACCGGCGGATATCCGCCTGCGCATGGAAGAGTTCCTGCTGCTCGAAGCCTCCGGCTGGAAGGGTCGCGGCCGCACGGCCATGATCAACGACCGTTACCGTGCCGCCTTCGCTCGCGAGGCGATCACCAACCTGGCCGAGACCGACGGCGTGCGCATCCACACGCTGGATCTCGATGGCCGCGCTATCGCCTCCATGGTCGTCTTCATGTCCGGTGGCGAAGCCTATACGTGGAAGACGGCCTATGACGAGGAATTCGCCAAATATTCGCCGGGCAAGCTGCTGGTGGCCGAACTCACCGAATGGCATCTCGACGACGCGAACATCGCCCGCTCGGATTCCTGCGCGGTGCCGGATCACCCCGTCATGAGCCGCTTCTGGGAAGAGCGCGAGGACATGGGCACGCTCGTCATCGGTCTGCAGGCAAACCGCGACCGCGACGTGCGGCAGGTGGCGACCCAGCTTCACCTCTACCGCAACACCCGCAACGTGGCGCGGCTGCTGCGCGAGAAGATCCGTTCGCTGGCACGGCGATAGAGCCTTTCCAGCCGAAGAGGCGCGGCCTCTGCGTCGGACAGTACGGCGTCAGGCCGCGAACGGCGTTTCTTCCGCCGCCCGCTTGCGCAGCTGGTGGCGGATGACCTTGCCGGAGGTCGTCAGTGGCAGCGACTCCACGAAATCCACCTCGCGCGGATATTCGTGCATCGAAAGCCGCGACTTCACCCATTCGCGAATGTCCGAGGCGAGCGCCGGCGAGGGCACGTTGCCGGGACGCAGCATCACATAGGCCTTGACGATTTCCGTGCGCACCGGGTCGGGCTTGCCGACCGCGGCGGCAAGCTGCACGGCGGGATGGCCGGCCAGGCAATCCTCGATCTCGCTCGGGCCGATGCGGTAGCCGGAAGAGGTGATGACGTCGTCGTCGCGGCCGAAGAAGGTGACATAACCCTCCTCATCCATGCGGCCGAGGTCGCCCGTCGTCATCCAGTCGCCGATGAACTTTTCCGCCGTCGCCTTGTCATTCTTCCAGTAGCCGAGGAACATGACCGGGTCCGGCCGCCTGACCGCGACCTGACCGACCGTGCCGCGCGGCAGTTCCCGGCCGGCCGCATCGATGATCGCGACCACATGGCCCGGCACGGCCTTGCCGATCGGCCCCGGCCGCGACACGCCGAGCTTGCCGATGGAGCCGAGCACGATGTTGCATTCGGTCTGGCCGTAGAACTCGTTGATGGTAATGCCGAGCGTATCGCGCACCCATTCCCAGGTTTCACGGCCGAGCGATTCGCCCGCCGAGCCGATGGTGCGCAGGTTCAGCCGGTACTTTTCCCGCGGATGGGTGATCGTCTTCATCAGGCGCAGCGCCGTCGGCGGGATGAACGCATTGCGCACGTCCATGTCCTGCATGATGCGATAGGCCATGTCGGGATCGAATTTCTGACCGGGAGAGGACACGACGGGCACACCGAGCAGAAGCGCCGGCAGCAGTACGTTGAGAAGGCCGCCCGCCCAGGCCCAGTCCGAGGGCGTCCAGATGCGGTCGCCGGGCTGCGGCAGGAACTCGTGGTGCATCTGGAAGCCCGGCACATGGCCGAGCAGCACGCGGTGCCCATGCAGCGCGCCCTTCGGCGGGCCGGTGGTGCCGGACGTATAGATCATCATCGCCGGATCGTCCGGCCCGCTGTCGACGGCCTCGAAGGGGCCGGCGTGCCTCGCGAGGAGATCGTGGAAGGACTTTGCCTCGGGGTCGGCGGCCGGTTCGGTCGCGATCACGAGGTCGAGCGTCGGAAGCTCGGCGCGGATCGGCCCGAGGCGTTCGGCACCGAAGCGGTTGGTGACGATGGCCTTTGCTTCGGCATTCTTCAGCCTGAAGAGCAGGGCATCCGCGCCGAAGAGCAGCGCGAGCGGCAGGGCGATGGCGCCGAGCTTGTAGATGGCGAGGTGGGCGATGACCGTCTCGAAGCCCTGCGGCAGCAGGATTGCGACGCGGTCGCCTCTTTCGACGCCTTCTGCCTTGAGCGCCGCGGCAAAGGCATCGGACCGGGCGGCGAGCGCACCATAGGTCAGGGCAAGCGGCGGCGCATCCGGCAGGAAATGTTGCAGACAGACGCGGTCCGGCTCTCGCGCCGCCCACGTATTGGAGACAGCGGTGCCGATGTTGAACCGGTCCGGAATCTGCCATCGGAAATCCCGGTACAGCGCATCATAGGTCGGTCTTTCGACGAGCATGCCGCGTCACTCCAGTTTGCTGCACTGCACTAGCATTCTGGAGAAAAACGGGCAATGGCGGGTTTTGGCGGGCTCAAAGCCAGGAGAGGCGGTTGTCGACCTCGCTGACATCCTTGACGGAGGCGGCCACCGCGACCGCGCGGTCCGCCTCCTCGGCGGTGCCGACGCTGCCGGAAAGAATGATCCGCGTGCCCTTGCAGGTGACAGTGATGTCGGACGCATCTACATCGCCCGCCACCGAAAGCGCGTCGGCCACCGCCGCTTCCAGCCAGGCAGGGTGGGGGCCGTCGAAATGTTCGGGCAGTTCGCCGTTGAAGGTGCCTTCCTTGAAAACCATGACGCGCTCCTTTGACCGGTTTCGCGATGAAACGGGAAACGAAGGGGAAACGGGAAACGAAGGGATTTGTTCGCCACGCGTGTGTCGTGGCATGCCTTGTTTGCCGGAAAACAAAGTCGCCCCGAAATGGTTGAGACCCAAGAGCGTGCACACCGCTCTCGGGTCCCCCTCACAACCGCATCCGGGGGTTCAGCAGTTGCACACAGAAAATGCGGCTACGCAAAATTTGTTCCCGCTAAAATGCAAGATTTTTTGAGGGGGAATTCCGCCCGCCACGGAGCCGCATCTCGACAGAGGGGCGGAGACGAATTAGGCTTTTTTCTTAACAATAGATTATGGATCGTCCGGAATGGATCCGCTCAGCGACATCATCGCCTTGCTCCGGCCCAGCACGGCCATTTCCAAGCCCATCACGGGTCGTGGCCGATGGGGTGTGCGCTATGCCGCGCACCACGCGCCCGGCTTCACCATCATCCTTGAGGGCGCGTGCTGGATCGCGTTCGAGGGAGAGGCGCCCCTGCGGATTCAAAAAGGCGATTTTCTTCTCGTGCCGTCGTCTCCCGCCTTTACGCTGAGCAGCCATCCCGGCATGGCATGCGAACCCCGCGCGCCCATGGAGACGGCGGTCCGCCACGGCGAGACGGAGGGCGATCCCGATTTCGTCTCGCTCGGCGGCACCTTCCGCATCGAGGCGGCGAACGCGCCGCTTCTGCTCGCGCTCCTGCCGCGGGTCATCCATATCCCCGCCTCGGAGGGACGGAGCGACAAGCTCGGCCGCGTGATCGGCCTCATCATGGAGGAATGTTCAAGCGAGGATCCCGGCAAGGACATGATCCTGCCGCGCATGCTCGAAGTGCTTCTGATCGAGGCGCTGCGGGCGCAGGCGATCGCCGCCGATGCGGCGCAAGCCGGCCTCCTGCGGGGGCTGCGCGATCCCGCGCTCGGCCGCGTGCTGCGCGCCATGCATGCGGACGTGCGGGCCGGCTGGACCGTGGCCGGCCTAGCGAAGCTCGCCGGCCTTTCCCGTTCCGCCTTTGCCGCGCGTTTCGGGGCGGTTCTCGGCTGCGGCCCCATCGAATATCTTGCCCGCTGGCGTATGGCGCTTGCCAAGGACGCGCTGGTGCGCGGATCAAAAACGCTGGACAGAATCGCCGAGGAGGTCGGTTACGAATCGGCCAGCGCGTTCAGCACGGCCTTCCGCAAGAGGCTCGGCTGCTCACCCGGCCGCTTTGCCCGCACGGGCAGTGCGGCCAGTCTGGTCTAAGACACTTCAGTCCTGCACGTATTTGGACGATTGAGCAATAGAATTGGACTTTGAATTATGGTTCGTCCTGAATGAGGGGCGTATCCAGGGGCATCCGAAACAAATGGAGCCCCCAATGCAAACGATCCTGATCACCGGCGCATCCTCCGGCTATGGCCTTGAAACCGCCCGTCACTTTCTCGCCGGGGGGTGGAATGTCATCGCCACCATGCGGCGACCGGACCCCGCCGTCCTGCCGCAGGCGGAAAACCTGCGCATCCTGCCGCTCGATGTCACCGATGCCGACAGCATCGCGGCCTGCATCGAGGCGGCTGGTCCGGTCGATGTTCTCGTCAACAATGCCGGCATCGGTGTCGTCGGCGCTTTCGAGGCGACGCCGATGGCGCATATCCGCCGGGTATTCGATACCAACACCTTCGGCGTCATGGCCATGTGCCAGGCTGTCATCCCGCAGATGCGCGCCCGCCGGGCGGGCACCATCGTCAACGTGACGTCGAGCGTTACGCTGGCCTCCTTCCCGCTCGCCGCGCCCTACAAGGCCAGCAAGCAGGCAATCGAGGGCTTTTCCGAAGCGCTTGCCGAGGAACTCGCCTTCTTCGGCATCCGCGTGAAGATCGTCGAGCCGGGTTATGCGCCGACGACCCGCTTTGCCGGCAACAGCGCCATCAACCCGCTGGACCTGATCCCGGAGGCCTACCAACCCTTTGCCGCGCCGATCTTCGCCGAATTCGGCAACCCGAAGATGACGACGCGGGAAGCCGACGTCGCCGGCGCCATCTGGGCGGCCGCAAACGACACCAGCGCCCAGCGCCATTTCCCGGCCGGAGAGGATGCCGTCCACCTCGCGAAGATCCGCCAGTTCGGCGGCTGAGTTGTCATCACGTCCCGCGCCGGTCGTGATTGACTGGCGCGGAGAAATCGGAAAACAGGAGAAAGGTTTAATGCCGGTGCCTATGCCGGCATCCAATTGGAATATCGTGCGCATTCATCGACAATCATGGTTCGTCACAATCATTGAAGCGTGGCCCGTTCACCGATCCACGAATGGTTGCCCATAGATTCGCTGAAAAGCCGCTCGCGTTGAAGGGCCGACTATACCGTCCGCGGGGCCTTCGTAGTCACCCGTGAGCATCAGTCGCTGTTGAAGATGCTTCAATGTGGAAATATTCCAGGAATATTGCGTAGCGCCTTCTTCCAACGACGCTTCATGTATCCCATTCCCGCGAAGGCACTTCTCAAGACTGGTCGCAGCGCGTCTAAAACTGGTCGCGTTGTCGACACCCTGAGCCGAAACCTGATCCTGTGCCTTGGCCAGTGAACACGCTGCAAGAGATGAGCCCTGCTCGTCCGCCTGCGTAAGCCACTTTATTGCCTCGATGGGATCGGGCGAGATGTCCTCCATACCCTGCTGATACATAAGCCCCAAGTTCAGCATTGCGTCTGCGCTTCCAAGCTTCGCAGCCTCCTTGAGCAATCGCAAACCCTCGGTAACGTTGCGTTGGGTGCCGCTCCCGGCCATATAGTTGCGGCCTAATTCAAACCTGCCTTCGGGATGGCCCGCCTCACTTGCCAATCGAAACCAAACGACGGCTTGAGACGGATTCTGGAAGCGACCGGTACCGGATTCATAGCTCTTGCCTAGCGCGGTCATCGCACCAGGATCCCCGCTCTGAGCCACGCGCTTATTCCATTCTTTAACTTGTTCGGGATCTCTCAAACCCATTTTACTGGTTTCATAGATATCCCCAATTGCAATCATGGCTCCCGTGTTGCCCCCCTCGGCGCTCCGAGAATACCAGCGGATAGCTTCCTTCTCGTTCATTGGGATAGGGCTGTGGCCGGCAGCATAGATGCGTGCTAGCGCATTCATTGCGCCATCGTGGCCTCGCTCAGCCGCAAGGCGATACCAGCGAAGCGCCTCTGAAGCGTTTTCTTCAACGCCTCGTCCTTCTAAATACCGGTTTCCGAGTTCATATGACGACCATGCGTGACCACCCTCGGCGGCGAGCCTGTACCATCGCGCTGCCTCCTCGTCATCTGTATCCAATCCGAACATTCCACTGCTAAAGAGGCCGAGCCTGTAGGCCGCGAGAGTGCTTCCCAAATCGGCGGCGCGTCGATAAGCCTCCGCCGCTTCATGAAACCGTTTGTCGCTGTCATACGCTCTCCCAAGTTGGTAGATTAGACGACGCTCGCCTGGGTTCTCCGCTACAGCTGTCTGACAAGCCTTAATCGCAGCCTCTACAATCTCGCCTTCGGGGATGCCTTTGACTAGAGGATGTCTATCCGGATCCTTTTGGAACGCTGCGAGCCTGTCGCACTCTGTTGCAGGCACAGTTCTGTCAAGCTCTTCCAGTTTATCGAGCGTTGACTTTGCTATGAACGCAAATGCGCAATTGCCGAAGCGCGTCAAATGGTCCTGTATCAATCCCTTATCCGATGAAGATTTTACCTCTGACCAATGAGCGCCGGCGTCGAAGCAAGGATCGGTTGAGTAGTTGTTTGTCCTATTTTTTTCGTCGCTCGCTGGCTTGCCCGAAAGGAAAATTTCCATTCCGCGCGCCTGGTCATAGTATGCTGGGCTTTGCTCGTGTTCGACAGTCTTTGCAAGCGTTTCCACGCCCGCATTTACTCTGTAAGCAATATCCACCAAGCTTAAGCCGGGCTCAGTCAATGTCGGTACCAAAACGCGGGTGAAAACGGAGTTCGGTTCGGGATCATTTTCACCTAGCCGATCAAGCGCAGTCTGGCCAAATCCGGCAGAATAAATTCCGAACACCCCTCGCTGGTCACGAACCGGTTGCAGTCCTCTAGCGGTACCGATTGAGCGGCTGCCAGCAGTTGCGAATGGATTATCTCGACATGCGTCAAGAACAATGATCACCAGTTGAGCACCGGCGGACTTCAGCTGCTCAATCAGATCCGCCTCACTCATGGCGGCAGACCTAACACGATTCTCAGCTTGAGAACCCTGCGGAACCGGGACATCAACCGGAAGGATGAAATTGCCCCCGCCTAGCGCGACTCCGTGCCCTGCGAAAAAAATGAAGACCGTATCGCCTTGTTTAATGGTGTCTGTGAGGTCAAACACCATATCCTGTATCTGGCGGAGGTTTAAGTTATGACCACGCGAGACAGAGAATCCCAGTTTTTCTAAAGCATCTCCCACAGCCTCGGCGTCGTTTACAGCTTTTTGAAGTGGTGGCAGGGCATGATATTCATCGTTTCCAATGACCAATGCGTATCGGTCCGCACCTGCCGCCGAGACTATGAAAAATAAAAGGAATGTGCTGAGCCAGGAAAGAAAACGCATTGAATGTCCTCTCCCCTAAATGTTCCCCGAAACTTTGGTGTGGTCAACTCTTCGCTTCTGCGAAGACAGAAGGTTCGAGCGGGCCTAAGTCGGGGGGCGGTGATCGCCAGTTTGTCCGCAATCGCCGCCTTACAATGCGCTAGGGGCACCGCTTAACCAGGCGATTGGGTGGCCGATTGCTGGGCATGGATAATCGACAGGCGCGGTTCGTTGATAAAAAGGCGCAAGCGAGTGCACTTAACGTAGTCCGTGCGGAGAGAGTTTATAGGAAACTGGCCCGGTGCGACCGATTCGTGCTGGGTGGTTGTCCAATATTCGCATGGGTGCAGGTGCCGCTTGTGCTCTATGGAGCAAACCAGCCCTAGGTGTTCAGTCCCGGCATTGGATTCGGGATAGGCCTCATAGCCGTGCAACATCCTGTTCTCGCCCCGAGAGATTCGGATGTTCGCCGCAGGATTTGAAATATGGTCTCAGCTACGTCGCCGTCAAACGGCGCTCAGTTTCCGTTTGTTAAAGCTGGTTTTCACTGCGCACGCGATCCGAGGGCAGGCGAGGGCCACCGTACAGGATTTCCGCTTTGAAGCTTTTCGTTTGGCAGCTTCCATTGTCGGATTACGGAACCGTAAAACCAGTCAAGCAAACGCAGCAAGGTGGATTTAGAGGGAGATTGAAAAAGTTCCGAGTGCCCGAAAACATCTGAAAAACAAGCACTCTTGATGAAAGTATGGTGCCCCATGCCGGAATCGAACCAGCACTCCTTTCGGAACTCGATTTTGAGTCGAGCGCGTCTACCAGTTCCGCCAATGGGGCACGGCACTGAGCCATCGCCGTTTACACGATGCGTCTGCGGGCGGCAACCGGCAAATCGGGGTGGGGCGTGCGATCACTTATCCGTGCGGTGCATTTACAATGCGGCCCCGCCTGATAGAACTCGGCGCCATTTCGCCGGCGCTCCCCGCCGGCTTCACTGGACGGACCCCATGACGGCATCCCTTTCCCGCAAGACCTCTGCGGGTCTTCTTTCGCTCGGTATGGCAGCCACCGTCGGCGGCGCGCTCGCCTTCGAACATATCGGCGGCTACATTCCCTGCGCGCTCTGCCTGCTGCAGCGCGATCCCTATTACTACGGCATCCCGGTTGCGGTGGCGGCGCTGCTTTCCGCGCTCTTCGGCGGGCCGGTCTGGCTGACGCGGCTGCTGCTTGCCATCGCCGGCATCATGATGCTCGTCGGTGCGGGTATGGGCGTCTATCATGCGGGCGTCGAATGGGGCTTCTGGGAAGGGCCAGCGACCTGCGCGACCACGGCGCAGGGCGTGACGCAGAATGCCGGCGACCTCTTGTCCGACCTCAACTCCAAGCACGGGCCTTCCTGCCAGGAAGCGTCCTTCCGTCTGCTCGGTCTTTCCTTCGCCGGCTGGAATGTAATTGCGAGCCTCATCCTCGCCGCGATCGCCTTTTCCGGCGTGCGGTCCGCGAAAGCGTGATGGCCGCAACCCGGCCCGAGGGCATGCCATGGCCGCAGGTGCGCGAGGCGCGCCTGCGCGGCGGGCATCAGGGTTGCAGTTCGACGTCCCAGTAGAGATAGTCCATCCAGCTTTCATGCAGATAGTTGGGTGGAAACAGTCGCCCGTTGTTGTGCAGATCCTGAACCGAAGGCTGGTAGGGCTTCTGATGCGGGTGCATGCCCGCCTGCTTGGGCAGCTTGCTGCCTTTTCTCAAATTGCACGGGGAGCAGGCCGCGACCACGTTCTGCCAGGTCGTCTCGCCGCCATGGGCGCGCGGGATGACATGGTCGAAGGTCAGGTCGTCCGGCGACCCGCAGTACTGGCATTCGAACTTGTCGCGCAGGAACACGTTGAACCGGGTGAAGGCCGGGTGGCGTGAGGGCTGCACGTAGGTTTTCAGGCACACGACGCTTGGCAGGCGCATCGTGAAACTCGGGGACGACACCGAATGTTCGTATTCGGCGATGATGTTGACGCGGTCAAGAAACACGGCCTTGATCGCGTCCTGCCAGGACCACAGCGACAAGGGATAATAACTCAGCGGCCTGTAGTCAGCATTCAGTACAAGGGCTGGCAGGGCCTGTGGTGAAACTGAAATCGTCAAGGGCTTCTCCTGATCGATTCGGCATCTGCCCTTCTATATTAGGCCCGTTGTTACAGCATTGTGAAGCCGGAATGGAAAAGCGAAAACAACGGATTTTCGCCGGCCTCAGCCTTCCAGCACCGGAGCCGCCTCGCGGCGCATTTCCCGCGCGTAATAGGCCCAGAACAGCCGCGCCGAGACGCCCCGCCAGGGCGACCAGCTTTCCGCGATCCGGTCGAGTTCCTGCGGGCTCGGCCTGACGGGAAGGCCGAATGCATGGGCGACGGCATTCTGCAGGGCGATATCGCCCGAGGGGAAGATGTCCGGATGGCCGGCGCAGAACAGCAGATAGACATCCGCCGTCCAGCGGCCGATGCCCTTGATCGCCGTCAGCCTGCGCGTGGCGGCCGACGCCTCCATGTGGCAGACGGCGTCGAGATCGAGTTCGCCACGATCGACGCTTTCCGCCGCGCGGCGCAGCGTTTCGGTCTTGGCGCGGGAGAGGCCGATGGCGCGGCAGTCCTCGTCGGTAAGGCCGAGGATGTGATGGGGCGTGATGTCGCCGGCCGTCTCCTCCAGCCGGCGCCAGATGGCGTCGGCGCTGGCGCGGGAAACCATCTGCGCCACGATGATGCCGGCCAGGCCGCGATAGCCGGGCGAAAGCCGGCGCAGGGGCACGGGGCCGGCCTTGTCGATGACATTGAAAAGGCGCACGTCGATGAGCGCGAGGTCGACGAGACCCGCGGCCACATCCGCATCCGTCCTGATCATGTGCAGTTGCATGGTTTCCGGCGGTCCCTGCGCTCAGCCTGTCGCGCGAAAGCGTATGGCGGTTTTGCGGTACATCCTGCAAGAAAGCAACCTGTGGCGCGTCCCGCCGCTTCGTGTCAGAAAACCGCATGCAGAGCCCCTTGTCAAAACACCGTGTCTTCCGCTTCGCGCCGAGCCCGAATGGCCTCCTGCATCTCGGCCATGCGCTGTCGGCGATCCTGAACCACGCGCTTGCCGCGGCCTGCGGCGGCCGGTTCCTGCTGCGCATCGAGGATATCGATCCGGCCCGCTCCAGGCCGGAATTCGAGGCGGCTATCTATCGCGACCTCGCCTGGCTCGGGCTCGACTGGGAGGCGCCTGTGCGCCGGCAGAGCGAGCATCTCGCCTTCTATGGCGAAGCGCTGGAACGGCTGAAGGCAATGGGCGTGCTTTATCCGGGGTTCCTCAGTCGCGGAGAGGTGAAGGCACGCGTCCAGGCGCATGAGGCGGCAGGTTTCGTCTGGCCGCGCGATCCCGACGGCGCGCCGCTCTATCCGATGGAGGAACGGACGCTCGACCGGGATCAGGCGCTCGCCTGGATCGCGGCAGGACGGCAGCATGCCTGGCGGCTCGACATGGACAAGGCCCGCGCGCTGGCGCCGGATCGGCTGGACTGGTCGGAGACGGGCACTGGACCAGCGGGAGAGACGGGGATCGTCGCCGCGAAGCCGGAGCAGTGGGGCGACGTCATTCTCTCGCGGCCGGATGCGCCGGCCAGCTATCATCTTGCCGTGGTGCTCGACGATGCCGCGCAGGATATTACCGATGTGGTGCGCGGCCAGGATCTCTTCCATGCGACGGCGGTGCACCGCCTCCTGCAAAGCCTGCTCGGCCTGCCGGCGCCGACCTATCGGCATCACGGGCTGGTGCCGGGGCCGGACGGGAAGAAGCTCTCGAAGAGCAACCAGGATACGGGCATTGCCGCCTATCGGGAAAAGGGCGTCTCACCGGCCGGCATTCGCGCCCTGCTCGCGGGCTATGGCTTCGTCTTCCATTGATGCCTCTTCGACCGCAGGTTTCTTCACGCCGCGCACCCGGTCGAGGATCAGGTGCTTGACCCGATACTTCATCAGCGCGGCGTTGATCTCCGCGCCGACGATGAAGATCGCGCCGATGATATAGAGGAAGACCAGCGCGATCATGATCGAGGCAAGGCCGGCATAGGTCGAGACATAGGTGGCGAAGGTGGCGAGGTAGGACGCAAAGGCATAGGCGCCGAAGCCCCAGGCAAGCAGCGTCAGCAGGATGCCCGGCAGGACGTCGGCGATCTTTCGGCGGCCGGCGGGCAGCCACAGATGGGCGATGAGGAGGCCGACCAGCAGCACGAGGATCGTGCCGAAGAGGCCCCAGCTTTCCACCCAGGAATAGACATAGGTCAGCCAGGGCAGCCAGTCGCCGGTGGCGCGCACGGCCAGCGGCGCTGCGACGAGCACGATGCTGATGACGGCCAGCGCCAGGACCCCGGCGATGACGAAGCCGAGGCTGGCGAGGCGGGTGACGTACCAGTAGCGCGTCTCGGCCACCCGGTAGGCGCGGTTCAGCGAGATGCGCAGCGCCTCCACGCCGTTGGAGGCGAAATAGGCGGCGGCGAGCACGGAAACGGTCAGGAGGCCGCCGCGGGGAATGGTCAGAACCGCGACCACCTCGCGGGAAATCGGCGCGGCGATCGATTCCGGCCAGGTGTCGAAGATGAGATGCACGGCGGTTTCGGCGAACTGGTCGGCGCCGAGGAAGGAGCCGAGCGCGGTGCCGAAGATGAGGAAGGGGAAGATCGCCAGCAGGGTCGACAGAGCCACATGGCTTGCCATTGCCCAGCCGTCGTCCTCGGAGAAGTGCCAGATCGCATCGAAGACGACCTTGTAGGCAACGCGGATGGCGGTCGGCATCTGCACTGTTCGCTTCCTTTGTGCGGCCGTTGCCGGCCGTCTCTCATTGTCTCACGCGGGTGAATATGGGAAACGGTTGCAGATTTGTACAGGAAACCGCCATGTCTTCTCCAAGCACGACGACCCAGCCGAGCATCATCGTCACCGGCTGCTCCTCCGGCATCGGCGCCCATTGCGCCCGCGCGCTGAAGGCCGAAGGCTGGCGCGTCTTCGCCACGGTGCGGCGGGACGAGGACCGGGGAGCGCTCGAAACCGACGGCATCGAGACCTTCCTGATGGACTATACGAAGCCGGAGACCATCGCGGCGCTGGTGGAGGCCGTGCTGGAGCGGACGGGCGGCCGGCTCGATGCGCTTTTCAACAATGGCGCCTATGGGCAGGCGGGCGCGGTGGAGGATCTGCCGGTGGAGGCGTTGCGCCTTCAGCTCGAGACCAATGTCATCGGCTGGCACGACCTGACGCGGCGGGTGGTCCCGGTGATGCGCCGGCAGGGTCATGGCCGCATCGTGCAATGCTCGTCGATCCTCGGCCTCGTGCCCTATCGCTGGCGCGGCGCCTACAATGCCTCGAAATTCGCGCTGGAAGCCCTGTCGCTGACGCTGCGCATGGAGCTCGCCGGTTCGGGCGTGCATGTCAGCCTCATCGAGCCGGGGCCGATCGAATCGCGTTTCACCGCCAATGCGCTCATCCAGATCGAGAAGCATATCGATATCGAGAATTCGGTGCATGTCGCCGAATACAGGCGGCAGCTGCGTCGCCTTCGCGGCGAGGGCAAGCCGGCGCGCGGCAAGCTGGGGCCGGAAGCCGTGCATGCCGTTCTGCGCCACGCGCTGACCGCAAAAGCGCCGCGACCGCACTATGTCGTGACCACGCCGGCGAAACAGGGCGTGCTGCTGAAGAAGCTGCTGCCGGCCGCCTTCTTCTACCGGCTGATCGGCAAGCTCGGCTGACGCGGCGCGGCGTCGCAGGTTTTCCTGGCGAAAACGCGTGCACTTTGCGCGGAAAACCCTATTTGAATAGGGACTGACAGAAATCAAACCGGATCGTGGACATGTCTTCCTTCCTCACCTTCATGACCCTGCTCGTCATGGGCCTCGTCGTCATCGTGCTCGTGCGCGGTCTCGCCAACATGGCCAAGGGCGGCAGCGGCAACACGTCCAACAAGCTGATGCAGATGCGCGTGCTGCTGCAGGCGATCGCCATCGTCCTCATCATGGTGACCCTGTGGGCCACGGGTGGCGGACGCGGCTGATGGTCAAGCTCAACAAGATCTACACGCGGACCGGTGATAACGGCACGACGGGTCTGGCCGCCGGCCCGCGCCGCAAGAAACACGATCTGCGCGTCGAATCCTACGGCGAGGTGGATGAGGCGAATTCCTGCATCGGCATTGCGCGCCAGCATCTTGCCGACCATCCGGCGCTCGATGCGATGCTGATGCGCATCCAGAACGACCTCTTCGATCTCGGCGCGGACCTTGCGACGCCGGACGATGGCGTCAAGCTGGAATACGAGCCGCTGCGCATCGTCAAGGCGCAGGTCGACCGGCTGGAGCGGGAAATCGATCAGCTCAATGCCGATCTCGAGCCGCTGCGTTCCTTCGTGCTGCCGGGCGGTACACCGGCCGCGGCGGCGCTGCATCTGGCGCGCACCGTCGCGCGGCGGGCGGAACGGCGTATCGTTGCCTTGCAGGACAGCGACGGCGAGGCCGTCTCGGCGATCTCCGTCGCCTATATCAACCGTCTTTCCGACTTTCTTTTCGTCGCGGCGCGCTGGGTGAACGACAAGGGGCGCACGGACATATTGTGGGTTCCGGGGCAGAACAGATAAGCTCGCGCCAGACACGCCGCCGCGGATAGGCGGCCGGCCGGGAAGGGGACCCATGTTCATACCGCTGCATGACACGAACTCCCTGAAATACATCAAGGTGCAATATGTCACGATCAGTCTGATCGTGATCAATACCGTCGTCTGGCTGGTGACGGGGCTGGCGTCCACGCAGTCGTTTTCAGACGCGGCGGTGGTCGGCCTCGGTTACATTCCGGCCGTCGTCTTCGATTTCGCGGATCTCGAGCCGAGTCTGGTGCTGGTGCCGGAGGACGCAACCTACATCACCTATGCCTTCCTGCACGGCGATTTCATGCATCTCGCCTCGAACATGCTCTTCCTCTGGGTGTTCGGCGACAATGTGGAGGATGCGCTGGGGCATTTCCGCTTCCTGCTGTTCTACCTCCTGTGCGCGGCTGCCGGCGCGCTGGTGCACGGCCTTGTGCAACCGGCTTCGGAAGCGCCGCTGATCGGCGCGTCGGGAGCGATTTCGGGCGTGGTCGCGGCCTATTTCCTGCTGCATCCCAAGGTGCGCGTCTGGGTGCTGGTGTTCTTCCGCATTCCCCTGCCGCTGCCGGCGGTCATTCCGCTCGCCTTCTGGATCGCCCAGCAGTTCTACATGCTGGTGGTGGATGGCGACAGCGGCGTTTCCTGGGGCGCGCATGTGGGCGGCATCATTGCCGGGGCGGTCCTCGTGCTCGTCCTGCGGCGGCGCGGCGTGCCCCTCTTCGACCAGACAATCGTGACGCCCAAGGCGGTGCGGCATGTCGAGGCGGTGCCGGCGCCTGTCGAGGAGACGGCGGCAGGCCCCGTGGTGCCGCCCACCCATTGGGGGCGGTGACCGGGTCGAATTCTGCAAATTGACGTGAACGTAAAGGTAATTTATAAGCCTTTCGTTTTCACGTGGGGAGGGCCCGTGACACATTGTAATTGGGGAAAAAACGCGTATCGATGTCGCCAACCGACAATCAGGCCGCCCCTGAAAGGCGCATTTTCCCCGCGGGCATTTGAAGGAAGGAAGCCATGAAGATCTTGGTCCCAGTCAAGCGTGTCGTCGACTACAACGTGAAGATCCGCGTCAAGGCGGATGGCTCGGGTGTCGAGCTTGCGAACGTGAAGATGTCGATGAACCCGTTCGACGAA
>NZ_JBBEYH010000035.1:0-38776 GCF_050172695.1 Shinella sp. G-2 | reverse complement strand
CTATGTCGGACGGCTGGAGGACAGCCAGAATGTCGGCAAGCTGGTCAAGCATCTCGCCGCGCTGCCGAAGACGGCCAAGCTGACCGAGACGCATCCGACGTCCTACCGTCCGTGGGGCGGCTATACGTCGGTGCTGAACGGCGAGCGGTTCCAGGTCAAGCGTCTGTTCGTGACGCCGGGCAAGCGGCTGTCGCTGCAGAAACACCATCACCGCTCGGAGCACTGGATCGTGGTGCGGGGCACGGCGGAGGTGACGATCGGGGACCGGACCATTCCGCTTCGGGAAAACGAATCCGTCTATATCCCGCAGGGCGAGGTGCACCGGCTTGCCAATCCCGGCAAGATCCTGCTGGAACTCATCGAGGTGCAGACCGGCTCCTATCTCGGTGAGGACGACATCATCCGCATCGAGGACGAGTTCGGAAGAGGGTGAGCCTGTCGGCTAACGCAATCGTGATGCGGCCGCCCATCGGGCGGCCGTCTTGCTGATTGTAACGGCCGCAGGCTTCGCGTATTGGGATGGACGATGACGACACGTCTTTTCCGCGTCGGCGCCTGGCTTGCCCTGATCGCCATAATCTTCGTCACGGTCTCGCCCATCGGCCTTCGACCGCGCGACCTCGTTTCGACCAATTTCGATCGCGCCGCGGCCTATGCCGTGCTGTCCGCGCTGTTCGTCTTCGCCTATCCGCGTCGTCGCTGGATGGTCGCCGCCCTGGTGGTTCTGGCCGCGGGCGGCGTCGAGATTTTCCAGTTCCTCTCGCCGACGCGCCATCCGCAGCTTATGGACGCGGCGGTAAAGGCCGTCGGCGGCATGACCGGCCTCTTCGCCGGCATCCTGCTTCATACGGGCGCAGCGCGGTTTCTTCCCGACGATCAGGCCTGACGCCCGACGCCGTCAGGTGAGCCGGTAAAGCTGGACCGGCCGTTGCGGTGCACGCCGGATGACGCCCTTGGCCTCGAGGTCGAGTTGAACCGCCTTCATCCACCAGCCCGCCTTCTGCCCTTCGGGGAAAAGGTCTCGCGAGAGAAACGGCAGGAGTGCCTTCTGCGTGTCTGCGACGGTCAGGCCCGGCGCGGTGTCCGGCAAGGCGGCAAGCAGGGCCTCGCGCATCGCCATGTATTTCGCCCGGTCGACCCGCTCGGTGCGGCCGGGGACGTTGATGTTCTCGATTACGATCTTCTCGGATACGGTCTTCTCAGGCATCGATCTTCCCCGCGATAGCGATTTTCGGATTGCGGAAGCCCATGGCGATCCAGGCGGCGAGAAGCTTTCCGTAGAAAGCAACCGTATGGGTCTTGAGGTTGGGAATGTCGGCAGGCAGACGGGCGCGGTCCTTGAGGTCGCTCGTCATCGTCCGCAGGGACGGCTTCGGTCGCGCCTCCGCCGGCCAGAGATGCAGATAAAGGCTCAGCCAATGTGCGCCTTTCATCTCCAGGAACAGCGGCGTGTTGCAGCAGGTGGCAACGACGCGGCGCGATCCGGAGGTCGGCGAAAGGCGGAACTCCCGCATCGTCTCGGCGCCGGAGAGGATGTCCACCCGGTCCTTGCGATATTCGGCGCAAGGCGTCGCGTGGTAGCTGGTCAGCGTGCTGCGTGCGCCGGGCAATTGCGCCAGCCTCTCGGCCGCCGCCCGGCAACTGTCGCACAGGCATTCGCAAACGAGGATCGGGGCGCCCCGTACCTCAAGACGCGTGTGCCCGCAGGTGCAGGCGATTTGGGTCATGCTGCTCATGGTCGTCATCCTCCGTGACATGAAACAGGTGCCGGATGTATCGCTCCAGATGATCGAGGCTTTCCCGCGCCAGCGCGGGGTCATTACCGGCCTTCGCCAGGACGAAGCCGCCCTGAAGAACGGCCTGCGTATGGCGGGCGAGGCTTTCGGCGGTCCAGTCCGCGGTGATGCCGCGGGCCTGGCGCGCCATTTCGATATCGGCCTCCAGCGTCGCCGTGTGGCCGAAGATGCTGCGACCGCAGGCCTCGCGAATGCCGGGCGCGCTGTCGTAGACCTCCTGCGCCATCGTTCCGACGAGGCAGGTGAATTCCTTCAACGTGCCGGCGATGATCGCCTTGCGGAAGGCGACATAGGCGAGCACACGGTCCAGCGGATCGTCGGGCGCGTGATAGGGCGCATCGGCGAAGAAGGCCGACGTGGTCTCGCCCCAGAAATCGGCGACCGCCACGCCGAGAGCCTCCTTGCTCTCGAAGTGATGGAAGAACGCCCCCTTGGTGACGTTGGCGGCCTTGCACAGGTCGTCGACACTCGTCGCGGCAAAGCCCTTTTCCCTGACGATGTCGCGCGCCGCCTCCAGGAGCCGGGTTCGAGCATTGCCACGTTCGGGCGATTGTTTGGTTGGTCTGGACATGCATTTAACATACCAAACGGTCGGTATGCGTCAAGCGGAAATTCTCCGCCCATCGGCGCACCGCGGCAACCGCCTTTTCAAGCGGCAGCACAAACGCACAGCGCCCCTCGAAAGGGGCGCTGGCTCTGTCCTCGGACAACGGGCAGGGAGGGTCGGCTTATCCCTGCGAAGGCTGCCAGTCGGCAGAGGGGATGCTGTTGATCATCCACGGCACGCCGAAACGGTCGATCAGCGAGCCGAAGCCCGGAGACCAGAAGGTCTCGCTGAACGGCATGATCTGCCGGCCGCCTTCGGAAAGCGCATCGTACCAACGCTGCGCCTCGGCCTTGTCGGCCGTGTGCAGCGTCACATCGAACCCGTTCTTCGGTTTCTCGATGTTGGGCGCCCAGGCGGAATCCATATCCGCTCCCATCAGGGCCTGATCGCCAACCTCCAGCCAGCAATGCATCAGCCAGTCCTTGTATTTCGGATCGGTGATCGGCATTCCGGGCGGGGCTTCGCCATAGGGAAAGGCAGCGGTGATCTTGCCGCCCAGGACTTTGGCGTAAAACGTGAAGGCTTCGTGGCACTGCCCCTGAAAGCTCAGGCTCGTTACGATCTTCATATCGGCTCCTCCGTGATTGATGGTTGATATCAACGTAACTTGCCGGGCCTGTCAACCCGAAAGGAATTGGCGCGCCCGGTCAGGACGCGCCGAACGGGTCCGTCGGCCCCCTGGACGGTTCGGTGAACCAGCGCGCGCCGTCCGCCGCCATATAGATGTGGTCTTCGAGGCGAATGCCGAATTTGCCGGGGAAAACCAGCATGGGTTCGTTGGAGAAACACATGCCCGCAGCAAGCGGTATGGCATTGCCGCGCACGATATAGGGCTCCTCGTGGATCTGCAGCCCGAGGCCGTGGCCGGCGCGATGCGGCAGGCCGGGCAGCCGGTAGTCGGGGCCAAGGCCGTGCTTGCCGAGAACGGCGCGCGCCGCCTCATCGAGGCTGGAGCAGGGTGCGCCAAGCCTTGCCGCCGCGAAAACCGCTTCCTGTGCGGCCCGCTCGATCGCCCAGGCATCCTCGAAGGCACTGTCGCCGGACGTCAGCTTATAGGTGCGCGTAAGGTCCGAATGGTAGCCGTCGATGCGGCAGCCGGTATCGACGAGGATAACGTCGTCCTCGCCAAGCACCTGATCGCCATCGGCGCCATGCGGCAGCGACGTCGCCGCGCCGAAGGACACGATGCAGAAGGTCGAACCGCCGGATGCGCCGGCAACGCGGTGCTGCTGGTCGATGAACTTGACGACATCGGAGGCGCGCATGCCCGGCTTGAGCATGGCGTGGACCTGCCGGTGCACATCGAGCGTGAGGTTCATGGCATATTGGATGAGCGCGATTTCGGCCGGCGACTTGAGGCGGCGAAGACCGTTGAGGAGCGGCCCACCGTCCCGCAACCTCTCCGCGCCGAGCTTTGCGGCCAGCGCATTGTAGAAATAGAGCGGCATCGCATCGTCGAGCGCCAGCACGCCCTTGTCACCGAGCAGGCGGGCGATAAGCGCTGCGCTGCTTTCCTCCTCCTGCCATTCGACAATATCGGCCGCAAGGTGGGGCAGGGTCTCGACACGGCTCCGTTCGAAACCCGGCGCGATGTAGTAGAGCGCCGTCGGCGTCACGAGCGCGCCCAGGAAGCGTTCGCTGGCATGCCAGACGAGGCCCGTGCAATAGCGCAGGCTCTCGCTCGGCCCGAGCAGCATTCCGCTAAGCCCGTTGGCCTCGATCAGACGGCGCAGGTTGGAAAGGCGCGCCTGCCTTTCGGCCTCGGTGATCCGGGGAACAGGGTGCTGCCAAGACATGCTCGAAATCTCCATGAACGACGTAAGGTTAGGAGTAGCCACTCCACCGCCATCATGTCGACAAGAAAAATGCAGAAGGCGGCAGGAAACGTCGTTTACCCACCGAGCCGCCGCTTCAGGCCGTCGATGATGCGTCCCGCAAGCGCTTCGTAATCCCCATCGAAATGGTGGCCACCATCGATGCTGATCGACTCCACGCCGGAGGCTTTCAGCGTCGGGCAGGGATCGTCGTCCTCGTCGCTGCCATAGATGCACTGCACGTTCCTGGCGTCGATCTTCGCGATGTCATCGACCGGATCGCCCCCCGCGCCGGCGCCTGCAACGCCCAGCCAGCCCGTCACCGAAATCTCGTAGTCGACCTGGCGGGAGAGCGCCATCAGCGTCACCTGCGGCACGCGTTTCCTGTCCTCCGGCGTCAGCAGATTGTAGGTCGCCGGCAGGATGTCCGCGCCGAAGGAGTAGCCGACGAGCAGCACATGTTCGACACCCCACTCCTTGCGGAAGGCCTCGATGATGCGCCCGAGATCGTCCGCCGTCTCCTGCGGCTTGCGCTCCGACCAGAAGTAGCGCAGCGAATCCACGCCCACGACGGGAATGCCGCGCCGCTGCAATGCCCCGGCAACCTCCTTGTCGATGTCGCGCCAGCCACCATCGCCGGAATAGACGACGGCCATCGTATCGAAGGCGGGCTTTGCCTTCAGCACGGTCAGCGGCAGACCGAGCGGCGTATCGGCATCGCCGGCCGCATCCACCCGATCGGCAAGCGCCTGGGACAGCGCGTCCGTCGCTGATGTATCGACGTCGCGTGCGTCGATATCGGCATGGGCCTGCTTCAGCGTCGCGACATGGTCGCGTCCGGCCTGCGGAGCCTTGCCCGTGAACAAGACGGTGACCGGCGCCGGTAACGCCCCGTCGGTGAGACCATAGACCGTGCGACCGTCCGCCTTCGTCTTGGAGGCCGGCGTGCAGAGAACCTTGTCGAGCGGGATGCCGGCCTCGGGATCGACGGCGATGGCCTCGCCCAGCGTTGCGGCCGGGCTTTGCGCGATCATGGCGAGCGCTAGCGCGCCGCCTTCACCGATACCGGCGACGATGGGCGGGCTGTAGCGCGTCGCGCCGCCCGCACGCTGGACCTGATGGGCGAGCGACTCGACGTCGGAGACCATATAGACGCAGTCTCCGTCGTCCGCCTGCAAGGCCTTCAGATAGCTTGGAAAATCGATGCCGATGACGGCCGCGCCCTTGTCCGTCAGCGCAGCCGCTGCGGTCTCTTCGTCCGCCCCCCAGCCGGCGGCATCGGAAATCAGGACGATGCTCGCCTCCGGCTCGCCCTCCGGCAGGAGGATATGGCCGGAGGGGATCATGCCGGTCGTAAACGCCTGCGCCGGCTCCGCGGCGACGGCTGTAGCGGACATTGTGGAGAGCAGCAGCCCGGCGGCTGCAAGACAGGACAGAACCTTCATTTGGAAATCACTCCCTTGACACCACCGCCGATGAGGAAGGTCACGTCCATCAGGGCGAGCGCCGCCCCCGTACCGTTGGAGACCGCAAGATAACGCGGCTCCCAGCGGGGGTGGAACTTCGACTTGAAGGCACGCAGGCCCTTGAAATTGTAGAAGCGCTCGCCGTGCTCGAACAGCGCGCCGCCGACCCGGTCCCAGACCGGCGCCGCCTCGCGCCGGGCCATGCCGGAAAGCGGCGCCATGCCGAGATTGAACTGCCGGTAGCCTTCCGCCTTCAGATATTCGAGAATGCTGGCGAAGAGGAAATCCATCGTGCCCTTCGGGGCATCCCCGGCAAAACGCATCAGGTCCACCGTCGCTTCCGCCCGGGTGTCCGTCACCATCAGCGTGGCGAAGGCGACGATGCGGTCTTCCAGCCGCACCACGGCGACCGGCTGCGACAGCACGTAGCCTTCTTCGAAGGCGCCGAGCGAGAAGGTCTTTTCCTTGGCATTATGATGGGCGAGCCAGCCATCCGAGACGGCCCGGAGATCGGCGACGAGCGTGCCGAGCGCGTCCGGCAGCACGACCGAAAAGACGAGCCCCTCGCGCAGGCCCCGGCTATGGGACTGGCGCAGATTGGCGAAGCGGCTGCCCTTCATCTCGAAACGGGCGAGATCGACGACCGCCAGTTCGCCGAGCTTGAAGGCGCGAAGCCCGACATCCGCGCAGGCCGCCAGCAGGAGCGGCGAGATCTGGTAGAAGGCCGCGCGCCCGCCGCCGGCCCGCGCCGCGCCGACGAATTGCCAGACGAGTTCGGAAAACTCCTCCTCCAGCCCGACCGGGTCGGCAAGCGCGATCCAGGACCGGCCGTGGATGCCGTACATGATGTAGGATTTGCCGGAGGGGGAGAACAGCAGCCGCTTGTCACCCATGCGCACGAGATTGGCGTCTGCCATGTCCTGCGCCATGGTGATCGCGACCGCCTGTTCCAGCTCCGCCGCACTTGCGCCGTCGGTGCGAAAATGCGCCGGCCGCAGCAGGCTGAAGAGGGCGAGCGCCGAAGCGGCGATGGAAAGACCGAGCAGGGCGCGCAGGCCGCGCGGCGCCTCCTCGGAAAATTCGAACTGCCACCAGAGTTCGTGCGCATAGTCCGTATCGCGGTAGACGAAAAGCAGGATGACGAAGGCCGTCACAAGGATCACCGCGATCGCCGCGAGCCAGGACGGTCCGAGCGCCTGCTTGAACAGCGAACTGTGCCGGTCGAAGGCGCGGACATTGGCGAGAAGCGCCACGATGAAGAGCGCCAGCAATGCCGCCTCGAACACCGCGACGGCCTTCAGGAACGCGAAGGCGAAGGCGACAGAAGCGCCCGCAAGCGCCACCCACCAGGCCCCGTCCAGCCGCTGGCCGAGGCCGCGCGCAGCGACGATCAGAAGCAGCCCGAGCAGGCTCGACAGGAAATGCGCGCCCTCGATGATGGGCAGCGGCAGATAATTCGACAGGAAATCGAGGTCGGAATCCGGCGTCGGCACGACGCTCGAAAAGATCAGCATGGCGCCGAGAACGAGCGAGAGCGTTGCGATCAGCGCCGGGGCGAGCTTGCCGGCAAGCTGCGCGGCTTCCGCCACACCCGGCCGCAGCGCAAGTTGGCGCATCTCCGTGATCAGCAGCAGAACGGTCGCCAGCAGCAGCGGCAGCACATAATAGATCAGCCGGTAGAGCACGAGGCTGCCGAGCAGCTGGTCGATGCCGATGGCATTGGAGAGCCCCGCCATGATGACCGCCTCGAAGACGCCGAGCCCGGCGGGAACATGGCTCAGCACACCGAAACCGATCGCCACCGCATAGACGGCGAGGAACGCCGGCCAGCCGACATGGGTTTGCGGCAGAAGGACATAGAGCACCGACGCGGCGGCGGCGATATCCATGGCCGAAACGAGGAACTGGCGGGAGACCGTGCGGCTGTCCGGCAGGCTCAGGCGAAGGCTGCCGATGCCCACCGTCCGGCCATTGCGGCCGGCATAGAACACGGCGAACAGCGCGACGAGGATGACAAGCGCGATGACCCGCAGCCACAGGGCGTCGATGCCGAGGATGCCGGCGACGCGCGGCGCGACGGCAAGGGTGGCGAGCGCGCTGACGGCGAGCAGGCCCAGCCCGAAGGACAGCGTGACGAAGGCGATGACCCGCGCGATCTCGCCGGGCGAAAGGCCGAGCCGAGAATAGGCACGAAAGCGGATCGCCCCGCCGCTGAGCGGGCCGAAACCCACCGTATTGCCGACCGCATAGGCCATGAAGGCCGTCACGGCGACGGAGGGAAAGGCCGTCTTGCGGCCGACATGATCGAGCGCGTTGCAATCGTAGAAGATCAGCGCCAGAAAGCTGAGGCCGGTAAAAATTGCGGCAAGCGCGATCGCGCTCCAGGAGGTCTGGGAAAGCGCGTCCAGAACCTCGTCGTAGCGCACCTCCGCGGTGAGCCGGTAAAGGCCGAAGGCCACGAGCGCAAAAACGAAAAGGCTTGCCGCGCCGAGGATGTAGAGCCGATATGTCAGGAAAAACTGGACAATACGTGACGCCCGATCCTCGGTAACCACACTGACTTCATCCGACATGTTCCGACTCGCGCTGAGGCAATGGCCGCATCCTAGCCCCGGATGTGGCAAATATCGGACAAGTTTGGCGGGCTCAAAAAAATGGGGCGGCCCGGCGCATTCGTCGCACCCGGCCGCCAACAAGGGTCAGGCGGCGCTGGCGTAGCGCTGCTGCCTCTGCGGTTCGTCGAACTGGAACTCGGCGAGCAGCCCCTTGAGATTGGTGCTTTCCTGCACCAGCGTCAGGTTGCATCCACCTGCATTCCCGTCATGCCGCGGCGACCATGCTCGCCTCCTGCACGAAATGGCCGGGCGACACCTCGCGATAAGTCCGCTTTGGCGCGACGTAGCCGTGCGGGCGCAGCGGGCTCTTGATTTCCTCGGTGAGCGGCGGCGGCTGATGGCCGCGACGAGCTGGATCCGGGATCGGTACCGCCGAGATGAGGCGTCGCGTATAAGGATGCTGCGGATTGTCGAAGATCGCAGTGCGCGGGCCGATCTCGACGATCTCGCCGAGGAACATGACGGCGACGCGGTGGCTGACGCGCTCCACGACCGCCATGTCGTGCGAAATGAAGAGATAGGCGAGACGATGCTTCTCCTGAAGGTCCAGCAGAAGATTGGAGACCTGCGCCTTGACCGAGACGTCGAGCGCAGAGACCGCCTCGTCCGCCACGATGAATTTCGGCTCCAGCGCAAGCGCGCGGGCAATGGAGATGCGTTGACGCTGACCGCCGGAGAATTCGTGCGGATGGCGCGTCGCCACCGTCGCCGGCAGGCCGACCTGCTCCAGCAGTTCCGCCACGCGCTCCTTCGCTTCCTTCCGGCCCATCAGGCCATGGGCCAGCATCGGTTCGGCGATCGCCGAGCCGATGGTGATGCGCGGGTTCAGCGAGGCGAAGGGATCCTGGAAGATCATCTGCGTGTTGCGGCGCATGGCGCGCAACGTCCCGGAGCTCGCCTTCGTCACATCCTGCCCGTCGATGACGATGGAGCCGTTGCTCGGATCGACAAGACGCATGATCGCACGGCCCGTGGTGGATTTGCCGCAGCCGGATTCACCGACCAGCGACAGGGTTTCGCCCGGACGAAGATCGAAGGAGACATTCTCGACGGCATGGATCTGGCCATGCGGCAGGGCGAAACGGACGGAAAGCCCATCGACCGTAAGGAGCGGCTTCACATCATCGGCGACGGGCTCCATGACCCGGCCGCCGCTCGCTTCGCCCGTCGCCGGATCGACATCCGGGAAACGGCGTGGCGCCGCCGCGTCGCCCATCGTGCCGAGGCGCGGAATGGAGGCGAGAAGCGCCTTGGTATAGGAGGCCTTCGGGGCCGCGAAGAGGTCTGGCGTCGCGCCGGTTTCGATCATGTCGCCGCGGAACATCACGACCGTCCGGTCGGCGACCTCGGCCACCACGCCCATGTCGTGGGTGATGAAGAGCACGCCCATGTTCTCCTCGCGCTGCAATTCGCGCAGCAGATGGAGGATTTCGGCCTGCACCGTCACGTCGAGCGCGGTCGTGGGCTCGTCGGCAATCAGCAGCTTCGGCCGGCAGGCCAGCGCCATGGCGATCATCACGCGCTGGCGCATGCCGCCGGAAAACTTGTGCGGATATTCGTGGAGACGGGACTTTGCCGCAGGAATGCGCACGCGCTCCATAAGCCGCAGCGCCTCGGCCTCTGCCGCGCTCCACGAGAGATCGCGGTGGAGCACCAGCGCCTCGGCGACCTGGTTGCCGATGGTGAAGACCGGATTGAGCGAGGTCATCGGCTCCTGGAAGATCATACCGATGGTGCCGCCGCGCACGGCGCGCATCTCGGCTTCGCTGGCCTGCAGGAGGTCGCGGCCTTCGAGCAGGATACGGCCCTCGCAGCGCGCCCGGCCAGCGGGCAGGAGACGCATGGTGGAGAGCGCGGTGACGCTCTTGCCCGAACCGGATTCCCCGACGATGGCGACGGTTTCCCCGGCATTCACCTGCAGATTGATATTGCGGATGACGGCACGCCATCCTTCCGCGGTCTTGAAGGAGGTCGATAGGTTTTCGACCGAAAGCACCGGCCGGCTTGCATTATCCGTTGCAGTCATGATCAGCTTTCCTTCGCAAGACGCGGATCGACCAGATCGCGCAGACCGTCGCCAAGCAGTTGCAGGGCAAGGACGGAGAAGACGATGGCGAGGCCCGGGAAGATCATCAGCCAGGGGGCATTGTTCATGTATTCACGGCCGGAGGCGAGCATCGTGCCCCAGGTCGGCATGTCGGTGGAGACGCCGACACCGAGGAAAGAGAGGCTTGCTTCGGCCAGCATCGCCGAGGCGAAGACGAAGGTGGCCTGCACGAGGATCGGCGAGGCGAGGTTGAGCAGCACGTGGCGCAGCAGAATCTGCCAGGTGGGCAGGCCCATGGCGACGGCCGCCTCGATATAGGGCAGTTCCCGCAGCACCAGCGTCGAGCCGCGCACGATGCGGGCAAGGCGCGGCGCATAGGTGATGCCGAGCGCCAGGATGACCGTCGTCAGCGACGGTCCGAGAGCGGCGACCAGCGCGATGGCAAGCAGGATATCCGGGAAGGACATCATGGCGTCGAGCAGCCGGGAGATCGGCGTATCGAGCTTGCGGAAGAAGCCGGCGGCGACGCCGAGAATGACGCCCAGCACGGTGGAGATGCAGACGACGCCGAGGCTGACGAGCAGCGAGATCCGGCCCGCATAGATGGCGCGGGAGAAGATGTCGCGGCCGAACTCGTCCGTGCCGAAGACATGCGCCAGCGACGGCGCCTTCAGCTTGTTGGCGATCGACAGCTTGTTCGGCGCATAGGGCGCGATCCACGGCGCAAGGACGGCGGCCAGCAGCACGAGGACGAGAATGATCGCCCCGAACAGGATGGCGCGGTTGCGGAAGAGGCGGCGCAGGGAGTGGAAGAGAGAACCGGTCATCAGAGGCGCACCCGGGGATCGACGAGGATATAGAGCATGTCGACGATGAAGTTGATGAGCACGTAGATCGCGGCGACGACAAGCAATGTGCCCTGAATGACGGGGTAGTCACGGCGCAGCACGGCCGAGACCACGAGGTTGCCGACACCCGGCAGGCCGAAGACCGTTTCCGTCACGACCGCGCCCGCCACCAGCATCGCGATGGAAAGGCCGATGACGGTGATGATCGGGATCATCGCATTCTTCAGCGCATGTTTCAGGATCACGCGGCGCTCGCTCGCGCCCTTGGCGCGGGCGGTGCGGACGTAGTCGTCACCCAGCACATCGAGCATGGCGGCGCGGGTGAAACGGGTGATCAACGCCGAATTGACGATGCCGAGAGCGACGGCCGGCAGCACGAGATGGTGCAGCCTTTCGAGGAAGGACGTATCCGGCCCGCCATAACCCGAGGCGGGGAACCACCCCTGGCCGACGGCGAACATCTGGATGAGCATGAGGCCCAGCCAGAAGCTCGGTACGCTCGCCGCCACCATGGTCAAAGTCACGACGACCTGGTCGAACAGCGTGCCGCGTTTGACAGCCGAGAGAATGCCGACCGGCAACGCGATCGAAACGGCGATCAGGATGGAGAAGAGGGTGAGGAAAAAGGTCGGCTCCGCCCGCTCGGCGAGCGCCGCCGTCACCGGCTGCCCGAGGAAGATCGACTGGCCGAGATCGCCCTTCAGGATGCCCAGAACGAACTGGCCATACTGGACGATCAGCGGCGCATCGAGCCCCATCTTGGTACGCAGTTGCGCGATATCCTCCGGGGTCGCATCCGACCCCAGCATCACGGCGGCGGGATCGCCCGGCGTCACGCGGACGATGACGAATACCACCGTCACGACCAGGGCAAGCACGATGGCCATGCCCCCCAGCCGCGTCAAAAGTGCCCGGACGATCCTTGCCATGTCTATCCCCTTACTTCTTCGGCGTTACGTTCCAGAAATGCGGCCAGTAGGTCGGCGTATAATCCGAGATACCGGCAGCGACGCCCGTGACGGCGTTGAAGTTACCCACCTTGAAGAGCGGCGCATCGTCGTAGATCACGGTCTGGATGCCTTCCCATGCCTTCTGCTTGTCGGCGTCGGAAACGGCGTTCATGTAGGTCGAGACGGCCGTCGCCTTCTGCTCGGAGACGTACCAGCCCGGATAGGTGTCGGTGATCGTGTTGATCGTCGTCGGGTCGCCCGGGAAGTTGGAATGGGTGATGAAGATATCCCATTCCTTGGGGTCGGCGCGGCGGGTCGTCAGGGTCGCCCAGTCCACCACCTGCATATCCACCTTGAAGCCGGCGGCTTCGAGGTAGGCCTTTGCCACTTCACCGATCTTGTAGTGGAATTCGTACTGGCGGCTGGTCATCAGACGCAGCGGCGTGCCGTCATAACCGGCATCGGCAAGCAGCTTGGCGGCAGCTTCCGGGTCGCCTTCGCCGTAGCGGGCGACGCCGGCCTCGGTGTACCAGAGGGAGCCCTTCGGGAAGATCGAGCCGTCGACGCTGAAGAAGCGCTCGTCGGAGAAGGCGGCAAGCATCATGTCGCTCGGGTTGAGCGCGGCCTGAACGGCCTGGCGCAGCTCCTTCTTGGTGAGCAGGCCTTCCTTCATGTTCATGTTGAGCGAGGCCCAGCCGGTGTTCTCGTAGATCACGGGCTTGGCCGTGCCGCTCGCCTCGACGCGCTCATAGGCGCTGACCGGAAGCGAGTCGGCGAAGTCGAACTGACCGGAGATCAGGCCTTCCACACGGGTGTTGGCGTCAGGAACCGGAACGAAGCGGATTTCCTTGGCGATGGCGACGCGCTTGCCGGCATAGTTGCTCGGCTCTCCCTCGGGCGACTTGTAACCGTCGAAGCGCACGAGCTGCGTGTACTGGTCGGGCTTGCGTTCCTTCAGGGCATAGGGGCCGGTGCCGACGAACTCGGTCAGCGTGTCGGCGATCTTTTCCGACGGCATGATGACCGAGGCCTGCGAGAAGGTCGCGAGCAGCGGCGCATAACGCGACTTCAGCTTGACGACGACCATGTTCGGGCCGTCTTCGGTGAGGCTTTCGACGACTTCGGCGACCTGCTTGCCTTTGGAGTTGACCGCCATCCAGCGCGTCAGCGAGGCCGTCACATCCTTGGAGTCGAGGTCGCTGCCATCGTGGAACTTCACGCCTTCGCGCAGTGGAATGCGATAGGTGAGGCCGTCTTCGGAGATTTCCGGCATGGCGGCGGCGAGCAGCGGCACCGAACGCCATTCGCTGTCATAGATGTAGAGCGTCTCGAAAATGTGCTGATCGATGGTCAGCACGATGTCGGTCGCCGTCTGCATCACGTCGAGCGTCGGCGGTTCGCCGATGGTGGCGACGGTGAGCACGCCATCTGTCGTCTGGGCGATGGCCAGGCTGCTGGTGCCGCCGGCGAGTGCCGCCAGGGTCATGAGAACGATTGCACTTTTCATCTGTTTTCCTCCATTTGCAAAGGGTTGCCACCGGCTCCCGTCCGGCGGGTGTTCAGGTCTCGAGGCCGAGCGGATCGGCCACACGCGGCCACAGGTCGAGGCGGGCCTTGCGGTAGGCCGTCGTGGCGGGGTCCGTCGGATATGAGGTCGGTGCGGCCACATAGACGATCTCGGAGGAGATGGGCTGGAAGCCGGCATGAAAATGGTTGGTCGACTTCACCAGCAGGAAGGCCTTCTTCGTGAAGTCCACACCCTGGTTGGAGAAGATGTCCGGTTCATAGGTCTGGGTACGGCTGGTGATCAGCACGATATCGATGGTCGTGCCGAGCGGACGCACCACCGCCGCCGCACCGAGCGTCACGCGGCTGTTGCGGAAACTCTGCCAGCCGGCATCGAACACGGCCTGGACCGTGACGCGCAGGTCGAGCGGCTCGCCGCCCTCCGGTCCGGACTTGCCGCCGAAGCGCAGCGCCAGCTCCGCGCCTTCCCCCGCCGCATGGCAGAAGGAAACGGCAATCGGATCCCAGATGGTCGCGACGCCGACATTCTCGAAACCCCGCTCGATCATGCGGCGCAGGATGAAGGTCGCATCGCCCGCAACGCCGCCGCCCGGATTGTCCCAGACATCGGCGATGACGACCGGCACGTCCGGCCGCTCGGCGCGCACCGCCATGGCCCGGTCGAGTCCAGCCTCGGTGCCGAGCATCGGCATCGCGGTCTCCCTGCGCATGCCGTAGAGCTCGCGACCCAGCTTTTCGGCCAGAGCGTCGCCCTTCGCCTTGTCGCCATCCGTGACGGCGACGATGCGCGTGCCCATATCCGGCACATCGCCGGCCATGAAGCCGTGAATGACGGAGAGCGACAGAATGCCGTCCTTGCCTTCCATCGCCTTCAGACGGTCGACGAAGGACCGCATGGGCTCGCGGCTGGTCGGGTAGATGGTGATCATGCGGCAGTCGAAGGTGGAGACGACGGGCTTGATCTCACCGCGCAGCGTGCGCAACGCCAGCTCCACGACATGCTCGCCGCGCTCCTCGAAATCCGTGTGCGGAAATTCGAGAAAGGCCGCCATGATATCGAGATTGGCGACGCGTTTGGCGGTGAGGTGGCTGTGCGGATCGAATTCGACGGCGATCAGCACGTCGGAACCGACGAGATCGCGGATGCGGGCGAGGAAATCGCCCTCCGGGTCGTCATAGCCCTGCGCCACCATGGCGCCGTGCAATCCAAGGACGACGGCGTCGACGGGAAGGGCCGCGGCCAATTCGCCGATGATCCGGTCGCGCAGCGTCTCGTAGGTCTGGCGCTGGATGAGGCCGGCAGGTTCTGCCCAGCAGGACGTGCCTTCGATGACGGTGAACCCTTCCGCCCGGCCACGCCGGCGCAGGATCGGCACGACGGAAGAGCAGAGCGTCGGCGTATCGGGATGTTCGCCCGGTCCGGCATAGAACGCCGCCTTGAAAGCGTTCATATCCGTCGGCACGGGTGAAAACGTGTTGGTCTCGGTGGCAAGCGAGGCCGTGAAGATGCGCATGTGTGACCGTTCCCGCTGCATTCGGCCGCGCGAAGACACGGTCGGCTTTCGCCGACCTGCCGGGCCGTCTGCCCGCCGCGTTCCGAAGAATGTTCCCGTTGCTCGTCTCATCGCTTGGGCGATGTAATTTGTTTTCTCGATAATGCGATAATTTCACAAAAAGTCAATATAAGACCCAGGAAATGCGCGACATGATGTAATCCGTTTTCTAATCACGCATCATTGGTGAAAAATTTTCATCGTAAATGGCGTCATCAATTCGCATCACCAGGAAGCACGCAAGAAATCCTGCTTGTTTATCAAGTCGCTCCCTTGACGCAGCGCCCTTAACTGCCGAAATCGCCATGTAAACGCGCCAATACGGCGTGAAAATCACGCCCGAAAAACCGCGGAAATTTTCACCAAATCCCGGCCCGCGCCGTCACAGATGACGCCGTCAAGAGAGAATAAGAAAAAGAATTTCAGTGAATCTTTTACATTCCCGCGACGACTGACCATCCCACGATCGCCACCCCGGAGGGCACCCCCCCTCAAAAGGCGACCCGCAGCGGCTACCCCTGCGTCCGCAGCGCATATTTTCACACAGACACACCATTGCCGCCGGCTGGCGCTGTGTTATGAAATGGCAGACGAGAAATTCATTTTCATTCGCGCAAGTCCGTTTCGCAGGCGGGAGGATCTGATGGACCTTTTTCACGCACTGTCGGATGAGGAGGGCAAGCTGTCCGGCCTCGACAGGAAGCTTGCACAGATCACGATCGACGACGTCGACTTCGTCATGAATGCCTCGATCGGCGAACTTGCCGAGCGCGTTGGCGTCTCCCCGCCCACCGTCACCCGCTTCTGCCGCCGTCTTGGCTGCAAGGGGTTCCCGGATTTCAAGGTGCAGCTCGCCAAACTCACCTATGTGGGCCTGCGCTACGTCAAGCCGGAAGTGCCGACCGAAACCCCCGATGAAGTGGCCAAGGACATCATTGCCAAGGCGCAGAACGCGATGTTCCAGTTGCACCGGCAGCTCGACGTCTCCGCGCTCGAAACCGCCGCACGGCTTCTGCGCGGCGCCGCCTTCATCCACGCTTTCGGCGCAAGCGGCAATTCCGCGATGATCGTCAACGAGCTGCACAACAGGCTCTTCCGCCTCGGGTGCCGTATCCACGCCTCGAACGATCACAACATGAACGCGATGCTTTCGGCTGCCGCCCAGCCCGGCACCGTGGTCTTCGGATCCTCGTTTACCGGCCGCGACCCCGCGCTCGTCCACTGCCTGGACCTCCTGCGCCAACGCGGCGTGCCGACCATCGTCATCACGCAAAGCGGATCGCCCGTCGCGGCCGCGGCGGACGTGGTCATCGCCATCGACCTGCCCGAGGGCAAGAACATCTTCCGCCCGACCTCGACGCGCTACGCCTATCTCGCGGTCATCGACATGCTGGCCAATCTCGTCGCCTATGCCGACCGGCCGAAATCCTTGAAGACGCTGCGCTCCATCAAGGAGGAGCTGGTCAGCCGCCGCGACGGCGATGACCGTCAACTTCTCGGCGATTGAGTCAATTCAGACGAGAAATGATGCCAAACGGGCACGGCCAACGTCAAAACAGCGCCGCGCGCGGCCTGAAAAGCCAATTTTCTTGCCGTATGACGGATAAATAAATTATACCGTTTTTATATGTTTTTCGCACTTCGGTGCCTAGAATGAGCCGGAATCACCCCGCAAAGGTGTTACCGTCAATCTTCCCGAAGAAGACGGATCGAAACCACCGGATGCCCCGCGCGTCCACGCTGCCGCACATGCCGATGGAAAGCAGGCTGAAATGCTGACGAAAAAGGGAAAATACGGATTGAAGGCCCTCGTGGACCTCGCGCGCCTCGCGCCGGGCGAAACGGCTTTCGTCAGCGAGATCGCGCTGCGCAACAACATTCCGAAGAAGTTCCTCGACACCATCCTCCTGGAACTGCGCAATGCCGGCATGCTGCGCTCCAAGAAGGGGCCGGGCGGCGGCTATTCGCTTTCCCATCCCGCGTCGGAAATCCGCATCGGCCATGCCATCCGCGTGCTCGACGGTCCGCTGGCGCCGATCCGCTGTGCAAGCCGCACGGCCTATGAGGCCTGCGAGGACTGCGCCGATCCGGAAGCCTGTCAGGTCCGCCGCGCGATGACCGAGGTCCGCGACGCCATCGCCTCCATCCTCGACACGATGACGCTCGAACAGTTCGTCGCCGTGCCGGGTGCAGCCGCGATGATCGACGACGAAGAGCTGGAAAAGCGCGCCGGCTGACCCCGCTTAGGGATCGAGTTCCGGGTAGTGCCGGAAGAGATCGCTTTCGTTCGGAGGAAGGCGCCGATCGCTCTTCAGATAGGCCTTGATGCGGGGCAATTCGCCTGTCACCGCGCAAAGGGCGTTGATCCGTCCATAGCCGGGACCGAGCCGTTCCATCAGATTGGGAAAAGCATACCGCAGCCCGCTCATCGCCTGGAAGAGCGACAGGTCGGCATAGCTGAGACCCTTTCCAACGAGATGCGCGTCGCCATCCGGGTTTCGCCTGAGGATCGTTTCGAACCAGTCCAGGAATTTCGGGACACGCTCGTCGCGAAATTCCCTGGCCCGGCGCAATGATTCCGGCTGCTGGTCCTCATAATATTGCCCTGCACCGATCGGGTGATGCACGTCGTGTCCTTCCAGCACGAAATCGGCAATGGTGAGCTGTATCTGGTGCGCCCACAGACGAAGCCGTTCGTCTTTCGGTGCAAGATCGAGCTTGTCGCCCAGATAGAGCAGAATAGCCGCCACCTGGCCGACGACGAGGTCGCCATCCTTCAGGAACGGCGGCGCGAAAGAGGGTGTCGCCACCCGCTTGCTCATCGCCGCTATCACCCCGTCGCCCTCTTCGCGTGCGACATCGCGATAGGATGCGCCCGCCGCCTCGAGAGCCAGACGGACATATTCTCCGCGACCCTGAATACCGGTCCAGTAGTAGAGTTCATAGGTCATGGGGCCTCCGCTCGCTCGGGACATCTTCCGGACAATCGACCGTCGACACGTCACTGGCTTCATCGTAAGCAGATGGCGCGCGCAACCGAACGGACAAGTCCATGCCGGATATTTCCACGCTCCTGACCTTCGCCCTTGCCTTGCTTGTGCTGGAGGTCACGCCGGGGCCGGACATGATGCTGGTGCTTGCGCGCGGCATCGGGCAGGGCCGGCGCGTCGCGCTGCTGACCGTCGTCGGCATGGTTTTCGTGGCAGGGGTCGTGCAGGTTGCGCTGCTGGTGCTCGGCGTCGCCTCGCTGCTGAAGGCCTATCCCGCGAGCCTCCTCGTGCTGCAATGGGCAGGCGCGGCCTATCTTCTTTATCTCGGCGCGAAAATGATCGCGGCAAGCCGGCGCACAGGTGAGCGACGACGCCCCGAAACCGCCGGCATCTCCGACCGGGCGGCCATTCGCGACGGCACGATCAACAGCCTCACGAACCCCAAGTCGCTGCTCTTCATGTTCGCCTTCCTGCCGCAGTTCGTTGACCCGGAGGCGGGCCCCGTCTGGCTGCAACTCGCGCTGCTCGGCACGGTCCAGAAGCTGGCCGGCGTGCTGTCGCTCGGCGGCGTGGCGCTTGCCTCCGGCACCGTCGGACAGATGCTCTATCGCCGCCCGGGCTTCCTGCAATGGCAGGAGCGTTTCACTGGCCTCGTCATGCTTGGCCTTGGTCTTCGCCTCCTGCTTTCCGGTAGCGGCAGCGCTTCCGCTGCGCCTCTGCCGGCGCGCTGATCAGACGTCCACCGGCCGGGCCGTCTGGCCGTTCACACCGAAGACGCGCCGATAGCGCGCGATTTCCGCCGGATCTCCGGTCGCCTTGAGCGGATTGTCCGAAAGCTTCACCGCCGGGCGGCCATTGGCGCTCGTCACCTTGCAGACCAGCGAGATGGGGTCGAGGCCCGTGCCGCCGTCCGGATCGCAGCCGCGGAAATCGTTGGTGAGGTTGGTGCCCCAACCGAAGCTCATTCGTACGCGGCCGTGGAAATGCCGGTAGGTCTCCTCGATCGTGTCGACGTCCATGCCGTCGGAGAAGATCAGCAGCTTTTCGCGCGGATCGCGGCCCTTCTCCTGCCACCAGCGGATGATCTGCTCGCCGCCCTCGATGGGCGGCGCGCTGTCCGGGCGAAAACCGGTCCAGTCCGCCACCCAGTCCGGCGCATTGGCAAGAAAGGCCGTGGTGCCATAGGCATCGGGCAGCGCGATGAGAAGATTGCCGTTATAGTGCTGCCGCCACTCCTCGAGCACCTGATAGGGCGCACGGGCCAGCGCGGCATCATCGTCCGCGAGCGCCGCCGCCACCATCGGCAATTCATGCGCGTTGGTACCGATCGCTTCCAGGTCCGCATCCATGGCGAGCAGCACGTTCGAGGTGCCGATGAAACGCGCGCCAAGCCCTTCCTTCAGCGCCTCCACGCACCAGCGCTGCCACAGGAAGCTGTGCCGTCGCCGCGTGCCGAAGTCGGAAATGACGAGATCCGGCAGGAGCCGCAGCCGCTCGACCTTCTCCCAGAGCCGCGCCTTGGCGCGCGCATAGAGCACATCGAGCGCGAAGCGCTCCTTGCCGCGCATGGCGGCGCGGGACTTCAATTCGTTGATGATGGTGAGCGCCGGGATTTCCCACATCATCGTGTCCGTCCACGGCCCGTCGAAATGCAGCTCGTACTGACCGTCCACCTTGCGCAGCTCGTAATCCGGCAGGCGGAAGGCGGCAAGCCAGGCGATGAAGTCGGGGCCGAACATGCGCGCCCTGCCATAGAAGCTGTTGCCGGCGAGCCAGATCAGCTCTTTCTTCGTGAAGCGCATGCTGCGCGCATGATCCAGTTGCGCGCGCAGTTCCCCCTCATCGATGATGTCGGCAAGGCGGACGCGTGTCGTGCGGTTGATCAGCGAAAAGGTGGCGCTCACGTCCGGGTGCATCTGCCGGATCATCTGCAGCATCAGAAGTTTGTAGAAATCCGTATCGAGCAGGCTGCGCACGATCGGGTCGAGCCGGAAGTTATGATCGTAGGTTCGGGTCGCGAAATCGGTAACGGCCATGCCGGCTCCTGGTCGATGGCGGACGGGTATCTACAAACCAGCCTTATCGAACGAACCGGCGATTGCAACCCCGCAAGGCATCAGCGGACCGGGGACGGTTCGGATCGAATTTCGGATAGCCACTCATCGTTGTCGGTGCGCCGCTCGCAAGCAACGGCATTCAAAGTTTGCCTGCCCCCGCCAAAGACAATGCTGTGTAAGGTTTTCCCAATGGGACCGAAGGAAGGGTTGCCTGAATGGCCACGGATCGGTTCTACCGTGCCCTGGGAAAACGATGGATCTGAAAAGACCGGAATCGGCGTTATGCCCGACTTCGGCATGAACAGGCACCGAACCAAATGCCCAGGGCGTCACCGGTGATCACACAAGAACTCAAAATGGTTCGCTCAGAATGCGATCTTTGCGCTCTGGCTGTCAGGTTGCACTGTCCCAGACGAGGCGCCCGCCTATCACTGTTTTCAGCACTTTAAGGTCAGCGATGGCCTCTGGGTCAATCGCGAGGGGATCGCCTGAAAGCACGATGAAATCGGCCAGTTTTCCCTCCTCCAGGCTCCCTTCCTGCGTCTCCCTGTGGCCAGCGAAGGCCGCCCCGAGCGTATAGGCATGGAGCGCCTGCTCAACAGTGATTGCCTGCTCGGGCACCCAACCGCCAGCCGGCTTGCCGTCGCGGCTGCGGCGCAACACGGCGTTGCGGATGCCGACAAGCGGATTGAGGTCAACGATCGGCCAGTCCGTTCCGAATGCTACAGCCCCGCCGGCATCGATGACGCCACGGACGGGGAAGGCGCGCGGCAGTGCGGATGCTCCGGCCCGCACCTCCCAGAGGCCTTCCATGCCGAGCCACTGGTCGCGCGGATAGATCATCGCCGGTTGAAAGCTCGCGATTGCACCGATCTCACCGAAGCGGCCGATGTCGCGAGCAGTCGGAATTTCGGCATGTTCAACACGCGGACGCAAGACATGCGAACGCTCCCCATCCGCGGCATAGGCATTCAGCGCCATCTCGATCGCACCGGTTCCGATGGCATGCGTCCAGACTTGGAAGCCGCTCGCCTGCGCACGGGCAACGGCCGCATTGTAGTCCTCAGCGCTCCACAGCAGTGTACCGACCTCATCAGGCCGGTCGGCATAGCCTTGCGGCATCGAACCGGTATGGGATTCCAGGACGCCATCGAGAAAGAACTTTATCACGCGGGCGTCCAGGAAATCCTTGTCGAGCGACCGGCGCCAGCTATCGACCCGCGCCAGCACCATTTCGATATCCGCGTCGGGACCGACAATGCTCGACAAGGTAAAGCGTAGCGTCAGGGCATCTTCACTGTGCAGTGCAGCCAGTAGCGGAACCGCCTCGTCATCCATCCCCGCGCTTTGCACCCGAGCGATACCGAGCCGGTTGGCTTCGGCGATGCTGCGCTGCAGTGCGGCGCGAAGATCGGCCTCGGAATATTTTGGAAGCAGTTCATCGAGATGCAGCCAAGCGGTTTCCTTCAACCAGCCAGTCGGAACGCCGGCCGCGTCGCGCACGATCTCGCCGCCCTTCGGATCGGGTGTCTCACGGGTGATGTTCGCCATCTCCAGGGCCCTGCTGTTGGCCCAGGCTGCATGGGCCATGCCGGAACGCAGAAAGACGGGTCTGTCCGAAACGACCGCGTCCAGCAGGGAACGATGAAAGACGCCGCCCGGGAGGTCCGGATAGGCATAGCTGAACTCGTTGCCGACGATCCAGGGCCGCTCGGGATAGGCATCCGCATAGGTTCTCACGCGATCGAGCAATTCGGCGAAGGTCTTCGCCTCGCGCAACTGCACTTCGTCGAGATAGCGGCTGCCCCATGCAAAATGCACATGCGCATCGATGAAGGCCGGCATGACGAACCGGCCACCGAGATCCATGATTGCAGCATCGGAGGAAGCCCTGGCCCGCACATGCAGGCTGCTCCCGATCGCGACGACCCGCCCGTCCCGAACCAACATGGCTTCGGCTTTCGGGTGCGCGCTGCCCATTGTGTGGATGCGGCCATTTTCATAGAGGGTTTCGCTGGTCATGACGTCTCCCGTGACGGGCACCTCCGCCCGCACGCCACTGTCGGGCGGGCAGAGGGACAAAGCAATTCGGGTTTTTCAAAGCCTTGCTTCGCTCATGCCATTGCATGACCAGCATGTTGTCGCTGCGATTGCTTGAATGAGACAATGTCTTCCATTCGGCAGGCGGGGCGCGGAACTTCGTTCCGGCGCTTTCGCGTCCGTATTCCCCTCGGAGCTATCGAGGCTTGCCCGCTTTGCTTGAACGTGGAGCCTACATGTACTCCTCAGACATACGGGAAAGGTCGCCCCACACTGCCTGCGCAAATCCCCGTAGAACTGAAATTTCGAAATCCTCGACATCGAGGCGCGTGAGGTGGGCTGAGACGTGGCCGATCAAGGTTACCACCGATTTTCCGGGCGGGAAGGCTTCCGGATCGAGATCGACCCCGGTGCCTTTCGACAGCACGTTTACGGCCATCGGCCCTTCCAGCCGCATGCGCACGCGGCCATGGCTCTGATCGATTCCACTCGCCAGCGGTTCAAGCGCGGCAAGTAACCGCTTTCGATCCGCATGGGTGGTCGGTTGGTCGCCAATCAGCAGCCATTGGCAGGGCGAAAGGGTGCGCGCTGCCAATCCGGCTTCGCCGGCGAGCCGTTCGACGCGCGCCGTCTGGTCGGGTGCGGCAGGACCAGCGATTACCTGGAGTATCGTCCCTTCGGAAAGCGACGAAAGGCGGATGCCGGACGAGGCAAGGGGCGCTTGATCGGCGAGGACGGGAAGGGCGGTAAGATCAGGCATGGAGCTTCTCATTCTCGGGATCGAAAAATACGGGCGGGCAGAGCCTTGCGGCGGTGAACTCGCCCTTGAGACCATTCCAGACGGTGACCTCCTCGCCATGCCGTTCGTCGCCGCGTTTGACCAGCGCCAGGCCGATCGTCGAGCCGACATGCGGGGAATAGGCACTGGACGTCACATACCCCTCGTCATTCTCCAACGTGGCAACGGCGTCCCGAGCGAGGATATGCGCGCCGGTCCGGAAGGTTTTGCCGGGGTCGAGCGGCACGACGCCGACGAGGCGCGGCCGATCCGGTGCCGAAAGGCCCTCGCGCTGTAACATGGCCTTGCCGATGAAGTCCGGCTTGGCGGGGGAAACCATCCTGCCGAAGCCGAGATCGGCGGGCACGACCGTTCCATTGATCTCGTTGTGGGTGACGTGTCCCTTTTCGATGCGTAGCACGCTCAGCGCCTCGACGCCGTAGGGCATGAGACCTTCCGTTCGCCCTGCCGTCATCAGCGTCTCCGCGACGCTGTCGCCATAAGCCGCCGGAACGGCGAGTTCATAGGCGAGTTCGCCGGAGAAGGAGATGCGGAAAAGCCTGCCATTCAAGGCGCCGCCGAACAGCGAGACCTCGCGCGCCGCCAGATACGGGAAGGCTGCATCGCCGATATCCTCATCGACGATCGCCTGCAGGATTTTTCGGGATTTCGGTCCGGCGAGTGCCATCTGCGCCCATTGGTCGGTGACGGAGGCAAGGCGGACGTCGAGATCCGGCCACAGCGCCTGGGCGCAGAATTCCAGATGGTTCAGGACACCCGCCGCATAGGCCGTTGTCGTCGTCATGAAGAAACGGTTTTCCTCCAGCCGGCTCGTCGTGCCGTCATCGTAGATCATGCCATCCTCGCGCAGCATCAGCCCATAGCGGGCCTTTCCGACCGGCAGCTTCAGGAAAGCGTTGCAGTAGACACGGTTGAGGAATTCGGCGGCGTCGGGACCGCAGATCTCGATCTTGCCGAGCATCGACACGTCACAGAGCCCGGCATGCCGGCGCACGTTGACGACTTCGCGATCGACACTTTCGCGCCAGTCTTTTTCGCCGGCGCGCGGGAACCATGCGGAGCGATACCATAGGCCGGTTTCGACGAAGACCGCGCCGTGCCTCATCGCCCAGTCGTGCAGCGGCGAGCGCCGGACAGGCTGGAAATGGTCCCCGTGATGCGCGCCGGCAAGCGTTCCGAAGGAGACCGGCGTATAGAACGGACGGAAGGTGGTCGTGCCCACCGCGCCCGGCGAAATGCCGCGTGCCTCGGCGAGGAGCCCGATGGCATTGACGTTGGAGAGCTTGCCCTGGTCGGTCGCCATGCCGCCCGTCGTGTAGCGCTTGGCAAGCTCGACATGGCCGTAGCCCTCCTTGACCGCGAGATCGAGATCCTTGCGGTGCACGTCGTTCTGATAGTCGACGAAGACCTTTCCCTTGATGCCGGGGATCGACCAGAGCGTTTTTACGGGCGCGGTCTCGGGCCCATCGCCTTCGACCGGACCGAACGTCGCGGGCGTTGCGGCAAAGCCGAGCGTGGCCGCAACCTCGGCGCCTCGCTGCGCGCCGTCATCGATGCAGGCGGCGAGCCCGTCGACGCCCCGGGCCGCACCGGCAGGTACGAGACCGTCCAGGCCGACCGGCGGCAGGAAGCCGGCCTTCTCCTCGGACCAGACCGGCCTGCCGCCGCGATGACAGGCGAGATGGATGATCGGACTGAAGCCACCGGACATGGCGAGCGCGTCGACCTTCAACCGCTCCATGCGGCTGCCGCTGCGGATATCGATGGCGGCAAGGCATCTGCCGCCATGGGCATCTGTGACGACGGCATCGCGCAGCACGCGCGCCTTGCCCGCATAGGCCGTACCGCCGGCAGTCCGAGGATCGACGATGACGGGAACGCAGACGCCGCGCGCCTCGAGGTCCGCCGCCAGTCGATAGCCGCTGTCATTGGCGGTGAAGATCGCCACCGTCCTGCCGGGGGCAACGGCGTAGCGGTTGAGATAGGTGCGCATGGCGCCGGCCATCATGACGCCGGGGATGTCGTTGCCGCCGAAGACCAGCGGCCGCTCCTCTGCGCCGGTCGCCAGGATCGCGCCCCTGGCGACAATGCGCCAGAGGCGCTCGACCGGGCGGGATGGCGACGGTAGCGCGACATGCTTCTGCACGCGCTCGACCGCCCCGAAGACGTTGCCGTCATACCAGCCGAACACGGTGGTCCGCGTCAGCAAGGTGACGTTGGGCAGAGATCGCAACTCGTCCAGACAGGCGTCGGCAAAGGCCGGTGCGGGCGTGCCCCCGATGGCGGCGGTTTCCGCCAGCAGCGATCCCCCGGCGATCGCGTGCTCATCGGCAAGAACGACCCTGGCGCCGGCGCGGGCGGCCGTGAGCGCCGCTGCGAGGCCGGCCGGACCGCTGCCGATGACCAGCAGATCGCAATGCGCCCAGCGCTTGTCGTAGATGTCCGGGTCGGCCTCGCGCGTCGCCCGGCCGAGGCCGGCGGCCTTGCGGATGAAGGGCTCGTAGACCTTTTCCCAGAACGGTGCAGGCCACATGAAGGTCTTGTAATAGAAGCCGGCACCGAGGAAGGGCGAGGCGAGACCATTCAGCGCGCCGATATCGAAGGCGAGAGAGGGCCAGCGGTTCTGGCTGCGGGCCTCGAGGCCGGCATAGAGATCCTGCATGGTCGCACGCGTGTTGGGCTCCGTGCGGCCGCCGCTGCCGATGGTCACCAGGGCGTTCGGCTCCGCCGCCCCGGCGGTGAGAATCCCGCGCGGGCGATGATATTTGAAGCTGCGGCCGACCAGCCGGCAGCCATTGGCGAGCAGCGCCGAGGCGAGGCTGTCGCCCTGGACGCCCTGCATGGCCCTGCCGTCGAAGCGGAAAGGAAGGGGTTGGCTGCGGTCGATCAGGCCACCCTGCGGCAGGCGATAGGAGGTCATGCGGCCTGCCCTTTCGCTGCCGCGGCATCCCGCGAGGCGTTGACCTGATGGGTGACGGTATCGCGGCATACGACCAGCCAGCGACGGCAGCCGGCGGTGTGGTGCCAATATTCCTCATAGGCGCCGCGCGGATTTTCTCTCAGGTAGACGTAGTCGAACCAGCTGTCCGGGCCGGCGTCCGGCGCCGGACGCGCCAATGCCGCGCCCTTGACGGTGAATTCTTCTTTCGGGCGCGGTCCGCAATGCGGGCAGGGCACAAGGCTTGCCATGTCGATGCTCCTTGATCGGTTCGTCAGTGCAGGTTGGGCTGGGCGCCCTGGCCCTTTTCGTCGAGAAGATGGCCGCGTCGGAAGCGGTCGAGGCGGAAGGCCGCCGCCGTTTCCTGCGGCGTGCCGCGCGCCAGAAGATGGGCGAAGCAGAAGCCGGAGGCAGGGGTCGCCTTGAAGCCGCCATAGCACCAGCCGGCGTTGAGATAGAGGTTGTCGATGGGGGCGCGGTCGATGATCGGTGAACCGTCCATCGACATGTCCATGATGCCGCCCCAGGCTCGCAGAACCCGTACCCGCGAGAGCGCCGGGATCATTGCCTTGCCGGCCTCGGCAACATGCTCGACGGTCGCGAGATTGCCGCGCTGGGCGTAGGAGTTGTAACCATCGATGTCGCCACCGAAGACCAGGCCGCCCTTGTCCGACTGCGAGACGTAGAAATGTCCCGCGCCGAACGTGACGACGCCGTCGATGAAGGGTTTCAGCCCTTCGGTCACGAAGGCCTGCAGGACATGACTTTCCAGTGGCAGCTTGAGATCCGCCATGCGGGCGACCTCGGAGGAGTTTCCGGCCGCCGCAAGCGCCAGCTTGCCGCAACCGATGAAGCCCCGGCTGGTCTCGACGCCGGTGACACGCCCGTTTTCGCGCCGGATGCCGGTGACCTCGCAGCCTTGAATGATATCGACGCCACGGCTGTCGGCGCCGCGTGCATAGCCCCAGGCCACGGCGTCGTGGCGCACGGTGCCGCCGCGCCGCTGTAGCAGCCCGCCCCTGACGGGAAAGCGGGCATTGTCGAAATCGAGGAAGGGCACCATGCGGCGCACCGCCTCCCGGTCCAGCAATTCGGCATCGACACCGTGCAGGCGCATGGCATTGCCGCGCCGCGTGAAGGCGTCGCGCTGGGCATCGGAATGGTAGAGGTTGAGCACGCCGCGCTGCGAGACCATCGCATTGAAGTTGAAGTCCTGCTCCAGCCCCTCCCAGAGCTTCATCGACAATTCGTAGAACGGGTTGTTGCCGGGCAGCAGGTAGTTGGAGCGGATGATCGTCGTGTTGCGGCCGACATTGCCGGACCCGATGTAATTCTTCTCCAGGACCGCGACATTGGCGATGCCGAATTCCCGGGCGAGATAATAGGCCGTCGCCAACCCATGCCCGCCGCCACCGACAATGACGATATCGTAGTGCGGCTTCGGTTCCGGCTGGCGCCAGGCAGGCTTCCAGTTGCGGTTGCCGCGAAGGCCGTTCCAGAAAAGAGAAAAGGCGGAGTAACGCATGGCATCGCTCGTCGAAAAGAGGCGGTTTCCTTTTCGTAGCAGCGATGGGAATTACCTATATTACATCATAGGGACAAATTCGTATAGATTTGGGCCATGTCTCTGCTCGACACGCGCAACGTTCAACGGATCGGCTTCGTACTCCTGCCGAATTTCGCCTTGATGTCCTATGCCTCGGCAAGCGAACCGCTGCGCGCGGCAAACCTCATTGCCGGTAGCCCGCTCTACGAGATCGTGCCGCTTTCGGCAGACGGCCAGCCGGTCCGCAGTTCCGCCGGGCTGGAAATCACCTGCGGACGTCTTGCCGATCTCGGCGGCACCTGCCACACGCTGCATGTCTGCGCGGGTGGCAACCCGGCTGACTGGCAGGGCAGCACCGCGCTGCATGCCCCGTTGCGGAAGTTCGCCCGCGACGGGGTGCGCATCGGCGGCATCTCGAGCGGTGCTTATATTCTGGCTGCGGCCGGACTGCTCGAAACCTGCAACTTCACGATCCATTGGGAGCATGCGCCGCTTCTGCGCGAGACCTTTCCGCACCTTGCCCCGCGCCAGGCGCGCTTCGTCGTGGACGGCGGGCGGGTGACCTGCGGCGGCGGCGTGGCGCCACTCGACATGATGCATGCCGTCATCGCCGAGCGCATGGGCGCGGATTTCGCCCGCCGTGTCAGCGACTGGTATCTTCACACGGCCGTCGCCGAACCGGCAGATCCCCAGCGCGGCTCCGCGGCTGAGCGCTACGGCACCCATCATCCGGCGCTGCTGACCGTTCTGGAGAAAATGGAAACGGCGATCGAAAATCCACTTGGCCGGACGGAAATGGCAAGACTTGCCGGCATCAGTCCGCGCCATCTCGACCGGCTTTTCCTGACACATCGAGGGGAAAGCTTCCTCGATACCTACCGTGCGATCCGCCTGTCGCACGGCCGGCGTCTCCTCGAGCAAAGCCCACTGTCCATCGCCGAAATCGCCTATGCCACAGGGTTCTCCAGTGCCGGCCATTTTTCCCGCGCCTTCAAGGCCGCTTACGAACAGACACCGTCGGCAGCGCGGCGCTAGAGTTTGTCAGGGAAAAGTGGGAACCGGTTTTCCCGAAAAGGCAAACGAAAACAAAAGAATTTAGAGCATGTCTGGTTCAATCTGAACCTGACATGCTCTAGTTGCGGAGCCGTTCGGCGACCAGGGCCGGAATTTCCTTCAGGGCGAAGGCGCGAAAAGCGGCGGCGATCGGGGAGGGCGGCACGTCGCGCCGCTCGACCAGTCCCACCCGGCGGCTCGCCGCCGCATCGGCAAGGTCGAGCGCCGCCACGCCCTCATGGGTACCGTGCATGGTGAGCGAAGGCAGAATGGTAAGGCCGAGGCCCGCCTTCACCATCGCAACCAGCGAGGTGACATTGTAGACCGTGATCAGCGACTGCGCCGAAAGCTGCCTGTAATCCTCCGCCTCGATCCTGTCGGAGGCGCCGTTGCGGATCAGCGTCGTCGCGTTGAGGTCGCTCCATCCGACGGGGCGGCCCAGGCGGCAAAGATCGTGATCATCCTTGCAGAGCAGCTTGAAGCGGTCGGAAAAAAGCGGCGTGAATTCCACAGCCCCGCCGCCACGGCTCTCTCCGGCAATGCCGAGGTCGGCGACACCGCTTTCCACCATGCGGCGCACCTGCGCGCTGTCGATGTCGAACAACTCCACCTGCACCTGCGGCCGGGTTTCGAGAAAGCGTTGCAGGATCGGCGGCAGCACGTTCGTCGCCACCGATGGCACCGAGGCGATCGACAGGCTGCCGATCCGGCTGTGCGCGAAGGCGCGCATGATGCTGACGGATTTGTCGAAGCTGCGGATCTGTTCGCGGCCGAGATCGAGCATCAGGTTACCGAGGGCGGTCAGGCTGTTCTTGCGGTCGGTCTGGAACAGCGGACCGCCGATTTCGTCTTCCAGTTGCTTGAGCGTCATCGATACGGCCGAGGCCGTGCGGCCGACGGCATCGGCCGCGTCCTTGATGTTCCCGCTCTCCGCCACCGTGACGAAGACCCGCAATGCTTCCAGCTTGATCATGACGCCCACTTCAATTCTTCTGAAATTGATAACAGAAATATCCGCTTGATTGAAGCGCACCGCTGGCGGATTTTTCGGTCCAGACAGAATGGAGACCGCACATGGCAGAACGCTACGCCAACCTGATCGGCGGACAATGGAGGCAAAGCGAACGCTTCCATGAAAACCGCAATCCGTCCGATATCACGGACCTGATCGGCCTCTATGCGCAGGCGGATGCAGCCGATGTCGAGGAGGCGGTCGCTGCCGGCCGCAAAGCGATATCGGCCTGGCGGGCCGTGGGACTGGAACAGCGGCAGGCAGTTCTGAACCGGATCGGCACCGAGCTGATGGAGCGCGCCGCCGAGCTTGGTGAGCTGCTGTCGCGTGAAGAGGGCAAGCCGCTGGCCGAAGGCCGCGGCGAGGTGTTCCGCGCGGGCCAGTTCTTCACCTATTATTCGGCCGAAGTGCTGCGCCAGCTCGGCGAGAATGCGGATTCGGTGCGTCCCGGTATCGAGATCGACATGCGCCGCGAGCCGATGGGGCTGGTCGCCGTCGTTTCGCCCTGGAACTTTCCGACCGCGACGGCCAGCTGGAAGATCGCGCCCGCGCTCGCCTATGGCAACGCCGTCATCTGGAAGCCGGCCAACGAGACCCCGGCTTCGGCCTATGCGCTCGCCGATATCATCCACCGCGCCGGCCTGCCGGACGGGACGTTCCAGCTTCTGATGGGGCCTGGCGCCGTCGTCGGAAACGGGCTTGCCGGCCACCGCGGGGTCGATGCCATCACCTTTACGGGGTCCTACGAGGTCGGTTGCCAGGTCGCGGTTGCGGCCGCTGCCAACCTCACCAAATTCCAGCTGGAACTCGGCTCGAAGAATGCGCTGCTCGTCATGGACGATGCCGATATCGACCTTGCCGTGGCGGCATCGATCGGTGGCGGCTATTCCGGCACCGGGCAGAAATGCACAGCCTCGTCACGCCTCGTGGTGCATGAGGCGGTTCACGACCGCTTCGTCGAGAAGCTTGCGGGCGCCGTTGGCGCTTTGAAAGTCGGCCATGCGCTGGGGGACGGTACGCAGGTCGGCCCGGTCGTGAGCGAGCGCCAGCTCGCGGCGAACCTCGCCTGGCTGGAGCGCGCCCGCGCCGCCGGTGCCGAGGTCGCCGTCGGTGGCGAGCGCCTGCAACTTGTCCATGACGGCTTCTACATGGCGCCGGCCCTGTTGACCGGCACGACCAATGCGATGGATTTCAACCGCGAGGAAATGTTCGCGCCGATCGCCGCCGTACAGAAGGTCGGCTCCTACGAGGAGGGGCTTTCCATAGTCAACGACACCCGCTTCGGCCTCGTCGCCGGCATCTTCACCCGCTCGCTCGCCCGCGCCACGCATTTCCGGCGCCATGTCGAGACCGGTTGCGTCACCGTCAACCTGCCGACGGCGGGGACGGACTATCACGTGCCGTTCGGCGGACGAAAGGATTCGAGTTTCGGCTCGCGTGAACAGGGCCGTTCGGCGGCCGAGTTCTACACCCAGGTCAAGACCGCCTATATCCGGGCGGGGGAGCCGGAGTAAGGCCATGGACGCGAAGATCGCCAGCCCCCTCGTCGACTGCCTGCAATATGCCAACTGGAGCCCGAGCGTCTTTTCCGAGATGCGGGCAGGCGGCGTGCATGCGGTGCATGCTACCATCGCCTACCACGAAAATTTCCGCGAAACGGTGGCCAATATCATCGCCTGGAACCGGCATTTCGAGCGCCATCCGGATCTCATCTTTCCCGGCCGCTCCGGCAGCGATATCGAGCGCGCCATGCGGGAAGGGCGCACGGCCATCTTCTTCGGCCTGCAGAACCCGTCGCCGATCGAGGATGATATCGGCCTCATCGAGGTCTGCCACATGCTCGGCGTCCGCTTCATGCAGCTCTCCTACAACAACCAGTCCTTGCTTGCCACCGGCTGCTATGAGGGGGAAGATCCCGGTGTCACCCGCTTCGGCCGGCAGGCCATTGCCGAGATGAACCGCGTCGGCATGGTCATCGACATGAGCCATTCCGCCGAACGCTCCACCTTGGAGGCAATCGAGATTTCGACGCGCCCGATCGCCATTACCCATGCCAACCCGCACTGGTGGCATCCGGCGCTACGCAACAAGTCCGACACCGTGCTGAAGGCGCTGACGCGGTCGGGCGGCATGCTTGGGCTGTCGCTTTATCCGCATCATCTGAAGGACGGTTCGAACTGCACGCTGGAGATTTTTTGCGCCATGGTCGCCGAGACGGCATCGCGCTATGGCGCCGAGCATATCGGCATCGGCAGCGACCTGTGCCAGGACCAGCCGGATTCCGTCGTGACATGGATGCGCAACGGGCGCTGGTCGAAGGCAACGGACTACGGCGAAGGATCGGCGGCAGCGGCAGGCTTCCCTCGGCAACCGCATTGGTTCAACAGCAATGCGGACCTTGGAAACCTGCGCCATGGCCTGCGCAATGCCGGCTTCTCCGAAGAGGAAGTGGGCGGCATCATGGGTGGCAACTGGCTGCGGTTCTACAATGCATCCTTCGGGCCGATGCCATGACCGGCCGCGCACGCGAGCTTGCGACAGGACCCGTTCTGGCGCTGCGTTCACCTGACGTCGTCATGCGCCTGCAACGGATGGGAGCCTCCTTCCCGACGCGGCTGAGTTTCCTGCGCAGCCTGACCCGCCGTCTCGCCGCAAGCGGCACGAGGGTGCGCCGCCCGGTCTGGACCATGGACGATGCGGGTTTCGGCGATGCGGTCTACACGCTCACGCTCGGCGGGCATGATTATAGTCTGGTCGCCTTTTCCTGCCCGCTTACCGACGACCAGCGCTCCGACCGCGTGATCGCGGAAGCATGGGATACGAGCTACGTGCTCTATGACGGCGTCCCCGACGCCGCGGAGATCGACCGGCTGCGCGCGAATGCGCCGCGGCAGGAGGCAGGTCGGTTCGGTCCACGGGACCTTGTTCTCAGCCGCGCCAACAAGTCCGTGCGCTTCTTCGAGCATGTCGTCGACAGTCTCGCCCAGGGCCGCCAGCCGGAGAGGCATCGCCTCGGCGAAGTCGGCTACCTGCTGCGCACCACCGCCGTCTACGGCAATGGCAAATTCGGCATAGCCGACCGTTTCGTGCTGGCGGCGCGGGAAGGCCTGGCTGGTCCCTTCCAGGCGGAGATGCTGACCGTCTGGCTGATCCGCGAATTCTCCCACGACCTCGTCGAACATGTCGCCCGGTGCAGGGCCCCGGAAACCTTCGTGCCGCTTGCTCCCGACCTTCGCCGCCATATCGGCGTCGGCAATTCCACCGGTCTTGGCATGGCGCCGTTCCTGGCCAACCATCCGATACTCCTCAACAACTGGATGCACGCCCGCGAAACGGCTCTGGCCCGGGTGCGGGCGAAGCCCTATCTGGATGCGGCGGCGCTGAACCGGCTTGCCGACCTCAGGCTGCAGGCGATGCTGCATCTCGATCAATGGGCTGTCGAGGACGAAGCCCTGATGGCCCGCATCCTTCGCCTGCGCGAGGAATGGGTCGAGGCTGGAAGCTGGATCGACCCGGCAAGGCTGCTGGCGACGTCCTACCCGGTCGCCGCGTTGCTGGATCGTTCGCAATCCCAGTCCGTGGATTTCCAGGAATTGCTGGCTGCGCTCGTCATCGAAATGGCGGGCGCGGAGAACGACGACCTTGCGGACGGCATGGCGGCCGCGCAGGAAGGGACGTTCGAGCCGGGCATGCCCGTTGCGGCCCTGCGCCGTCTGCTGCACGCACACTACGGCTGGGCCATGGCCGTCGCCTTTGGCGCGCCGGCGGAGACCGCCCAATTCTGGTACGTGTCGGAGGAGAAGTTGGAGCCCCGCCTTGGCCGCCGCGCAGAGGAGCCCGGCGCGGATCTGGAACTGCCGCTCGATATCGCCCGGCAGGTGCAGCGGCTTGCCGCCGATCTTGCGCGAGCGCCGGATGGGCAAAGCATCGCCGCTTTCCTCGCGCGTTTCCCGCAACATCGGCACATCGCACGCCGCATCCAGACGACGGCGTCCGCGCCCTATGCGGAAATCCGCGACAACCTTCTGTCGGACCGCTGCCTGCCCATAGACATGCTGCGCTGCAAGCTCGCCTTCTTCGGCGCCTCGAAGTTCGATCCGCGCTCGGATCGCTGGACCCGCATCACGCTTTTCCAGGGCGCGCCGACGGCAGGTGAAATCTCGGCCGGCGAAACCGACGACTGCTGGCTTCCGGTGCTGCCATGACGCAAATCTTTCTTTCCTACAACGAAGTGCAGTCGCTGGCCCGCAAGGCCGCCCGTGGTGCCGGCCTACCCCAAGGGGTGGCGGATGAGATCGGCAGTGCCGCCCTGTGGCTCTCTGCGCGTGGCGTCGACGCCCTCGGAACCGTCGTCGCGACTGTTGATGGAGATCCCCGCGGCAGCCAGGCAATTCTGGCTGGTCAGGCGGCCATCGATGCGCTGTGCTGCGGAGAGACCGAGCGGATCTCCCTCCAAAATCGAACGGAAGGCTTGCTGCTGATCGGCCTTGCCGGCGCAGCGGCGATGGATGCCATGCTGCCCCTCGCGCTGGAATGCGCAAACGGCGATGTCGTCCCGCTCGCCGGCGTGCCTGACGTCTGCAGCCTGATGTCCGACATAGCGGCCCTGCGCCGCCTGCCTGACGGTGGCGCATCCGTCTGTCCGGGAACGCCGCGGCCTGCGGCGACCAATGCCGCGGCCTATGCTGCCGCTCTCGGCCTGGCCGCCAGGACCTATGTGCCGGCCTCGGAATTTTCGCGTGCCCGGGGCGCGGGCGCCGGCACCACCGACAACGATTGAGGATGTTCCCATGACGGACCGGATGATGACGCTCGCCGCGATCGAGCAACTGTGCCTGCGTGCCTTGGTGGCCGCGGGCGCCCGCGAGGACAACGCCGCCGCCGTTGCCCGCTCGACGATGTTGGCGGAACGTGACGGGATTCGCAGCCACGGACTGCTCTACGTGCCGATCTATGCCGAGCACATACGCTGCGGCAAGGTCGATGGCATGGCGCGGCCGGTGGTGTCGCAGCCGCGTCCCGGTGCGGTCGTCGTCGATGCGGCGACCGGCTTTGCCCATCCCGCGATCGACGCCGGCTGGTCGGGTTTCATCGCCGCGGCGCGCGAGAATGGCGTGGCAGCGATGACGGTGTTCAACTCGTATAATTGCGGCGTGCTCGGCCATCACGCCGAGCGCATCGCCGAGGCGGGCCTGCTGGGGCTGTGCACCACCCATGCGCCGGCTTCCATCGCGCCGCCCGGAGGACGTGTGCCGGTCATCGGCACCAATCCGTTTGCGCTTGGCGTTCCCGACGACGCGGGCGGGGCGGCGCTCATTCTCGACCAGTCGGCGAGCGTCGTGGCGAAATCCGAAATCCTCTTGCGGTCACGCGAAGGCAGGCCCATCGAACCCGGCTGGGCGATCGACGCCAGCGGCGCACCGACAACCGATCCGGCCGCGGCCCTCAAGGGCTCGATGCTGCCGGCGGGCGGGCACAAGGGCTTTGGCGCCGGCCTCCTCGTGGAAATCCTCGCCTCCTGCCTGTCGGGTGCGGCCTTGAGCAAGGATGCCAGCCCGTTTTCCGGCACGTTGGGCGGGCCGCCGAAAACCGGCCAATGCTTCATTGCGTTCGACCCTTCCGCCTTTTCGGAAGGCTTTGCACATCGGGTTTCGAACCTCGTCGAAGCGATCGCGGCGCAGGATGGAGCCCGCCTTCCCGGTGGCCGTCGGCAGGCTGCGCGGCGGCGGACGGAACGGGAAGGCGTGTCAGTCGACGCTGCCCTGATCGAGCGGATCGAGTCGCCCTATCGCTAAAGTTTTTCTGAAGTCGGGATCAGTTATTTCGGTTTGATAAAAGTGGCTGCTTTCGACATCGTAACCGTCAAGACCACCACAACAGAACAAAGGGAACGGACATGAAGATCAAGACATCCATTCTTGCGGGCGCTTGCCTCTCCTGCATGGTTCTCGGCGGCACTGCGGCTCAGGCTGCCGAATGCGGCACGACCGACCCCATCACCGTCGCTGAAATGACCTGGCTTTCCGCGGGCACGCTGGCCTATGTGACCAAGGCGATCCTCGCCGAAGGGTACGGCTGCAACGTCCAGATCGTGCCCGGCGACACGGTGCCGACCGCCTCCTCCATGCTGGCCAAGGGCGAGCCGGACATTGCGCCGGAACTCTGGGTATCCACCGTCAAGTCGACCTGGGACCAGATGCTGGCGAAGGGCACCGTCTACAAGGCCGGCGATATCTTCGCCAGCGGTGGCCAGGAGGGCTGGTGGATTCCGGACTATGTTGCCGAGGCACATCCGGAAATCCGCTCCGTCAGCGACCTCAAGGACAATTGGAAGGTGTTCGAGGACGAGGCGAATACCGGCAAGGGCCGCTTCTACGCCTGCCCGCCCGGCTGGGGCTGCGAAATCATCACCAACAACCTCATCAAGGCGCTCGGCCTCGAAGAGACCTATGAGATCTATCCGACCGGTTCCGGCGCCAATCTGAAAGCGACCATCGCCCGCCAGGTATCGCGCAAGAAGCCGTTCATCGGCTGGTACTGGGGCCCGACCGAGGTGATCGGCAAGTACAAGCTCAAGGTCCTCGATATGCCGGCCTATGACGCGGCCAAGTTCACCTGCCTCACCGACGCCAAGTGCGAAAAGCCGGAACTGACCGGCTGGGCGGTCGGCGAGGTCGCCGTCGCGGCGACGACGAGCCTGAAGGAAAAGGCGCCTGCCGTCGCCGAATTCCTGTCGAAGATGCAGGTGCCGAATGCCGAGATCAGCGACGTTCTGGCCTGGGGCGACGACAACAAGGCCTCGCCTGAGGAGGTCGCCACCTACTTCTTCAAGAACTACGAGGCGATCTGGAGCAAGTGGGTTCCGGCCGACGTCGCGGAAAAGGTCAAGGCCTCGCTCTGAGGCCCTCCAGGCAGGGTCGCCGACCTGATCGCGCGGCCATGAAAATACCCTCTGCCGGCGGGTCGTGACGCCGGCAGAAGTCTCCTTCGAAAGGCGTGTGCCGTGGCAGACAATTTCCCTGAACTCATCGACACGCGTGGTCTGCGTTTCGCCATCGATGACGGTTTTAGCTGGATCGTGACGAATTACGGCGACACGTTCGAACGCCTGCTGATGCCGCTGCTCAAGCTGCTCAGCGCGCTCGAAGCCTTCCTGCAATGGCTGCCCTGGTACGTCACCATCGCCGCCATCGCGGCACTGACCTGCTCGGCCTCCAGGAGCCTGAAGGCGACAGCCGGCGCCGTGGCGATGCTTGTCTTCATCGGCGCGCTCGGGCTTTGGAACGACGCCATGGCGACGGTGGCGCTGATGCTCGCAGCAACGGTGGTGGCAGTGGTGGTCGGCATTCCGATCGGCATCCTCATGGCACGCTCGGACTGGCTTCGCTCGATGGCGCTGCCGCTGCTCGATATCATGCAGACGCTCCCGATCTTCGTCTATCTGATCCCCTTCGTCATGCTGTTCGGCCCGGGAAAGATTCCGGCCATCCTCGCCACCGTGTTCTTCGCCATCCCCCCGGTCATCCGCCTCACCGATCTCGGCATCCGCCAGGTCGATGGCGAAGTGGTGGAGGCGATCGTCGCCTTCGGCGCGACGCCGCGACAGAAGCTCTTCCGGGTACAGATCCCGCTCGCCCTGCCGACGATCATGGCCGGCATCAACCAGACGACGATGATGGCGCTCTCCATGGTGGTCATCGCCTCGATGATCGGCGCGGGCGGCCTCGGCTACCAGGTCTTGCAGGGCATCCAGCGGCTGGAGGTCAGCCGCGGCCTCATCGCCGGCATCGCCATCGTATTCCTCGCCGTGATCTTCGACCGTATCGCGCAGTCTTACGGGCGGCGCGCCCAAAAACATCTTGCCAGCGGGGAGTGAGACCGTGAGCGCTTCCGACGTCAAAATCCAGGTCGACAAGGTCTACAAGATTTTCGGCAACCGGCCGGACGATGCGATTGCCGAACTGAGGGCCGGGGCGCAGAAAGCCGAGGTCTTGCAGAAGACCGGGTGCGTCGTCGGCCTCAAGGATATCGATTTTTCGATCCGCCGTGGCGAAACCTTCGTCATCATGGGCCTTTCAGGCTCCGGAAAATCCACGCTGATCCGCCACTTCAACCGGCTGATCGAGCCCACCGCCGGTCGCATTCTCGTCGACGGCCGGAACATCATGGAGATGAACGCGAAGGAACTCATCGCTTTCCGCCGCAACGGCATTTCGATGGTCTTTCAACGCTTCGGTCTGCTGCCGCACCAGACGGTTCTGGAGAACACGATCTGCGGGCCGATCCTGCAAGGCATGAACCGACGCGAGGCGGTGGCGCTTGGCATGGAACAGCTGGAGCTTGTCGGGCTCAAGGGCTTCGAGAACCGCTTTCCGCGCCAGCTTTCCGGCGGCATGCAGCAGCGCGTCGGCCTTGCCCGGGCGCTCGCGACAAAGGCGGACGTGTTGTTGATGGACGAGGCCTTCAGCGCCCTCGACCCCTTGATCAAGAGCGACATGCAGGAGCAGTTGAAGGACATCCAGGCACGGCTGAAAAAGACCATCATCTTCATCACCCACGACCTCGATGAGGCCCTGCATCTCGGCGACCGCATCGCCATCCTGAAAGACGGGGAACTGCGCCAGGTCGGCACGGGCGAGGAAATCCTGTTCCGCCCCGCGGACGACTATGTCGAACGTTTCGTGCGCAAGGTCGATCTGTCGCGCGCGCTCTACGCCCATGAAGCCTTTGAAAAGGTTCCGGTCCTGACGGAGGCGGATGCAACATCCGAGCGATCCTCGGCATTGCTGCGTGACCATCCTGGCGTCATCGTCACCAATGGCGTTATGCCGCGCCTTCTGGCACGCGGGACTGCTGGCACGGCCGTACCGGTGGCATCCGTCGATGCCGGAGCCGCCATCGGCCATTGCTTCCCGCTGCTCGCAGCGCAGGACGCCATCCTCGTCATGGAGAATGGGGCGGCGGTCGGCATGCTCACACGCGAAATGGCCTTCAAGGCGCTTTCCCGCTCCGCACGCGCGGCCTGAATTCCGCCTTTCCATCCAAGAGAATGATCCCGATGAAGAGCCATGTGCTGACCGTATCCTGCCAATCGACCCGCGGCATCGTCGCTGCGATC
>NZ_JBBEYH010000034.1:0-43859 GCF_050172695.1 Shinella sp. G-2 | reverse complement strand
GGACGGCGTCTTCCGCCTCCTTCTGGGAGGGGCGGCTCGACGGATCATCGACACGCGGAAAATGGGTGACTCTGGCGTCCATGGGCGATCTGCCTTTCTACGCGGAACCTGTTCCTTGCGGCACATGCGACCATTGCCGGACACAGGTGCTCGGCAATGGCTTTTCTCAGGAGGCGATTTTGATCCGCCCCTTCATGTTGGGGTGGAAGCGGCAGTAATAGTCGACCGTATCGTCGGGGCTCGCCACATGCGTCGCTACCTTGCCAGGGGGAATGACCACCTCCCAGCCACCCTTGACGGTGGCGGTATGGGCAAAGGGATCCTTGTTCGTCCACTCGATCATCTCGCCCGCCTTCACCTCGATCTCGGCGGGCTGAAAGGCGAGCTTCTCGATGGTGACATGCACGGTGCCGTTATGGGCGCGGGCGAAGCGCGCGCCGGCCAGAACCGCGGCGCCCGTCACCAGCACCTGCCGCCGGTTGAGAAGGCCGCCGCTCATTTCAGGCCCGCGGCGACGTGCTCGGCATGCTGCTGATGGCCCTGGAACAGCTTCAGGCCGGTTTCCAGCAGGCCCTTCAGCTCACCGTTCTGGGCGGAGGGGATCAGCAGCGTCTCCAGCGCGCCGTTGACCTGCTTGTGATAGGCGACCTCGTTGTCGATATAGGCCTTGTCGAAGGCCGCGCCGTCGAGTTTGCCGAGTTCGGCGCGCTTTTCCTCCGCCGCCTTGGCCAGCGCCTGGCTGGTGGCATTGTCTTCCGGCGTCACGTTCAGCTTCTTGACGAGCGCGAGCGCCATGTCGTTGACGGCCTCGTGGTCCTTCTGCATCGATTCCGCGAAGGCCTTCACGTCGGCATTCTTCGTCTTGGTCAGCGCGAGCTTGGCGGCCTCCACGTCGATGACGCCGGCGCTGTAGGCGATATGGGCGATCTGCGGATCCGTCGGCTTGTCGGCGGCGGCGGCAAAGGGGACGGCGAGCGCGAGGCAGGCGGCACTGAACGTGAATATCAGGATCTTCATCGGGTTCTCCCTGGCGCCGGCCTGTCCGGCGCCTGTTTCGGTTGACGCGACATTGGATGCCGGTGCGCCGGGGAGGTTCCCGTTATTTTCGCGGTCGGGCCGGGCGATCTGGGCGCCCGGCCCGACCGACTGTAAAGGTCCGTGTCGCCGGATGGCCCGGCGTCACGACATGATCAGGCCGCCGTCGACATTGATCGTCTGGCCGGTGATGTAGGCTGCATCGGCGGAGGCGAGGAAGGCGACGAGGGCGGCGACTTCCGCCGGCGTGCCGGCGCGACCCATCGGAATGCCCTCCACCCATTCGGCCATCAGTTCGCCCGGACCGTATTCGCCGAGCATCTGGCCCCAGACGCGGTCGTTGTAGTCCCACATCTCGGTGTGGATGATGCCGGGGCAGATGGCGTTGGCGGTGATGCCTTCGCGGGCGAGTTCCTTGGCAAGGCTCTGCGTCAGGCCGACGACGCCGAACTTCGAAGCGGCGTAATGGGGCGTGTAGATGAAACCCTGCCGGGCCTGGCCGGAGGCGGTGTTGACGAGGCGGCCCCTGGTGCCGCTGGCGCGGAAGCGGCGGATCGCCTCCTGGCAGCACAGGAAGACACCCTTCGTGTTGACGTCGAGATTGAGGTCCCACTCGCGCTCGGTGAGGTTCTCGACCTTGGCGATGGTGATGACCCCGGCATTCTGCACGGAAACGGAGATCGCGCCCAGCTTCGCTTCGGCCTCGCCATAGGTGGCCTGCACGGCCTTGGCGTCGGTCACGTCGAGCGCAAGGCCGATCACCTCGGTGCCGGTTTCGGCGGCCAGCGCCTCGGCGGCGGCGACCGTGTCCTTCTCGATAGCCGCGATGGCGACCTTTGCACCCTCTTCGGCAAAGCGCTTGGCGATGCCGCGCCCGATGCCCTTGTTGCCCCCGGTGACGAATACCGTCTGGCCTGCAAAACGTCTCATGGTCTTTTCTCCATAATGCGCAGCAGGCCGAAGACTGATCCGGGATGGATCAGGCCGTGAGCCGTGCCGCAGTGAACTTGTCGGTGACAAGCACGTCGACGACGCCCAGTTTCAGGGCGCCGGCGATGGCCTGGGTCTTCGATTCTCCGCCCGCAAGGGCCATGACGCGGTTGGTCTTGCGCAGGTCTTCCAGCGAGATGCCGATGACGCGGTCGTTGAGCGGCGTTTCCACCGGCTTGCCGTCCTTGTCGTAGAAGCGGTAGGAGATCTCGCCGACCGCGCCTGCCTCGTGCAGCATCGCCATTTCCTGGCGGGAGAAGGTGTTGCCGGAGCGGGCCAGCATCTCCGACGGTTCGACCGCGCCGATGCCGACGATGGCGAGGCTGAGGCGGCCGAAGAGGTCCATCGTCTCGCGCACGACGGGGTCCGCCAGCATGACGAGCTTCGCCTCGCGCGAGGACGTGATGCCCTGGACGAGCAGCAGCCGCGGCTCGCCGCCGGTGAGCCGGGCAAGGCGCGCCGTCAGTTGCGTGGCATGGGTCTGGACCGAGGCATCGCCCATGCCGCCGAGGATCTGCACGATGTATTTGGCCTTGGCGTTCTTCAGCGGGTGGATATTGTCCACCAGGCGCAGGATCGTCTGGCTCCAGCTCGAGACGCCGATGATTTCATCCTGCTGCAGCGTGACCTCGAGGAAATGGGCGGCGGCTTCGCCGATGCGCGCCATGATCGCCCCGTCGCGATCTTCCGAACAGTCGATGACGATGGCCTCGGTGAGGCCGTAGCGCTCACGCAGGGCGGTTTCCAGATCGGCAAAGGTGCCGGCCGGCGGGATGACCGTCGTGCGCACGATGTCTTCCTGCTCGGCCCGTTTCAGCATGCGCGAAACGGTGGCCTGCGACATGTGCATGGTCTCGGCGATCTCGGCCTGCCGCTTGCCGTCGATGTGGTACATCTGGGCGATGCGGGCGATCAGTCGCAACTCGTTGAGCCGTCCCATGAAACCTCCAAGCGTGAATTTTTATTCACTCATAGAGGAAGGACCGGAAACGGTCGAGCGGTAGATTGCATCCTGCCAGACCTGCAAGCGGGCGGCGGTATCCGAGGCGCGCGGGGCAAGCGCATTGACGGCGCGCGGCAGGGCGGCGACGGCGGCAAGATCCGGCCAGATGCCCAGCGACAGACCGGCGAGATAAGCCGCGCCGAGGGCGGAAGCCTCCGGTGCGTCGCACTGGATGACGGGGTGGTTCAGCGTGTCGGCGACGCATTGCATGAGGAAGGTGTTCTTGCTCGGTCCGCCATCGGCATAGAGCCGGCCAAGCGGCGTCGGCGATTGCGACGACATGGCCTTGAAGACGTCATGAACCTGGAAGGCGATGCTGTCCGTCACGGCGCGGGCCATCTGGGCGCGGCTGGTGTTGAAGGTGATGCCGGAAAAGAGCGCGCGCGCATCGGACTGCCAATAGGGCGCGCCGAGGCCGACGAAGGCGGGCACGAAGCCAGGGCCGCCAGGGTCGGCAGTGGCGGCAAGCTCGGTGAGGGCCTGCACGTCGGCAAGACCGAGCATATCGGCCATCCAGGGCAGCGAGGCGGCGGAGACGAGGATATTGCCCTCGAAGGCGTAGGTCGGCGCGCCGCCGATCGACCAGGCGATGGTCGTGGTGATGCCGCGCTCGGGCGCGATGAAGCGCGGCAGGGTCGTCATGATCGACGAGCCGGTGCCGAAGGTCACCTTGCCGTCGCCGGGATTGAAGGCGCCGTGGCCGAAGAGCGCGGCATGGCTGTCGCCGATGGCCGCGGCGATCGGGATACCGTCGGCAAGGCCCGGCACGTTCTTGGTCACGCCGAAGCGGGACGCGCTGTCGCGCACCTCCGGCAAGGCGGATGTGTCGACGCCGAAGAGGGTGCAGAGTTCGTCGCTCCAGACCTGCCGGTTGAGGTCGTAGAGCTGGCTTCGGGCGGCATTGGCGGCATCGCAGGCATGGACCGCGCCGCCCGTGAAGCAATGGATCAGCCAGGCGTCGATGGTGCCGAGCCGCACGGCGCGGCCGGCGGGCACGCGGTCGAGCAGCCACTTCATCTTGGGGCCGGGGAACATCGGGTCGATGGGAAGGCCGGTGAGCGCCTGGACGCGGGGCGCATGGCCAGCGGCGATCAGCTCGGCGCAGGCCGATGCGGTGCGGCGGCACTGCCAGCTCACCACGGGGCCGAGCGGTTCGCCGGTGGCGGCGTCCCAGACGGTAACGGATTCGCGCTGGTTGGAGATGGCGATGCCGAGGATGTCGACGGCGGGTGCCGCGCCGAGGCAGGCGGCGATCGCCTCCTGCACCGATTGCCACAGGCGCAACGGGCTCTGCTCCACCCAGCCCGGCTGGGGATGCTCGATGCCGACGGGAGACGCGCCGCGCGCCAGAATGTTCCCGGCCGTCGAGACAAGCACGGCCTTCGAATTCGTGGTGCCCTGGTCGATGGCGAGAATGGCAGTCGTCATGGCGGCTCCGGGAAGCGGAAGAAGAAAAGGGCGCGGCGAAAGGGAGGTCTTGCCGCGCCCGGCACGAAATCTGGTTGCGCGCTTACGTGCGCGAAGATTTTCGTGCGATCAAGTCGATGGCGGCCTCCGCGATGCCGGCGGGGGACATGCCGAACTCGTCGAGCAGGAATTCCGCCGAGCCGGTGGGGGCGAAGATGCCGGGAACGCCGAGGATCTTCATCGGCACGGGCGCTTCCGCCACCGCGACTTCGGCGATGGCCGAACCGAGGCCGCCGAAGGTGGAGTGTTCCTCCGCCGTCACGATTGCGCCCGTATCGCGGGCGGCGGCCACCACGGCCTCGACGTCGATGGGACGCACCGTCGCCATGTTGAGGACGCGCGCCTCGATGCCCTGTTCGGCAAGGATGGCGGCGGCCTTCATCATGCGATGGGTCAGCGTGCCGTTGGCGATGAGGGTGACGGCATCGCCGTCACGCAGCAGGTTCGCCTTGCCAAGCTCGAATATATGGCCTTCCGGCAGGAGATCGGGAACGCCGACGCGCGAGAGGCGCAGGAAGACCGGACCGTCATAGGCGGCCGCCCATTCCACGGCCGCGGCCGTTTCGATGGAATCGCAGGGGGCCACGACCGGCAGGTTCGGCAGGACGCGGGTCCAGGCGAAATCCTCGATGGAATGGTGCGTCGGGCCGAGTTCGCCATAGGCCATGCCGGAGGAGATGCCGATCAGCTTCACATTGACGTTGGAGTAGGCGATGTCGGCCTTGATCTGTTCCAGCGAGCGGCCGGTCAGGAAGCAGGCCGCGCCGCAGACGAAGGGCAGCAGGCCGCCATTGGCAAGGCCGGCGCCGACGCCGACGAGATTCTGTTCGGCGATGCCGACATTGACGAGGCGTTCCGGCCATTTGGACTTGAAGCCGCCGAGCTTGGAAGAGCCGACGGAATCGTTGCAGACGGCGACGATGCTGGAATTGTCGGCGCCGAGGCGCTCCAGCACGGCGACGAAGGCGTCACGGCAGTCGTGCAGCTTGGCAGAAGGGGTCACGGCGTTCATCAAAGGGCCTCCGAAAGCTCAGCCACGGCAATCTTGTACTGTTCGGCGCTCGGCACCTTGTGGTGCCAGTCGACCTTGTCCTGCATGAAGGAAATGCCGTGGCCCTTGTTGGTGTGGGCGACGATGCAGTGCGGACGGGTGCCGCGCTTCTCGAGCGCAGGAACGATCTCGTCCATGGCGTTGCCGTTGATCTCGGTGACATCCCAGCCGAAGGCTTCCAGCTTGGCCGGGAAGGGCGCGAGGTTGTTGGTGTCCTTCAGCGAGGCGCCCTGCTGGAAGCGGTTGTGGTCGATGACGAGCGTCAGGTTGTCGAGGCCGAACTGCGCGGCCGAGGCGATGGCCTCCCAGTTCGAGCCCTCCTGCATTTCGCCGTCGCCGGTCAGCACATAGGTATGGTAGCTGGCGCCGGTCAGCTTGGCCGCCTTCGCCATGCCGACGGCAACCGGCAGGCCATGGCCGAGCGGACCGGTATTGGTCTCGACGCCCGGCACCTTGTTGCAGTTCGGATGGCCGTTGAGGCGCGAATGCGGCTTGAGGAAGGTGCCGATCTCCTCTTCCGGAATGAAGCCGCGCTTGGCGAGCGTCACATAGAGCGCCAGCGCCACATGTCCCTTCGAGAGCACGAACCGGTCGCGGTCCGGCCGCTTCGGCGCGTCGGGCGAAATCCGCAGGACGCGGAAATAGAGCGCGGTCAGGATGTCGATGGCCGACATTTCCCCACCGATATGGCCTGCGCCAGCTTCATAAACCGCTTGCAGATCGCGAAGGCGGATCTGTCGAGCGATACGGTCGAGATCGTTCGGCTGCATGAAACCCTCATCGTGAATAAATATACAGTGATACATATATTTGCATGGATGCCCGGCAAGTCAAGCGGAAATAGCGTTAGAAAGCCCTAAAAAATTCCGGTAGACGCGCCTTGACAGGCTTTCAGTCGATAGGGTACGAATTTACACACAGTAATGAATAATTATGCGATAGACAAAGCAAGGCCGCGAACGACCGGGAGGAGTGCTCATGGTGGCGGATGTGAAAGAAAGACAGGGGTTCGCCGGGGGATTGCTTCCGTCGCTGCGCGGCGCCACCGGGCCATTGATCGGCCTGATCGTGCTGTGCCTGTTTCTCACCTTTGCGACGGACAAGTTCCTGTCGGTCCGCAACTTCCTCAACGTGCTCGACCAGATCACCGTGCTCGGCGTCATGGCCGTCGGCATGACGCTCGTCATCCTGATCGGCGGCATCGATCTTGCGGTCGGCTCGGTGATGGCGCTGGCGATGATGGTGCTCGGCTATCTCAATGTCGTGGCCGGCGTTCCCATGGCTCTCGCGATCCCGCTCGCCCTGCTGGTCGCGGCCCTCAACGGCCTCGTTGCGGGCCTGCTCATCACGCGGTTCAACGTGCCGGCCTTCATCGCGACGCTCGCCATGATGTCGATCACGCGCGGTCTTGCGAACATGATCACGGACGGCCAGCAGATCATCGGCTTCCCGGCCTGGTTCAACACGATGGCCATCGTTCGCTTCGGCGGCTTCCTGACGCTGACGGTTGCCGTGATGATCGTGGTCTTCATCGTCGGCCTTCTCTACCAGCGCTATCGCCACGGCGGGCGCGTGCTCTATGCCGTCGGCGGCAATGCCGAGGTGGCGCGCCTTGCCGGCATCAACGTCCAGCGCGCGACCGTGCTCGTCTATGTGGTGTGCAGCTTCCTTGCCGGCCTTTCGGGCATGGTGCTCGCTGCCCGCCTCGACTCCGTCCAGCCATCCTCGGGCGTTTCCTATGAGCTCGACGCCATCGCGGCAGTCGTCATCGGCGGCACCTCGCTTTCGGGCGGCACGGGCGGCATCGGCGGCACCATCATCGGCGTCCTGATCATCGGCGTGCTGCGCAACGGCCTCAACCTGCTCAGCGTCTCGCCCTTCATGCAGCAGGTCATCATCGGCGCCGTCATCGTGCTCGCCGTCACCGCGGAGACCTACCGCAAGCGCAAATAACGGTTTTCATCCCGCGGCCGGTTGGCGGCGGGGTGGTGAAAACGGCCAGCAATGGTGCGGGCCGGCAAAAGGAAGGCGGCTTCCTGCAGGGGCGGGGGCTGCCGGGTAACTCGGAGGAGAGAAACCATGAAACTGTCCAGACTGCTGATGGCGGCAACCGCTGCTTCGATGTTCGCACTTCCGGCATCCGCCGCCGAGGTCAAGAAGATCGGCCTCGCCGTTCCGAACCTGCAGGCCGACTTCTTCAACCAGATCAAGCTCGGCGTCGAAAAGCACGCCAAGGAAAAGGGCATCGAGGTTGTCGTGGTCGATGCCAAGAACGACACCAACACCCAGGTCAGCCAGGTGCAGGACCTGATGACGCAGGATATCGACGCGTTCATCTACATCCCGGCCGGCGCCGCCGCCGCCGCGGTGCCGACGCGCCTTGCCCGCGAAGCCGGCATCCCCGTCATCAACGTCGACCGCGTTCCGGAAGGCGCGCCGGGTGATACGTTCATCGCCGGCGAAAGCGTGGAATCCGCCTACGAAGTCTGCAAGTACATCATCGGCAAGGCCGGCGGCGCCGGCAAGATGGCGATCATCCACGGCCAGAAGGGCACGACGCCGGAAGTCGACCGCTTCACCGGCTGCAAGCGCGCCATCGACGAGAACAAGGGCGTCGAACTGGTCGACCAGCAGTGGAGCAACATGTGGTCGGCCGACGAAGGCTTCACCATCGCGCAGAACATGCTGCAGGCGAACCCCGACATCACGATCATCTTCGGCCAGGCCGACGGTCTCGCGATGGGTGCGGCCAAGGCTGTCGACGTTGCCAACCTCTCGGACAAGGTGATCATCGGCGGTTATGACGGCGACGTCTCGGCTCTCGAATATCTCGCCAAGTGCAAGGGCCCGTATATCGCGACGGCCACGCAGAGCACGCAGAAGATGGGCGTTCTGGCCGTCGAATCCGCGCTCGCCGTCGCCGCCGGCCAGAAGGTCGAGGAGCGCCAGACGCCGAACGCCGTTCTGACGACCTGCGAAAACGCGCCGGAATTCGTGAAGAGCCATCCGTAATTTGGATCCATAACGAAAGGCAGCAGCGCCATGACGAACCGCTCTCCCATCCTGTCGCTCCGAGGGATCCAGAAATCCTACGGTCCGATCAAGGTTCTCCACGGTGTCGATCTCGACATCTATCCGGGAGAGGTCGTGGCGCTGCTCGGCGAAAACGGTGCCGGGAAATCGACCCTGTCGAACATCATCTCCGGCACCGTGCAGCCCTCCGCCGGGGACATGACCTGGCTCGGCAAGGCCTATGCGCCGGCCAATCCGCGCGCCGCGATGGACGAAGGCGTCGGCATGATCCACCAGGAGCTGAAGCTTCTGCCGAAGCTGTCGATCGCCGAAAACGTGTTCGTCGGCCGCTATCCCATGAAATCGGGCCGGGTCGACCGCAAGGTGATGGAGGAGCGCGCCCGCGCCGGCCTTCAGCGCCTCGGTCTCGATGTGTCGCCGGACCGTCTCGTCGAGGGGCTTTCGACCGGAAGGCAGCAGCTCATCGAAATCGCCAAGGCCCTGACGCTGAATGCCCGCCTGCTCATTTTGGACGAGCCGACCGCCGCGCTCGGCGGCGAGGAGACGCAGGCGCTCTTCCGCCAGATCGAGCGGCTGAAATCCGAGGGCGTCGGCATCATCTACATCTCCCACCGGCTGGAGGAAATCCGCCAGATCACCGACCGCATCGTCGTCATGCGCGACGGGGCCAAGGTGCAGGAATTCGACCGGGGCGACGTTCCGATCCGCACCATCGTCGAGGCGATGGTCGGGCGCTCGCTGGAGCGCATGTTCCCCACGCTGCCCACGCCCACCGAGGAGGTGACGCTGGAAGTGCGCGGCCTGTCCTCGCCCAGCAAGGCCTTCCGCGACATCAACTTCTCCGTCCGCAAGGGCGAGGTCTTCGGCATTGCCGGCCTCATGGGGGCTGGCCGCACGGAACTCGTGCGCGCCATCACCGGCGCCGATCCGATTTCCGCCGGCGAGGTGCTGCTGCACGGCAAGCCCGTCACCCCGCGCTCGCCCATCGATGCGATCCGCAACGGCATCGTGCTGGTCCCGGAGGACCGCAAGCTGCAGGGCGTGGTGCTCGATCATTCCATCGCGGAGAATATCGGTTATGCCAATCTCAGGGAGATCGCCAGAAAGGGCTGGATCTCAACCCGCCGCATCCGCGATTTTGCCGAGGACTACATCAAGCGCTTCGGCGTGAAGGGGCGTGGCGGGCAGAATGCCGGCGAGCTTTCCGGCGGCAACCAGCAGAAAGTGGTGATCGCCAAGTGGCTGGCGCGCAAGCCCCGGGTGGTGGTGCTCGACGAGCCGACGCGCGGCATCGACGTCGGCGCCCGCTCCTCGATCTACGATCTCATCATGGACCTTGCGCGGGACGGCGTCGCCGTCATCGTGGTCAGCTCCGACCTTGAGGAAGTGCTCGGCGTTTCCAGCCGCATCATGGTCATGGCGCAGGGCAAGCAGGCCGGCATCCTGAACCGCGAAGACGCCAACGACGTCTCCGTCATGGAACTGGCGACGATTTGAACAGGGAAGAAACCATGTCCGACATTACGCTGAACGCGCCCAAACTCTTCGATCTCTCCGGCAACATCGCCTTCGTCACTGGCGCGGGCAGCGGCATCGGCCAGCGGATCGCCATCGGCCTTGCCCAGTGCGGCGCGGATGTCGCCCTGCTCGACCGGCGTACCGACGACGGTCTGGCCCAGACCGCCGATGTCATCGCGCGCGCCGGGCGGCGCAGCATCCAGATCGCCGCCGACGTCACCAGCGGCGCGGCGCTGACCGAGGCGGTCGCCCGCACCGAGGCCGAGCTCGGCGCTCTGACGCTCGCCGTCAATGCGGCCGGCATCGCCAATGCCAATCCGGCGGAGGACATGGCCGAAAGCCAGTTCCAGACGATGATGGACATCAACCTCAAGGGCGTCTTCCTGTCCTGCCAGGCAGAGGCGCGCGCCATGCTGAAGACGGGCCGCGGCGCCATCGTCAACATCGCCTCCATGTCCGGCGTCATCGTCAATCGCGGCCTCAGCCAGTGCCACTACAACGCCTCCAAGGCCGGCGTCATCCACATGACCAAATCCATGGCGATGGAATGGGTCGGCCGCGGCATCCGCGTCAACACGATCAGCCCCGGCTATACCGCGACGCCGATGAACACCCGGCCGGAAATGGTGCACCAGACGAAGCTCTTCGAGGAGCAGACGCCGATGCAGCGCATGGCCAGCGTCGACGAGATGGTCGGTCCCGCCGTCTTCCTGCTCTCGGACGCGGCAAGCTTCGTGACCGGCGTCGACCTTCTCGTCGATGGCGGCTTCTGCTGCTGGTAATCGTGCGGGTCGGTGAAAGCCGGCTCTTGCATTTGCCCGGCAAAGTTCCTTATTTACGCTTGTTCTCAGGGCGGGGTGAAACTCCCCACCGGCGGTATCCGGAGCGATCCGGGAGCCCGCGAGCGCCTTCCGCAAGGAAGGGTCAGCAGATCCGGTGCGATGCCGGAGCCGACGGTCATAGTCCGGATGGAAGAGGACATGTCTACAGGGCGTTCCCATGGGAGCGCGTGTGGACCTGTTCGCCCAAGGGATTGAAAACGCCGGTAGCGGCACCCTTGAAAGGCACATGGAATGGCACTCTCGAAAATTGAAGACGCAATCGCGGCGCTGGCACGGGGCGGCATGATCGTCGTCGTGGACGATGAAAACCGCGAAAATGAAGGCGATATCATCGTCGCCTCTGACGCGATAACGCCGGAGGCAATCGCCTTCATGATGAAGCATGCGCGCGGTCTCATCTGCGTGGCGATGCAGGGAGAGCGCCTCGATGCGCTCGATATCCCGCTGATGGTTCCCCATAACACCGAATACCACAAGACGGCCTTCACCGTGTCCGTCGACTACCTGCCGGGTACGACGACCGGCATTTCCGCCGCCGACCGCGCGGCGACCGTCAAGGCGCTCATGGACCCCTCGACCGCGCCGGAAGACTTCGCCCGCCCGGGCCACATCTTCCCGCTGCGTGCCCATCCGCGCGGCGTGCGTGGCCGCCCCGGCCACACCGAGGCCGCCGTCGACCTGGCGCGTCTTGCCGGCAAGACCCCGTCGGGCGTGATCTGCGAGGTCGCCAATGACGACGGCACCATGGCCCGTCTGCCGGAACTGATTACCTTTGCCGAACACCACAGGCTGCCGCTGATCAGCATAGAAGCCCTCATCGCCTATATCGCCGGGCAGGAAGACAAGGCCGCCGCAGCGGCCTGATCCGAAGGCATTCCCGTTCCTCCGCGCCAACCGGCACACCATGTCCGGATCGGTTGGCGCCCTATCGGAGGCGAGAGCATCGCGCCCGTCGATCCGGCCATGGCGAACGATGGTGTGGGGGAGATGCCCCGTCTCGCGCGGACGGTAGGCGGCCTGCGCTCCAGGGGTGTCGACCGGCCCCGTGTTTCTTTCGTCGTAGCGCCGCGCTACTATGCACGGCGCAAAAGACGGGAAGGAAACGGCATGAACCCCAAGCCCACCGGCCGCGTTGAAGGCAACGACCTGATCATCACGCGCGAATTCCTTGCGCCCATCAACGACGTCTGGACGAGCGTGTCAGCGTCCGAAAAGACCGCGCTCTGGTTCGGCCGCTGGGAGGGCGATGCCGGTCCGGGCAAGATCGTGCGGCTGCAATTGCTTCACGAAAAGGGCCAGCCTTGGACGAATGTGATGATCGAGGAATGCGAAGCGCCGCGCCGCCTCGTCCTCACCATGAAGGACGAACACGGCGACTGGCGTATCGAGCTGACCCTGACGCAGACGGGCGACAGGACGGAATTGCGCTTCGTGCAGCCCCTCAGCGACCGCATGCTGGCGGGCGACGTCGGGCCGGGCTGGGAATATTACCTGGACATGCTGGTCGCCGCGCGCGAGGGCAAGGCGCTGCCGTCCTTCGCGGACTACTATCCTGCACAGAAGGCCTATTACCTGGACGGCGCATGACGGCCTGCCTCCGCCGCGCTCAATCCGGTGATTGACGAACCTGGTCGCGCAGCCATTCGCAGAAGCCGCGCGGGGCAGGGCGCTGGTCGCCTTCGCGGATCAGGGCGAAATACCAATCCGGTCCTTTCAGCACGGTGCCGAGCGGCGCGATAAGCTGCCCGCTCTCCAGAAGCGGGCGGAAGAGCGTCGGTGATAGCAAGGCGACCCCGAGACCGGCCACTGCCGCATTGGCGATCAGCTCGAAGATCGAATAGTCGACGCCGGAAAAGCGCAAATCGTCCGGCATGGCGCGCTCGGCTCTCGCGAACCACTTGCTCCAGTCGGGATGCGGTAGGAGATCGAACTCCGCAAGCTCCTCCGGCTCGCTGAGCCTGCGCGAGCCCAGAAGCGCGGGTGCGATCATCGGCGTGACGTCGACCGGCGTCAGCGGATATTCGTCAAGCCCGTCCCATCCGCCCCGTCCGGTGCGGATCGCGACGTCGAAGGCGGTCGGGCTGCGCAGGTCGGAGGAAATGTCGAGCTCGATGGCACCGCCGCCGGGCGCGCGATAGCCCGAGAGCCGTGGGGCCAGCCAGCGGGAGGCGAAGGTCGGGGGAACCGTTACGCGCAGCGCCGGTGCCGCCGCATGGAACGCTTCCAGCGCATCGTTGATATCGTCCAGCGCGTGCCGTACCCGGCCCGCCAGGGCCACGGCGGCGGGCGTGGCGACGACCCGCCGGCCGACGCGTGTGAACAGGGGCTGGCCAAGCTCTGCCTCGAGGGTGCGGATGCGCAGGCTGACCGCGGCAGGGGTCAGCGCCAGGCGGTCTGCCGCGCCGGCAAAGCTGCCCAGGCTGACGCAGGTCTCGAGCACGCGGAGGGATTCGAGGGAGGGACGAATGGTTAGTTTCCCTTGTCAATTGAACAAGCAATGCGCGTTTTGCGGCGAAGACGCTCTGGTGCACAGTCGGGCCTGTCAGAAGGATAGGAGCTAAGCCGTGTCACCGCAATCGAGCAGCGCAACCCTTGTCGCCGGGCTGATAGACGTCTTCGCCGATACCGCGCTCAGCGGCAATCCGCTGGCGGTCGTCGAAGATGCCGATGGCCTCTCCGAGAGCCAGATGCGCCGGATCGCCGGCGAGTTCAACCAGGCCGAAACGACCTTCGTCATGCGCAGCGACCGGGCCGACCTCAAGCTCCGGTCCTTCACCGCGGCCGGGGCGGAAGTGGTCGGCGCCGGCCACAATGCGCTCGGGGCGTGGCTCTGGCTGGCCGAAGCCGGCAAGCTTGGGCCTATCCAGGCGCCCCGGCTGTTCCGGCAGGAAATCGGCGAGGAGGTCCTGCCGATCGAGCTTCGTCCGGTGGACGGGCGGATCTTCGGCCGCATGACGCAGTCCAGGCTGAAGCTCGGGCCGGCGCTGGCCGACGTGGCACCACTGGCGGCCGCCCTCGGCCTTGCGCCCGAGGATATCCTTTCCGAGCCGGCACCGCGCGTCGCCGATACCGGCGTGGCGCATCTGCTCGTTCGCCTTGGCGACGTTGCCGCGGTCGATCGTGCCGAGCCCGCCGCCAAGGGGCTCCTCAAGGTGCTGAGCGCGGCCTCCGCGGAGGGGTGCTATGTCTATGCCTTCGACAGCGCCGCGCCGGATCGCGCCTATGCGCGGTTCTTCAACTCGACGGTGGGGTTATGGGAGGACGCGGCCACCGGCACGGCGGCCGGTCCCCTTGCGGCCTATCTCGGAAGCGAGGGGCTGATTTCAGGCGCCATCGAGATCGAGCAGGGCACCAGGATGGGACGCAGGAGCCTTCTGCGCATCAGCCTTGCACCCGAGCCCGAAATTTCGGGCGCCGGCATCGTCGTCATGCGCGGCATGCTGACGTTCTGAACAGGACAAGCCGCCGGCGCGTCGACCGGCATTCCCGCTATTCAGGAGAAAGCAAATGCTCTCGATAAGACCGTTCAAGATCGAGGTCAGCGATGCCGCCATCGCCGATCTCAAGGACCGTCTCGCCAAGGCGCGGTGGCCCGCTACGATAACCGGCGACTGGTCCCGGGGCCAGCCTCTTCACTTCATCAAGGAACTGGCCGACCAGTGGAGGGACGGTTACGACTGGCGGGCACATGAGCGTGAATTGAACCGCTATCCCCATTTCATGACGGAGATCGACGGCCAGCCGATCCATTTCATGCACATCAAGTCGCAAGTGCCGAATGCCTTCCCGCTGATCCTCAGCCATGGTTGGCCCGGCAGCATCGTCGAGTTCCTGGCCCTCATCGGGCCGCTGACCGATCCGAAGGCACACGGGCTGGACGAAACGATTGCCTTCGATCTCGTCATTCCATCCCTGCCGGGCTTCGGCTTCTCCAGTCCGATGACGTCGCCCGGCTGGGACAGTGCACGGACGGCAAAGGCCTGGGACAGGCTGATGAAAGCGCTCGGCTACAGCGCCTATGGCGCGCATGGCGGGGATGCCGGTGCGCTGGTCGGCCGTGAACTGGGGATCCTCGCACCGGAAGGCCTCGTCGGCACGCATCTTCTTCAGATCTTTGCCTTTCCGACCGGGCAGCCCGGCGAAATGGAAAGACTTTCTCCCTTCGAAATGGAGGGCATGGCAAATCTCGCCATGTTCGAGAAATACGGCGGCTACCAGGCCATCCAGTCGAAACGCCCGGGCACGCTCGCCTTCGCGCTGGTCGACTCGCCCGTCGGCCAGCTCGCCTGGAACGCGGAACTATGGTTCGGCTTCGAGGGCGCCGGCAAAGGGCAGGTGGATCGCGATCTCTATCTCACCAACAATGCGATCTACTGGTTCACCGGCACCAGCGGATCCGCCGCGAACGTCTATTACGAGGACAGCCAGACCGGGGCCGGCTACCGGGAGATCAACAACCCGACCCCGACGGGTGTCGCCGTCTTCCCTCAGGATTTCCGGTCCGTGCGCAGTTTCGCCGAGCGCTCGAATAACATCGTCCACTGGACGGAAATGCCCCGCGGCGGCCACTTCGCCGCGTCTGAAACGCCCGATCTGCTCGCCGCGGATATCCGGGCGTTTTTCAAGGCCTTGTCGTGACGTACGGCGAAAAAGCGCCGCGTCTCCCACTTGGCCCTGAGCGGCGAGAGAGGACGCGGCGACTTCCGCCGCATCCTCTCCGGCAATCCATCGCGGAGTAGAAGTCAGGCGGTAATTTCAGGGAATCCTAAAAATCCAAGGGGATTGTTTTATTAAACCTGTCTGTATCTTTCAGGATTGTCCGCTGAAATACTTTCCAATCGCTATATTTACGCGGATATAACGATAATTGATATTTGATAAGTATTTCCTTGATGTCGCTGCCGCGGCTTTTTCTACTTTATTTTCGGCCTTTCGGTGCTAGTATCGCGCCTTGTGATCTTGTCGTCGGAGGAAGCCAGCCTTGTCCGAAGTCTCGACAGAACCTCTGCCGCCGCAGGTGCCGAAGGCCAGCCGGCGCCGTGAGCTGATCACCTTCTTCATCCTCGCATTCGGGATTTGGCCCATCGTCGCCGTCGGCGTCGTGGGGGGCTATGGTTTCCTGGTGTGGATGTTCCAGATCATCTATGGGCCGCCCGGCCCGCCCGCCCATTGAGGGCGCGGCCATGGAGCGGCAGGCGGCGGTTTCGAGGCGGGACTTTCTGAGGGGCGGCAGGCGCGACACCCCCGCCGCCATTCGCCCGCCCGGCGTCGATGCGGCGGCGCTGGCCGCCTGCACGGGCTGCGGCGCCTGTGTCGAGCACTGTCCCACCCATATCGTCAGCCTCGTCGACGGCCTGCCGGTGCTCGATTTCAGGGCAGGGGAATGCACCTTCTGCGGCGCCTGCGCGGCGCACTGTCCGGAGCCGGTTTTCACCGGCGCCCCCGTCGATCGTTTCGATTATGTCGCCGCCATCGCGGCCTCCTGTCTGCCATTCCAGGGCGTCGACTGTCAGGCCTGCCGGGACGCCTGTCCCACCGGCGCGATCCGTTTTCGCCCGGTGCGCGGCGGGCCGTTCGTGCCGGAACTGATAGCCGAGGCCTGCACGGGTTGCGGCGCCTGCATTGCCGTCTGTCCCGTCGGCGCAGTCGCGGCCGTGACCGCAAACCGGGAGGCCGTGCATGCCTGACCTCCGGCAGCATCATATTTCCAGCGCCGTGATCGCCACCAAGCCGGGGACGCTCGATGGCGTGCTGGCCGCATTGGCCGGCTTCGACAATGTCGAGGTGCACGGCGCGGACAAGGGCAAGATCGTCGTCGTCATCGAGGGGCCGTCGACCGGCGTGCTCGGGGATACGCTGATGCGCATCTCGGTCCTCGACGGGGTGATTGCCGCAAACATGGTTTTCGAACATGTCGAACTGGAAGGGAACGAGGCTGATGGGCAGCGAACTGACGCGGCGTGACATCCTGAAGGCCCAGGCGGCGGGCGTCGCGGCGGCGGCGGCCGGCATAACGCTTCCCGCCGCCGCCCAGCCCGTGCCGGGCGGGGTGAGCGCGCTGGAGATCAAGTGGGACAAGGCGCCCTGCCGGTTCTGCGGCACGGGCTGCGGCGTCATGGTGGGCGTCAAGGAAGGCAAGGTCGTCGCCACCCATGGCGACATGCAGGCCGAGGTCAATCGTGGCCTCAACTGCATCAAGGGCTACTTCCTGTCCAAGATCATGTACGGCGCCGACCGCCTGACGACGCCGCTCCTGCGCAAGCGCAACGGCGCCTATGCCAAGGATGGCGAATTCGAGCCGGTCACATGGGAAGAGGCCTTCGACGTAATGGCCGAACAGGCCAAGAAGGTGCTGAAGGAGAAGGGGCCGACGGCCCTCGGCATGTTCGGCTCCGGCCAGTGGACGATCTTCGAGGGCTATGCTGCGACCAAGCTGATGCGCGCCGGCTTCCGCTCGAACAATCTCGACCCCAACGCCCGTCACTGCATGGCCTCCGCCGCCGTCGCCTTCATGCGCACCTTCGGCATGGACGAGCCGATGGGCTGCTACGACGACTTCGAGCATGCCGACGCCTTCGTGCTCTGGGGCTCGAACATGGCGGAGATGCACCCGATCCTGTGGACGCGCATCGCCGACCGGCGGCTCGGCAACGAGCATGTGCGCGTGGCGGTGCTGTCCACCTTCACCCACCGCAGCATGGACCTCGCGGACATTCCGATGGTCTTCAAGCCGGGCACGGACCTCGTCATCCTCAACTACATCGCCAATCACATCATCCAGTCCGGCCGGGTGAACGAGGCGTTCGTACGCGATCACACGAAATTCGTGCGCGGCGTCACCGATATCGGCTACGGCCTGCGCCCGGACAATCCGGTCGAGCTGAAAGCTGCCAATTCCGCCGATCCCGGCAAGACCGAGCCGATGGACTATGAGGCCTTCAAGGCCTTCGTCGTCGAATACACGCTGGAAAAGACCGTGGAGATGACCGGCGTCGAGGCCGGCTTCCTCAAGCAGCTCGCCGAGCTCTATGCCGACCCCGACCGCAAGGTCATGTCGCTCTGGACCATGGGCTTCAACCAGCATGTGCGCGGCGTCTGGGCGAACCAGATGGTCTATAACCTGCACCTTCTGACGGGCAAGATTTCCGAGCCCGGCAACAGCCCGTTCTCGCTGACCGGCCAGCCGTCCGCCTGCGGCACGGCGCGCGAGGTCGGCACCTTCGCCCACCGCCTGCCGGCCGACATGGTGGTGACGAACCCGGAACACCGCAAGCATGCGGAAGAAATCTGGCGCATTCCGCACGGCATCATCCCGGACAAGCCGGGCTATCACGCGGTCCAGCAGGATCGGATGCTCAAGGACGGCAAGCTCAATTTTTACTGGGTGCAGGTGAACAACAACGTCCAGGCTGGCCCGAACACCGCCAACGAGACCTATCAGGGCTATCGCAACCCGGACAATTTCATCGTCGTCTCGGATGCCTATCCGACGATCACCGCGATGAGCGCCGACCTGGTCCTGCCGGCCGCCATGTGGGTGGAGAAGGAGGGGGCCTACGGCAATGCCGAACGGCGCACCCATGTCTGGCATCAGCTCGTGCAGGCGCCCGGCGAGGCCCGCTCCGACCTCTGGCAGCTCGTCGAATTTTCCAAGCGCTTCACCACCGAAGAGGTCTGGCCGGCGGAGATCCTGGCCGCCAATCCCGACTACAAGGGCAAGACGCTCTACCAGGTGCTCTACGCCGAAAGCGATGTGGCGAAGTTCCCCGTCGCGGAGGTAAAGCCCGACCACGCCAACAACGAGGCGCAGCATTTCGGCTTCTACATCCAGAAGGGGCTGTTCGAGGAATATGCCGCCTTCGGCCGCGGCCATGGCCACGACCTTGCACCCTACGACACCTATCATGAGGTGCGCGGCCTGCGCTGGCCGGTCGTCGACGGCAAGGAGACGCTGTGGCGCTACCGTGAGGGATACGATCCCTATGTGAAGCCCGGCGAGGGCGTGAAGTTCTATGGCAATGCGGACGGCAAGGCCGCGATCATCGCCGTGCCCTACGAGCCGCCGGCCGAATCTCCCGACGATGAATACGATACCTGGCTTGTGACCGGCCGCGTGCTGGAACACTGGCATTCCGGCTCGATGACGATGCGTGTGCCCGAACTTTTCAAGGCCTTCCCCGGCGCGCGCTGCTTCATGAACGCGGACGACGCCCGCAAGCGCGGTCTCAACCAGGGCTCGGAAATCCGCATCATCTCGCGGCGCGGCGAGATCCGCTCGCGCGTCGAGACCCGCGGGCGCAACCGCATGCCGCCGGGTGTGATCTTCGTGCCGTGGTTCGATGCCAGCCAGCTCATCAACAAGGTCACGCTCGACGCCACCGATCCCATCTCGAAACAGACGGATTTCAAGAAATGCGCAGTCAAGATCGAACCCGTCGCATGACCCTCCACAGAGGATGGGTGCTGGCTGCGCTCAGCGCGGCCGTCATCGCCACCAGCGCCATGGCGCAGATGGTGCCGCAGCTCTCCGGCCCGGACGGGGACAAGATGCAGGAGGTGCCGGCCGACCCGCTGCCCAAATGGGTCATCGACGATATCAGGCGCATGCGCGCCTATCCCGAACAGCCGCCGATCATCCCGCATTCGATCGACGGCTATCAGCTTTCGGTCAACGCCAACCGCTGTCTTTCCTGCCACAAGCGTGAATTCTCGCAGGATGCCGGCGCGCCGATGATCAGCATCACCCACTACATGACGCGCGAGGGCCAGATGCTGGCCGACGTCTCGCCGCGCCGCTATTTCTGCACCGCCTGCCATGTGCCGCAGGCCGACCGCAAGCCGCTCGTCGGCAATACCTTCAAGGACATGAGTGAGCTTGGCGTTACCAAGGCGGGAAGCGAATGATGATGGCGCGCATCAAGTCCCTCATCGCCTGGGTCTGGACCGTGCTGACGACGCCGGCGGCCACCCTCAGCCTCGCCTTCCTGACGCTCGGCGGCTTCGTCGGCGGCGTGATGTTCTGGGGTGCCTTCAACACCGCGCTGGAGCTGACCAACACGGAAAAGTTCTGCACCTCCTGTCACGAGATGCGCGACAACGTCTATCAGGAGCTGACGAACACGGTGCATTTCACCAATCGCTCCGGTGTGCGCGCCTCCTGTCCGGATTGCCACGTGCCGCACCAGTGGACCGACAAGATCGCCCGCAAGATGCAGGCTTCCAAGGAGGTCTGGGGCAAGATCTTCGGCACGATCAACACGCGCGAGAAGTTTCTCGACAAACGGCTGGAACTGGCCAAACACGAATGGGCGCGCCTGAAAGCCAATGACAGCCTGGAATGCCGCAACTGCCATTCCGCCGTCGCCATGGACTTCACCAAGCAGACCCAGCGCGCCGCCGACATCCACTCGAAATACCTTCTCACCGGCAAGGCGACCTGTATCGACTGCCATAAGGGCATCGCCCATGAGCTGCCGAACATGGAGGGCGTGGAGCCTGGCTGGAAGATGCCGAAAAATCTCGAAGGCCAGGAACTGCCCGCCGCCTCGAACGATGCGATCGGCGATCTGCAGCGCGCCGTCGCCAGCGCCCATGGCGTGACGACGTTCTAGGACACGTGTCCCCGGCGTTTACAGGAGCGTCGCCCCGGCGAAGCCGGCCGTTTGCGCGGTACGCCAGCGCGGCCTCTACCCGAGCGCCGAAACCGCCTCCGCCGCATCGCCGTCGATGATCAGGCCGTTGACGATACCGCTGCGCAGCAGGGCCTTGGCAGCTTCCGCCTTTTCCTGGCCTGCGATCAGCAGGATCACCGGCAGCGTCTTCAACTGATCGAAGCCGAGCGCGATGGTGCGCTGGTTGAGGTCGTGATCCACCTGCCGGCCGTCCCGGTCGAAGAAGATGCCGTTCGTATCGCCGACCGCGCCGGCGGCGCGCAGGCTTTCCAGCTCCGCCTTGCTGATCATGCCCTGGCTGCGCAGCAGGGATTCCTCCGTCAGTTCGCCCGCGCTGATGATGCAGACCGACGCCGTTTCGGCAATCTCCATCGCTTTCACGACGGAGCGCTGGGACAGGAGGACGCGCTTGTCCTCGACCGAGTCGGCGATGAAGGGAACCGGGAGGAAGAAGCCCTGCGCGCCGGTGCGACGGGCGAGGTTATGCACCACCTCGAAGGGATTGTAGGCGTTGTTGGCGGTCAGCGACCCCATGACCGAGATGAAACGGGCATGCGGCGCGCGCACGCCGGCAAGATGCAGCGTCATCTGCTCGATCGTTCGCCCCCAGCCGGTTCCGATCGTGATCGTTTCGTTCTCGGCCAGAAGCGTCTTCAGATGGTTGGCCGCAGCGACGCCGACGGCGCGGAAGGCGATCTGCTTGCGGATATCGCTGTCGGCGGGCGAGGCGTCGTGGAAACCGAAGGCCGGCGTGGAGATGCAGAAATCCAGCCCGAACCGGCGGCTGAGCATGTCCTCTATGGGCAGCACGCCAACGCGCTGATGATCGATCGAGATGCTGACGAGGCCGCTTTCCCGCGCCTCCGACAGCATCTTGTTGACCCGCGCGCGGGTCAGGCCGAGCCGGTTGGCCGTCATCTCCTGGTTGAGGCCTCCGACATAGTAGTACCAGGCCGCGCGGATCATCAGTTCGTCGTCTTCAAGGGGCATGATTCTTCCTTTCGAGTACAAATGTAATTTTGTTTGACATTTGTCTCGGTGCGTATTCTACTCTTCCCATTCGCTTTGAACGCGAATGAGGGAACGGGTCAATCATCGATCCGTATTGGAGGAAATCACATGTCTGGAATGTGGAGGAAAGCGGCGCTCGCCGCCGCTGCAGGATTTCTGTTGTCTGCCGTCAGCGCCAGCGCGATGAACCTGGCCTGGGTGCATGCCAATGCCGCCGCCCAGTCGGAGCAGCGCGTCAAGGCCGGCTTCGACGCGTGGCTGAAGGAAACGGGCAAGGACTGGAACGTCAGCCTGCTCGACAGCGGCGGTTCGGGCGAGCGCACGGCCTCGAACCTTCAGGATGCGGCCTCGCGCGGCGTCGACGCCATCATCATCACCATGGCGGACCTGCGCGCCTCGCGCGCGGCGCTCGATGCGGCGATCAAGGCGAATATCCCGGTCATCACGGTCGACAGCGGCTACATTCCGGGCGTGCTCGTCGACATCACCACCAACAACTGGGCCATGTCGTCGGACGTTTCGCCCTATCTGCTGAACGAGCTGGGCGGCAAGGGCAACATCATCTTCCTGCGCATGGCCGAACACCACGGCACCCGCAAGCGCGGCGACGTCATGGAGACGATCCTCAAGGAATATCCGGACGTGAAGGTGCTGGCCGAGCACAATATCGACTACACCGCCTTCTTCGAGGACACGACCTCGACCATGCAGGACTATGCGTCCCGCTTCGGCGAAGAGATCAATGCCGTCTGGGCGCCGTGGGACGAACCGGCACAGGCCGCCATCAATGTGCTCCAGGGCGCGGGCCTCAAGAACGTCAAGGTCATCGGCATCGACGGCCATCCGAATGCCGTCGCCGAGGTCTGCAAGCCGGACAGCCTGATGATCGCCACTGTCAGCCAGCCCTTCGAGAAGATGGGCGCGCAGGCGGGCGAATGGATCGAGGCAATCGTCGAAAAGAAGGAAGACCCGGCCAAGGTCATCCCCTCGAAGACCGTCTACATGGACGCCCCGCTCGTCACCAAGCAGAACTGCGCGGACTTCCTCCCCAAGTGACCGCCAGGCCGGCCCGCTTTCGCGGTGGGCCGGCACCCTTTTCACGAACAGGTTTCCTGGAGAGACGGATGTCCGTCAGCCTATCCGACATCGTGATGCAATATCCCGGCACGCGCGCGCTCGACGGGGTCAGCGTCGATTTCCGCTTCGACGAGGTGCATGGCCTCATCGGCGAGAACGGCGCCGGCAAGACGACGCTGGTCAGCATTCTCGGCGGCTCGAAGCAGCCGACCGCCGGCCGGATTGCGGTCGACGGAACCGAGGTGACGCTGGCCAGCGCGGGCGATGCCCTGCGCAAGGGCATCGCGCATGTCTCGCAGGAAGGCAGCCTCGTGCCGGCCCTCAGCGCCGCACAGAACATTCTTCTCGGTGACGAGCCGCGCCTGGCGCTCGGCATCATCGACAGGCGCGCGCTGAAGCGCCGCGCCGCGGCGCTCATGGCGCAATGGTTTCCGGACGTTTCCATCGATCTCGACGCGCCGGTGGAAAGCCTGCCGATGGCCGACCAGAAGGTCATCGAGATCGTACGGGCGCTCCGCAGCGATATCCGCCTGCTGATCCTCGACGAGCCGACGGCGACCCTGCCGTCGCGCGAGAAGGAAAACCTCTGGGGGATCATCCGGTCGCTTCCGGCGCGCGGCATCGGTATCGTGCTCATCAGCCATTTCCTCTCCGAGGTGAAGGCGCTCAGCGACCGCATCACGGTGCTGCGCGATGGCCGCCATATCGCGACCCGGCCGGCCGGCGAGACGACGGAGGCGCAGCTTGTCGACTACATGCTGCAGCGCTCCGGCAAACCCGCCGCAATGGAGGCCGAAGCCGCTCGCGAACGTCAGCCGGGCGAAACGGTCTTCGCGGCGGAGGGCTGGCGCGCCGGCAATGTCCATGTCGATCGCTTCGCCATCCGGGCGGGCGAGATCGTCGGGATGATCGGTCTGACCGGTGCCGGGCATTTCGGCTTCGCCCGCTCGATCTATACCGGCGAGGGCGTCGTCACCGGCAAGGCCCTGTTCAGGGGAGCGCCGCTCGGGCGCATTGACGCGCGCCGGATGCAGAAGCAGGGCGTCGCCTTCATTCCCGACCAGCGAATGGAAAACTCCCTCGTCGCCGACTGGGAGGTGCGGGAAAACCTCGCCATGGTCCATCCCGCGCATGCCGCCGTCGGTGGCCTCGGCGTCCTGTCGCCCGCAAGGGAAAGGCGCGAGGCCGCGTCGGTCATGGCGCTGCTCAATGTCAAGGCGCATTCCAGCGCCCAGATGGTCAAGGACCTCAGCGGCGGCAACAAGCAGAAGGTCTCCATCGGCAAGTGGCTCTATGGCGCGGACGCCCGCTACAGCCTGATGATCTTCGTCGAGCCGACTGAAGGCGTCGATATCGGCGCCAAGCGCGAAATCCATACGCAGATCCGGCGGCTGGCGGCGCAGGGCGCGGCGATCATCGTCACCTCTTCGGATCTCATGGAAATCGCCGAGGTCGCCGACCGCGTCATCCCCTTCGTCAACGGCCGCGCCGGCGGCGAGATCGCCCGGCCCGACTTTTCCGAAAACCGTTTCATTTCCGCCATGGCAGGAGTGCTCCCGTGAACGCTGCATCCCCCACCGCCGAAGCCAGGGACGCTTCGTCCAGCCGCATCCGTAAGGACTGGCTGCTTCGCTACAGCACGCTCCTCGTGCTGGTCCTGCTTTTCATCGGCTTCGCGCTGACCGTCGACCGCTTCCTGACGGCCACCAACCTTCTCAACATCGTGCAGCAGATTTCCATGCTGACGATCGTCGGGGCCGGACTGACCTTCGGTTTCGCGGCGCGCGAGATGGATCTTTCGGTCGGCTACATGGTCGGCCTGTCGGGCATTCTCGTGCCGCTGATGCTGGTCTCCGGCGTTCCGCTGCCGGCCGCCCTGCTGGCCGGTGTCGGCGCGGGCCTGCTGGTGGGGGCGATCAACGCCGCGCTGGTGACACTTGTCGGCGTGCCCTCGCTGATCGCGACGCTGGCGACCGGCTCCATCCTCTATGGCATCAACTTCCTGACGACCGGCGGGCGGGCGATCTATGGCGGCCTTCCGGAGACCTACCTCTGGTTCGGCCAGGGCCAGCTCCTCGGTGTGCCGGTCCTTGCCTATGCCATGGTTCTCTTCGTGGCGCTGGCATGGTTCGTCATGGAGCGCACGATCTTCGGCCGCTACATCTACGCCGTCGGCGGCAACCTGAAGGCGGCCGAGCTGTCGGGCGTCAACGGGCGCTTCTACCGCGCCGCCGGGCTCATCGTGTGCAGTCTCTTTGCCGCCGTCGCCGGTGCGCTGCTCGCCGCCCGCCTCGGCTCCGGCCAGCCGAATGCGGGGGAACGCTATCTGCTCGACGGCCTCGCCACCGTGTTCATTGGCATGACGATGTTCCGTCCGGGCACGGCGACGGTCGCCGGCACCTTCTTCGGCGCCCTCTTCATCGGGGTCATCAACAATGGCCTCAACCTCATCGGCATGGACACGTACATCCAGAGCATCGTCAAGGGCCTGATCATCCTCGTGGCGGTGGCCATCGTGTCGCGCACGACGAAGCTCAAGCTGCTCTGATCACGCCGGTTCAATCTCAACATTGCAAGCAACAGGGAGGGACGCGTGGGCGCTCCTGTCAATTCCAACCTTCTCGATCTCTACAGGACCATGCGGCGCATCCGCACCTTTGAGGAACGGGTCGGCGAACTCTTCATCCGCGGCCAGTCGGCCGGCTCCATGCTGCATCTGTCGATCGGCGAGGAATCCAGCGCCGCCGGCGTCTGCGCCGCCATGAAGCCGCAGGACACGTTCACGACGCATCACCGCGGCCATGGCATCTTCCTCGCCCGCGGCGCCGATCCCAGGCAGATGATGGCCGAGATCGGCGGCAAGGAAACCGGTTACTGCAAGGGCAAGGGCGGTTCGATGCATATCGCCGACATGGCGCTCGGCCATCTCGGCGCCAATGCCATCGTCGGCGGCGGCATTCCGGCCGTCGTCGGGGCCGGCCTGTCGAGCAAGTATCTGAAGCAGGACTCGGTCTCCGTCGCCTTCTTCGGCGACGGCGCCATGCAGCAGGGCATCCTCTACGAGAGCATGAACATGGCGGCGCTCTGGGACCTGCCGGTGCTCTTCGTCTGCGTCAACAACCAGTACGGCATGGGCACGCGCATCGACCAGGCGACCCGCAGCAGCCGTTTCGACGAGCGCGCGAAGGCCTTCGGCCTCAACGGCGCCGTGGTGAACGGTCTCGACGTCGAGGAGGTGGAAACCGCGGCCCGCTGGCTGGTGGACGACGCCCGCGCCGGCAAGCCCGGCTTCCTGTCCGTCGAGGTCTACCGTTTCTTCGGCCATGCCCGCATGGACAAGAGCCCCTATCGCAGCGAGGCGGAGGAAATCGAGGGCCGCAAGAAGGACCCGGTCCTCTTCGCCCGCGAGAAGCTGGTCGCGAGCGGCCTGGAAACGGCCGTCGCGCTCGACGCGATGGACAAGGAGATCGCGGCCGAAATGGACGCGACGATCGACTTCGCCGTCGAATCCAGGGCGCCGGCGCTCTCCTCCATGTTCCGCGACGTCTACGCCGTCGGGGAGCCCGAGCCGGAGCCGGTCGGCGTCCGGATCGACCGTGTACTTGCCAGGGATGACGCATGATGACCTCCACCACCTACCGAGACGCACTCCGCAAGGCGCTGGACGATGCGATGCATGAAGACGAGACGATCGTGGTGATCGGCGAGGAGGTCGGTCGCTACGGCGGCGCCTACGGCGTCACGAAGGATCTCATCAAGACGCACGGGCCGCAGCGCCTGATCGACACGCCGATCTCCGAACCGGCGATCATCGGCGCCGCCGTCGGCGCGGCGATGACGGGCCTGCGCCCCGTCGCCGAGCTGATGTATGTCGACTTCCTCGGCATGACGATGGACCAGCTCGCCAACCAGGCCGCCAAGATCCGCTACATGTTCGGCGGGCAGATCGGCGTGCCGATGGTGCTGCGTACGCAGGGCGGCACGGGCCGCTCGGCCGGCGCGCAGCATTCCCAGAGCCTCGAGGCCTGGGTCATGCACACGCCGGGCCTGCGCCTCGCCATGCCGGCGACGGCGGCGGATGCCTATCACCTGCTGCGCCAGAGCCTGACGAAGCCCGATCCGGTCGTCTTCATCGAGCACAAGGCGCTCTATACCCGCAAGGAAGAGGTCGATTTCGATGCCGAACCCCTGCCGTGGGGTAAGGCTGCCGTGCGCCGTCACGGCAAGGACCTCGTGATCGTCACCTATTCCCGGCAGGTCTTCCATGCGCTGGACGCCGCCGAGGCGCTTGCCCGCAAGGGGATCGAGGCGACCGTCATCGACCTTCGCACGCTCAATCCGCTGGATTTCGATACGGTGCGGGAACATGTCGAGCGGGTCGGAAAGGCGCTGGTCGTATCCGAAGGCGTGATGACGGCCGGCGTTGCGGCGGAGCTTGCCGCGCGCATTTCGGAAGAATGCTTCGATTTCCTGGAACAGCCCGTCGTGCGCATGGCCGGGGAAGACATCCCGATTTCTGTTTCGCAGGACCTTGAATCCGGCAGCGTGCCGTCCGCCCGCTCCATCGCCGATGCCGCGGAAAGAATGCTGTCATGACGGAACGCATCCTGAAGATGCCCCGCCTCGGCGAGACGATGGACGAGGGCAAGGTCGTCGGCTGGCTGATTTCGCCGGGCGACAGCTTCAAGCGCGGCGATCCGATCCTCGAAATCGAGACGGACAAGACGATCGCCGAGTTCCCGGCGCTCGGCGACGGCCGTCTCGGCGACATTCTGGTGTCGATCGGCGATATGGTGGAGGTCGGCAAGCCGCTGGCGCGCATCGACATCGGCGACGGCCCGGACTGGACGGCGGAAGAGGGCGAGGCGGCGGACCCCGTGCCGGATGGCACGGACACGGCGCCCGGCTGGAGCGAGACCGATCTCGCCATGCCGCGTCTCGGCGAGACGATGGAAGAAGGGCGCATCGCCAAGTGGCTGAAGGCGCCCGGAGAGCGCTTTGCCCGCGGCGAGGCGATCATCGAAATCGAGACGGACAAGACGATTGCCGAGTTTCCCGCGCTGCATGATGGCCGGATGGTCGCCATCCTGCGCGGCGAGGGCGAGATGGTGACGGTCGGGGAACCTGTCGCGCGCATCGAGGCTCCGGCCGATCAGGTCGCGCCGGTCGCAGAACGCCCGGCCCCGGCGGCCCAGCCGGAAACGGCCGCACCCGCCGCCCCTGTTCCCATGGCAGCGCGCAGGGAAGGGCGCGTGCGGGCGACGCCGCTGGCGCGCCGGCTCGCCCGGCGTCATGGGCTGGATATCGCGGCCATCGCCGGGACCGGCCGGCGCGGCCGCATCGAGAAGGGTGACGTCCTTGCCGCCGCCGGCAGCGGCCCGCGGCCATCGGACGTGCGCTTTGCCGCGCTTCGCCGCGGGCGCATGGCCTATTCGGACAGCGGCGCGGCTTCCGGCCGGCCGGTCCTGCTGCTGCATGGTTTCTCGGGCGATCGCACGACCTGGGCGGCCGTCGCGGCCGGCCTCAAACGCGCCGGCCGGCGCGTCATCGCCCCCGATCTGCCGGGCCATGGCCTGACGGAGATCGAGGTGCGGGATGCATCGGATCTCGCGCAGGATCTGCCGGAGTTCCTCGACACGCTCGGCCTTGCCGACGTCGACGTCGTCGCCCATTCCCTCGGGGCGGTGGCGGCGCTCGGCCTTGCGGGCGCGGCGGCCGGGCGGGTCCGCTCGCTCTCCCTTATCGCGCCGGCCGGCCTCGGGTCGCAGATTGACGTCGATTTCGTGCGCGGCATGGCGCAGGCGAACGCGCCGGGCGAGGTCGCCCATCTCCTGCGGCGCCTCACCGTCAACGGTGTGGACCTGTCGGAAGCGGCCCTGGCCGCCCTTGCGAAGGATTTCGCGCGGGGCCGCCTTGTGGCGCTTGCCGGGGCCGTCACGGGCGCATCCGGCCAGAAGATCGACGGCCTTGCTGCGATCAGCAGGCTGTCCGGCACGGTGCCCGTCCGCGTCCTCTTCGGTCTCGAAGACCGGATCATCCCCTGGCAACACGTTCTGGCGCTGCCGCCCACGGTCGCGATCCATCTTCTGGCGCGCTCCGGCCACATGCCGCAGTGGGACCAGAGCAAGGACGTGCTCGAAATCCTGACCGCCTGAGGAGGCACCATGCCCGATACGATGGAAAGACTGAAGGATGCGCAAAGGCGCATCGGCACGCTGGCCAAGGCGAGCCCCGAACTTTTCGGCGGCTTTGCCCGCGTCAGCAAGGTGGCGGCCAGCGCCGGCACCTTCAGCGCCGCGCAGAAGGAACTGATGGCCGTGGCGATTGCGGTTGCCAAGGGGTGCGAGGATTGCATTCTCTATCATGTCGACGCGGCCCTGAAGCACGGCGCAAAGGAAGCCGAACTGATCGAGGCGCTGGAGGTGGCGATCGAGATGGGCGGCGGTCCGGCCGTCATGTACGGCGCGAAAGCCTTGGAGATCATGCGTTCTCTTCAATAGTACCGAGGAGACGCCTGCCGGGAGGAGAAACATGGCCTATTTCCTGACTGCCGACGGTGGCACCGAAAGCCTCCGCGCGCGCGTTTACGATCTGTCCGGCACCTGCCTTGGCAGCGCCGCCGTGGCGTATGAGACGAAGTTTTCCGCGGGAGCGCGCGCGGAGCAGGACCCTGAGGACTGGTGGCGGGCTTTCGTCGCCGCGGCCCGGCAGGCGATCGAGACGGCGCGGGTCGATCCCGCCGCCATTGAGGCGATCACGCTCGCGACCACGAGCTGCACGGTCGTCGCGCTGGATCGCGAGGGCAAAGCGCTGCGGCCCGCCATCATCTGGATGGACGTACGCGCCAGCGCGGAGGCCGAAGCGGTTCTGGCGACCGGGGACGGGGCGTTGATCTCCAATGGCGGGGGACGTGGACCGGTCTCGGCGGAATGGATGATCCCGAAGGCACTCTGGATCGCCCGCAACGAGCCGGAGGTCTTCGAAAAGGCCCACACGATCTGCGAATATCAGGACTTCATGACCTTGCGGCTGACGGGCGAGCGCGCCGCCAGCCTGAACAATGTCACGCTGCGCTGGCACTATCAGACCGACCGCGGCGGCTGGCCCGCCACGCTGGTGCAGGCGCTGGGCCTTGGCGCGCTGCTCGAAAAATGGCCGCACCGCATCGTGCCGCCGGGGGGCGTGATCGCGAACCTTTCGGGCAAGGCGGCGGATGAACTCGGTCTTTCGACCCGGGTGAAGGTCGTACAGGGCGGGGCGGACGCGCTGATCGGCATGATCGGCCTCGGCGTCGCGCATCCGGGCCAGCTTGCCCTCATCACCGGCTCCTCGCATCTGCAGTTCGGCGTGACGGAATCGGCGGTTCACGCGCCGGGCATCTGGGGCACCTATCGGGACTGCGTCTATCCCGACCGCTACATCGTCGAGGGCGGCCAGACCTCCACGGGCTCGATCATCGCCTGGCTCGGCCGCCTGATGAACGGCACGATGGATCTCGACGACCTGAACCGGAAGGCGGCGGCGCTGGAGCCGGGTTGCGAGGGGCTTCTGGTGCAGGATCATTTCCAGGGCAACCGCACGCCCTATACCGATCCGCTTTCGCGGGGCGCCATCGTCGGGCTTACGCTCGCCCATGAGCCGCATCACATCTTCCGGGCGATCATGGAGGGCATCGGCTTCGGCACGCGCGCCATTCTCGACTCCATGGCCGCCGCCGGCTATCGCGGCACGGAAATCACCGTGGGCGGCGGGGCCGGGGCCTCGGATCTCTGGCTGCAGATCCATGCCGATACCGCGGGCCTTCCGGTTTGCGTGCCCGCCTCGCGCGATGCGCCCTCCGTCGGCTCGGCCGTCCTTGCCGCCCATGGCGCGGGCCATTTCGCGAGCATCGACGACGGTATCGCGGCGATGGTCCGGCCGGGCAAGCGCATTGAGCCGCGCGCCAGGGAAATGGCGCTCTATGACGATATCTACCGGCAATATCTGGCGCTCTATCCAGCGCTGAAGTCCGTGCGCGGGCAGGACGGCAGGGGCGCATGAGCGACGCGGATTTCCGGCTCGACGGCAGGCGGGCCGTCGTGACAGGGGCGGCGCGCGGCATCGGCCGGGCGATTGCCGAGCGCCTGGCGCGTGCCGGCGCCGAGGTCCTCGTAGCCGACCGGGATGAGGCGGAAGGCGTGGCGACAGCGCAGGCCATCGTCAGCGCGGGCGGGAAGGCGGCCTTCATTGCACTCGACGTCACCGACCCCGAAGGGGTGGCGCAGGTCGTGGAGACGATCTACCGGGAGCACGGCGCGGTCGACGTTCTCGTCAACAATGCCGGCATCGTGCGCAATGCGCCGGCGACCGAGATGAGCCTCGACGACTGGAAGTCGGTCATCGACATCGATCTTGGTGGCGTCTTCCTCTGCGCACAGGCCTTTGGCCGGCGCATGGTCGCGGCCGGGCGGGGGACGATGGTCAATATCTCCTCGATGTGCGGCGAGATCGTTGTCTACCCGCAGCCCCAGGCCTCCTACAATGCGGCCAAGGCGGGCGTGAACCTTCTCACCAAGTCGCTCGCCGTCGAATGGGCGAAAAGCGGCGTGCGCGTCAACGCGGTCGCGCCCGGCTATGTCGGCACGGAACTGACCTTGCGTGGCCGCAGCAACCCCGAATGGTTCGACACCTGGATGCGGATGACGCCCATGGGGCGTCTCGGCGATCCGGGCGAGATCGCCAATGCCGTCCTTTTCCTGGCTGCCGATGCATCGAGCTACATCACCGGAACGGTGCTGGCGATCGATGGCGGCTACACTGCCCTGTAACCACGGAGACCCCTCATGACTGCTTCCAACCGTACAGCCCTCGTCACGGGCGCCAGCCGCGGCATCGGTGCGGCCATCGCCGTCGGCCTTGCACGACGCGGCTACGACGTCGCCTTGAACGACATCGCGCGCCAGAAGGATACCCTTTCCGGCGTCGCCGCCGAGATCGAGGCGCTCGGCCGCCGCGCCGTGACGGTTCTTGCCGATGTCAGCGACAGGGCGGCCGTCGAGACCATGGCGAAGACCGCCATCGAGGCCTTCGGCCACATCGATGTCGTCGTCAACAATGCCGGCATCCTGATCGCCGGCGATGTGGACGGGCTGAAGGAGGAATACTGGGACAGCGTCATGAACGTGAATGCCAAGGGCACCTTCCTCGTCATCCAGTCGCTGCTGCCAATGATGAAGGCACGCCGATATGGCCGCATCGTCAACATCGCGTCGATCGGCGGCAAGCACGGAGCACCGTCGCAGGCGCATTACTCGGCCTCGAAGGCGGCGGTGATGGGTTTCACGCGCGTTCTGGCGCAGGAGGTGGGCGTCGACGGGATCACCGCGAACTGCGTCTGCCCCGGCATCATCCTGACCGACATGGGCCGCGTCAATCTCGACGATCCTGAGATCCGCAAGAGCTGGCAGGACAAGACCGCGATGCGCCGCATCGGCGATCCGGAGGACGTTGTCGGCGCCGTCGCCTTCTTCGCCTCTGATGATGCCGCTTTCGTCACCGGCCAGACCTTGAACGTGGACGGCGGCATCGTCTTCAGTTGACGCCATATAGGGGGCCGCCGGGCCGGCACCGACCACCGGCGGCGGCGAAGCCTCAGGCCACCCTTGCCTGCCTGTAGACCGTCGGGTCGGGGATCGGGATGGCGGCCATCAGGTTGCGGGTATAGTCGTCCGCCGGGTTCTCGAACACCTGGCGGCGCGTGCCTATCTCGACGATGCGCCCGCCGCGCATGACGGCGACGTGGTGGGACATCTTCTCGATCACGGCCATGTCGTGCGAGATGAAGAGATAGGCAAGGCCCATCTGCTCCTGCAGTTCCAGCATCAGGTCGAGCACGCGGGCGCGCACGGAGACGTCGAGGGCGGCGACGCTTTCGTCGGCGACGATCAGCTTCGGCTCCAAAGCGAGCGCGCGGGCGATGCAGATGCGCTGGCGCTGGCCGCCGGAGAATTCGTGCGGATAGCGGCTGCGGGCATCCGTGGGCATGCCGACGCGGGCCAGCAGCGCCGCCACGCGGTCCTGCCGCTCGGACGCGTTGCCGACGCCATGGATGACCAGCGGCTCGGCGATGGCCGCGCCGACCGTCATGCGCGGGTCGAGCGAGGCATAGGGATCCTGGAAGATCATCTGGGCGACGCGGCGCACGGGGCGCATCGCGGCCGGCTTCAGGCCCGCCGTTTCCTGCCCGTCGATCTTAACGCTGCCTGCGAAGGCAATAAGGTTCAGCACCGCCTTGCCGGTGGTCGATTTGCCCGAGCCGCTTTCACCGACAAGGCCGAGCGTTTCGGCGGCCTTGATGGCGAAGGAAATGTCGCTCACCGTCGCCGGCGCGGCGGGGGCGCGGTTGAACCAGCCGGTGCGCGCGCCATAGGTGACGCTGAGATCCCTTACCACCAGAACCGGCTTATCCGCGGCGGGTGGCGCGGCCCCGGTCAGGCGCGGCGGGCCATCCGTGCCGGCATGGGCGCCGAGGCGGGGTACGGCGGCGAGGAGCTGGCGCGTATAGGGTTCGCTCGGACGGGCGAAGATATCGAGCGCGTCGCCCTGTTCCACCACCTTGCCCTGCTGCATGATCGCCACGCGATCCGCCATTTCCGCGACCACGCCCATGTCGTGGGTGATCATCAGGATGGAGGTGGAGAACTCACGCCGGAGTTCACGCATCAGCTTCAGGATCTGCGCCTGCACGGTCACGTCGAGGGCGGTGGTCGGCTCGTCGGCGATCAGCACCTTGGGCCGGCAGGAGAGTGCCATGGCGATCATCACGCGCTGGCGCATGCCGCCGGAAAGCTCGTGCGGATATTGTTTCAGCCGGCGCGCGGCCTCGCTCATATGCACGGCATCGAGCATGGAGCGGGCGATGGCCTCCGCGCCTTCGGGAATATCCTCGCGGTGCTCGCGGATCGCCTCCACCATCTGGTCGCCGATGGTCATGACGGGGTTCAGCGAGGTCATCGGTTCCTGGAAGATCATGGCGATATCGCCGCCGCGGATCTTCCGGAGCGCCCGGTGCGGGATGCCGAGGATGTTGCGGTCTTCCAGCCGGATTTCGCCCGAGGAGACCTTGAGCGAGGCCTTGGGCAGCAGCCCCATGATGGCGAGGGAGGTGACGGACTTGCCGGACCCCGATTCCCCCGCGAGGCAAAGCGTCTCGCCTGCGGCAAGATCGAAGCTCACCCCGTCGAGGATGCGCTTCAGCCCTTCGGGCGTGCGCGCATCGACGGAGAGGTTGCGGACGGACAGAACCGGGGCGGCATTGCTGGCGGTCACGCGAAGACGATCCTCGGGAAGTAGAAGGAGACGACCCAGTTCGGCATGTCGACGATCTCGCTGATCCGGAGATCGCCGCAGACGGAGCAGAGCATGTAGGCATCGACGGGGCTGTAGCCGTGTTCGGCGACGAGAAGGTCGATCATGCGCATCAGCGCCTCGCGTGCGCCGGTCATCAGGTCCGGGCCGATGCCGGTCGTCACTTCATAGCCGGCGCCATCGAGATGGCGCGTCACCGGCTCGGTCGTGGTGAAGCGGGGCGTCTGCAGACTGGCGCCCTTCACGAGGTCGAGCGTGAGTTCGACATTCATCTGGCTTTCGATCGCCGTGCCGCAGACCTCGCCGTCGCCCTGCGCGGCATGGGTATCGCCGACGGAGAACAGCGCGCCCTCCACCTCGACGGGCAGGTAGAGCGTGACGCCGGCCGTGAGGTCGCGGATATCCATGTTTCCGCCGACGCGGCGTGGCGGCACGACGGAATGAAGACCGGGTTCGGCCGGCGCGACGCCGATCGTCCCGGTAAAGGGCTTCAGCGGCACGCGGCCGCCGGGGCCGAAGGCGGACGGCGCCATCGACTGCGTATCGTAGGACCAGATGTGCAGCGCCGGATCCTTGAACTGGTCGGCAAGCAGGCCGAAGCCGGGAATGTTGGCCGTCCAGCCATGGCCGGACGGATGGAATTTGCGGATCGTCACCTTCAGCGCGTCGCCGGGCTCCGCGCCTTCCACATAGACCGGGCCGGAGACCGGGTTCACCTTGCCGAAGTCGAGCGCCGCGAGCGTTTCCAGTGTCGCATCCCTGCCGAGCTGGCCACCGGAGGAATCGAGGCATTCGAAAAGAATGGTCTCGCCGGGCCGGGCTGTCAGAGCCGGCGGAAAATCGCGGTTCCAGCCGAAATTATGCTGCGCGCGGTGAATGGTGTGGGTGCAGGCGACGCACATGGAAAGGCTCCCGGTCGTGTGTTTTCAAAGGCTCCCCCCGCGGAGGCGGGGAGAGCGATATCAAGGGCTTGGGCTTAGGGCTTCACGAAGATCGCGTCGTAATTGATGACGCGCGTCGGATCGATGTAGATGTTGTCCGGTCCGCCCATGCGCAGGGACTTGGCCACGACGCGGCGCTCGTTGATGACGGGCACCCAGGGCGCATCCGCCATGACGTCGGTGAAGATCTTGCCCCAGGCCGCCTGGCGTTCCGCGGCCTTGGCCGGATCGGACATGGCGTCGGCCTCGCCGGCGCGCTTGTCGATCGCCTCGTTGCAGTACCACGGCCAGTTCCAGCCGCCGGAAACGGCGCCGGAGCAGCCGAGGATCGGGCCGTAGAAGTTCGATGGATCCGGGAAGTCGGCGATCCAGCCCATGCCGCCGGACCAGATCATCGGTGCTTCGCCTTCCGTGCCGCCGGCGGCGATCACGTTGCCCTGCGCCAGTGCGCGGACCTCGGCCTTGATGCCGATGGCGGCGAGATCCTGCTGGATCGCCTGGGCGATGCGCGGCTGCGGATCGGTGTTGGTGGAGTAGAGCACCGTCTCGAAGCCGTCGGGATGGCCGGCCTCGGCCAGCAGCGCCTTGGCCTTCTCCACGTCATAGGCATAGCCCGTGAAGGCCTTGTCGTAACCCGGCATCAGCGGCGGCAGGATCTGGTTTGCTGCGGTGGCGCGGCCGTTCAGGATGCGCGTGATGCGCTCCTTGTTGATCGCCATGTTGACGGCCTGGCGCACCTTCACGTCGTCGAAGGGCTTCACCTTGGTGTTGAGCGTGATGTAGCCGGTGTGCAGCTGTTCGCCGTCGACGATCATCGCCGCGCCCTCGGGCGAGTTCTTGATCTCCAGGAACTTTGCCGGCGGAATGCCGTCGCCGGCGATGTCGACCTCGCCCTTCTGCAGGCGCAGCAGCGCCACGAGCGGTTCCTGGCCGACCTCGACCGTCACCTTGTCGACATGCGGCACGTCCTTCACGAAGTAGTCGGGGTTGCGTTCGAAGACGAGCTTCTGGCCGATCGTCCAGTCCTTCAGGACGAGCGAACCCGACCCGACCGGCTTCTTGCCGAAATCGCCGGCCGCGGCCTCCACGGCCTCCTTCGGCACGACGGAGGCGAAGTTGATCGCCATGACATGCAGGAAGGTCGCGTCGGGACGCGAGAGGTGGAAGACGACCGTCTGCTCGTCCGGCGTCTCGATGCCCGAGAGCAGTTCGGACTTGCCGCCCGTCAGGTCGTCGAAGCCCTTGATGGCGCCGAAGAAGCCGGCGCCGGGGCCCTGCGTCTTCGGGTTGACGGCGCGCTCGATGGAATATTTCACGTCGGCGGCGACGATCTCGCGGCCATTGGTGAACTTCACGCCCTTGCGCAGCTTGAACGTATAGGTGAGCCCGTCGGGCGCGACCTCGAAGCTTTCGGCAAGCGAGGGCACGAGCGTGGCGGTGCCCGGCTCGTAATCCATCAGGCGCGAGAACAGGCTCTTGATCATCGACCAGTTCACCCAGTCATAGCCGATATGCGGGTCGAGCGTGGTGATGTCGTCCTTGTAGGTGACGACGATCTCGCCGCCCTGGGCCGGCGTTCCGGCATGGGCCAGCAGCGGAGAAAGGGCGAGCACGGCCGCCGTCGTCGTCGTCAAAATCCAGCGATTGAACATTTTTAAGTTCCCCTTTTGGTTTCAATGCGTGCGGATGCGTGGATCGATCATGGGTGCGATGAGGTCGGCGACGAGATTGCCGACGATGATGGCGAAGGCGGAGGTGAGCGTGACGCCCATGATGATGGGAATGTCGACCTGCTGGATCGCCTGCCAGGCAAGCTGGCCGATGCCGGGCCAGCCGTAGACGGCCTCGACGACGACGACCCCGCCCATGAACTGGCCGATATCGATGCCGATCATCGCGACGATGGGCAGGATGGCGTTGGGAAGCGCATGGCGCAGCACCACCCGCCGGCCCGAAAGCCCCTTGGCGCGGGCGGTGCGGATGAAATCCTGATTCAGCACGTCGATCATCGCTGAACGCGCCATGCGCGCATACCAGCCGGCGCCGAGAATGCCGAGCGTCATGGCGGGCAGCACGACGTGGGCGGCCGTCCCGTAGCCGCTCATCGGGAACCAGCCGAGCGTCGCGGCAAAGACATAGAGCAGGAGCAGCGCCACGACGAATTGCGGGGCGGAGACGCCGACGAAGGCGGAGGTCATGACGATGCGGTCGATGGCGCCGCCGCGGTTCAGCGCCGCGACGATGCCGAAGGTGAGACCGAGCAGCACTTCGACGAAGATGCCGGCCGCCATCAGCGTCAGCGTCGCCGGCAGGCGGGCGGCGATGAGGGTCGCGACCTCGGTCTTCTGCGCATAGGAGCGGCCGAGGTCGCCCTGGAGGAGATTGCCGAGATAGGTGAGGAACTGGGTGAACAGCGGCTGGTCGAGGCCGAGTTCGCGGCGGATGTTTTCCACCGTCTGGGCCGTCGCGCTGCGGCCGGCGAGCATGCGCGCGGGATCGGCCGGCAGGGCATAGAGCAGCACGAAGGTGATGGCCGCGACGCCAAGCAGGATGAGGCACGACTGGACGAGGCGCTTTGCGAGAAGTCTTGCCATCAGCCGCGGCCCCGCTGCGTCGGGTCGAGGATGTCGCGCAGCGCATCGCCCACCAGGTTGAAGGCGAGCGCCGTCAGGAGAATGACCGCGCCGGGGAAGAAGACGAGCCAGGGGGCGGCCTGGAAATAGCTCTGGCTCTCGAAGATGATGTTGCCCCAGGAGGGTTCCGGCGGCTGCACGCCGATGCCGAGGAAGGAGAGCGTGGCTTCCAGCAGCACGGTCGTGGCGATGCCGAGCGTGCCCCAGACGATGGCGGTGGGCACGAGATGCGGCAGCACGTGCAGCAGCACGATGCGGGCATTGCCGGCGCCGAGCGCCCGTTCCGCCATGATGAAGTCGCGCTCCACCAGTCCGCGGGTCTCCGTATAGACGATGCGGGCCACCTGCACCCAGTTGACCAGTGCGATCACCATGGCGACGATCCACAGGCTGGGCTTGAGGATGGCGGCAAGAACGATGGCGAGCAGCAGCGCCGGAAAGGCCATCATCAGGTCGGTGAAGCGCATCAGGAGGCCGCCGACCCAGCCGCGCATGTAACCCGCGGTGACCCCGACGAAGAGGCCGATGGCGACCGCGATGCCGTTGGCGACGAGGCCGATGATCAGCGAGGTGCGCGCGCCGTAGAGCAGGCGCGAAAGCAGGTCGCGGCCGAGCGTGTCCGTGCCGAGCACGAACTGCTCGCCGGGCGGCATGGGCGCGCCCTCCAGCGTCAGGCCGTCGAACATCTGGTTGTCGGGCGCATAGGGCGCCAGCCACGGCGCGGCGATGGCCGCGACGACGACGGCAAGAACGATGACGAGACCGAAAACCGCGGCGGGCTGGCGGCACAATTCCTTCAGCACCCGCATCAACCGACCTCGCGCAGGGTTTCGGAACCGCCGAGGAAGAAGGCGGCAAGCTGTTCGATGGGCATGCGGCGGCGCATGGCGCAGTCACGCAGGATCGCATAGGCGCGTTCCTCGTCGACATGCCGCTCGCCGGCAAGGCGCGTGACGGCGGCAAAGACGAGCGGCCGCAGCTTCAGCCGCTCTTCGAGATGGGCGATACGGCGACGCGCTTCCACCCGTTCCGCATGGATCGAGACGGCGAGCACCAGCGCGGGATAGACGGCGGAGGCGGCGACCGGCTTCGGGATGATCGCGCCGGCGCCGTGGCGCAGCGCAAAGGAGATGCGGCCCGGCGCTTCCGAACCGAGCAGCGCGACGACCGGGCAGGCCGGCGCCGCGTCGGAAAAGGGCAGGAGTTCGTCCCAACCCCGGTCGGCATCGATCAGCACGAGATCGGGCAGGTCGGTGGCGGCAAGCGGCGTCCACTGAAGGGAAACCGAAATGCCGAGCAGGCCGAGCTGGCGGCGCAGGCGATCGGTGCTGCCGTCCTCTTCGCTGAGGACGACCGCGCGCCAGCCGGTGAAGTTCGGGGTCCTCGTCGTCATGATACGACCCTCAGACGCGGTGCCGGCCGGGTTGCGGCGCCGGTCAGATAGGGGTCGGCGGCCAGCGCAGGCGCAGAGGCGATAACGTCGAAGCCGCAGCGGTCGTTGATGCGACCGAGCAGGAAGGGAAGCGCGGCATGGTTGGTTGCCGCATCCACCCGCATGGCGCCGAAGAGCGATGGCCAGTCACGCGCCAGAACCTCGCCGCGCACGCGCTCCGGCGCGTCCGAACCGGCCGCCTCGATCGAGGCGATGCAGAGGCTGACCGCGGTATAGGCGCTGGCGAAGAGGCTGGAGACGATGCGCTCGCCGCCGCTCCACGCCGCAAGCCGCGCCTTGAAGGCGTGGTTGTCCGGCGTGTCGAGCGTGTCGAAATAGGAGGCGGCGCAGAGCTGGCCGAGGGCAGCACCCTCGCCGATATCGCCGAGTTCGCATTCCTGCAGGTCGCAGCTGGCGACCGGGCAGTTTTCCGGCAGGAAGGCCGGGTCGCTTTCGCCGAGTTTACGCATTGCGGCAAGGAAGGCGTAGCTCGACGGCCCCACGAGATTGTTCAGCACGAAGCTCGGCCGCTTTTCCGCGATGTCGGCGACGATGCGCTCGACGGCGGTCTCCTCCAGCGGCAGGTAACGCTCGCCGAGCACCGTGCCGCCGGCATTGTGGATGAGTTCGCGCGCCAGCCGGTTCATCTCCCAGCCCCAGACATAGTTGGCGCCGACGAGATAGGGCCGCGCGCCGTGGCGGGGCAGAAGGTAGTCGAAGAGCGGAATCAGATGCTGGTTCGGGCAGCCGCCGATATAGATGACGTTCTCGTTCGCCTCGAAACCTTCATAGGGGCACATGTACCACAGCAGCCCGTCATGTTTCTCGACGAGCGGAATGACCTCCTTGCGCGCCGAAGAGGTGATGGTGCCGATGATGTGCCGGCAGCCATGGTCGCGGATGAGGCTGCGCGCGCCCTCCAGATAGGCTGCAAGATCCGCGCGCGGATCGAAGAAGACCGGCTCGATCTGCAGGCCGCCGCGGGCGCGATAGTCGTGAAAGGCGAATTCGGCCCCCGCACGCGCATCCCGCCCCATCGCCCCATAGGGGCCGGAGGTCGAATAGAGGATGCCGATCTTCACGCTTTCCTGCATCAGCCACCAATACGAAAAGCCCACAGCGGAAAGCCCCGGAGACCGGGCCGCTGTGGGCGCTATTGCCCTTCGACAAACAAAGTCATGTGAGAACGCCGGGCGAAGTCGGCCCGGGATTTGAAAGCGATTGAAATACGGACGCTCCACCTTTGTCAAGCATCCCGCATGCGGCCGGGAAGCGGGACGGGAGATGGCGAGGGACGGGCGCTCGACGCGTGGCGGCCATGGTCGGATTTCTCTCCATTCGCGGCTGCGTATTTGCTAGGGTGGTGCGATCTTCGAGTTGCTGCGCAAAGGCGCAGTGTCGCCCAACTGCGATCGATCCTGACGAGTTTGAATGCTTGATGTCGACTCCTATCTGCTGAGAGCCTTCCTCGCCGTCGCCGAGATCGGGACGGTCAGCGGGGCCGCGGCGTCGCTCAACCGGACGCAGGCGGCCGTCAGCATGCAGCTTCGCAAGCTGGAGGACCTCGTCGGCGTCCGGCTGTTCTCGCGCTCGCAGAAGGGGCTTTCACTGACCGCCCAGGGGCAGATCATGCTGCCCTATGCCCGCGAGATCGTTCGGCTCGGCGACGAAGCCGGCAAGAGGCTGAGCGGAAAGATCATCCGGGACCGCATCCGCCTCGGCGTGGTGGAAGATTTCGCGGCCGGGCACCTCATCCAGATCCTGCGCAATTTCCGCGACCAGAACCCCGACATCGAGATCGACATCATCATCGAACCCAACCGCCGGCTTGCCGCGCTTTTCGATGACGGCGTGCTCGATCTGGCGGTGTGCGACGTCACCTGTCTGCCGCGAAAACCGGCTCTGGTCTGGACCGAATACATGATGTGGACGGTCCGGTCCGATTTCGTCGTCGATGCGGAAAAGCCGCTGCCCATCATCATGTTCGAGGAAGGGTGTCCCTGGACGATCCCGGTGACGGGCGCCCTGTCGCAACAGGGCATCAAGTGGAAGACGGCCTGCGTCGCCTCCACGCTCGTCGCCGTGGCGACGGCGGTGCGTGTCGGCATCGGCATCGCGCCGATGATCGCCAATACGCAGCCGGAAGGGTGCCGGACGCTGGACAAGTCCTCGGACCTGCCCGGTCCGGTGCGCATCGAGATCGGCCTCTACAATCAGCCGGACATGGCGGAGGGCGCCCGCTATCTGGTTGACTTCATTGCGCGACATGCCGCGATGCTGCCCGCCTAGAGCATTTCCAGCCGAAGCGGGATCGCGCTGTCCCGGATGATCCGGGAGCGGACCGCGCCTGGGGCGCCCGCATCCGGCTATCACGTTTCCTTATATACGCCTCCGAATTTTCGGGCTTCCGCGCCTTGCATTCGCTGCCAATGATACGAGCCACAGAACGATGCCGGGGAGGGCGCGTTCCTGCGCCGACCGGGCCTGCGGGCACGGCGGGAGGGCTCAAAGGGAGGAAGATCATGAAAATCACACGCAAGCTGACATCCGTGCTCGCCATTGCGGTTGCCGCCGTCGGTGTCTTCGCCGGCGCTGCCTCGGCGGATGCGCTCGAGGACATCAAGAGCGGGGGAACGATCGATGTCGGTATCTTCTCCGACTTCCCGCCGTTTTCCTCCGCCAGCGCCGACATGAGCATCAAGGGCTACGATGTCGATGTCGCGCAGAAGATCGCCGATGCGCTCGGTGTGAAGCTCAACCTGGTGGGGATCACCGGCCAGAACCGCATCGCCTATCTCAACGACGACCGCGTCGATATCCTGATGAGCGTCGGCTACTCCAAGGAGCGGGCGGAAGCGATCGATTTTGCCGCGGCCTATGCGCCTTACTACATCGCCGTCATCGGCCCGGCCGACCTGAAGGTCGCCGGCAAGGAAGACCTCGCCGACAAGACGATCGCCGTCAACCGCGGCACGCTCGAGGATACCTCGCTGACCGAGGCGGCCCCTGCATCGGCCACGATCCAGCGCTTCGAGAACTACAATGCGGTGATCCAGGCCTTCATTTCCGGCCAGACCCAGCTGATGGTCGTCGGCAACGACGTCGGCGCGCAGGTGCTCGCCCGTCAGGACCAGTTGAAGCCCGAGCAGAAGTTCCAGCTTCTGACCTCGCCGTCGCACATTGCCGTGCGCAAGGGCGAAGAGGGGCTGAAAAACGCGGTCGACGAAGCCATCGCCAAGATGGTGAGCGACGGCACGCTCGATACGAGCTCCAAGGAATGGCTCAAGACGCCGCTCAATCCCGATAACCTGAAGGACTGACGCGACCTTTCGCACGTATCGGCTTTGAGGGGCGCGCCATGAAATACGCTCTGGATTTCACCTGGCTCTGGGGGAGCCTCGGGGCCCTGGCTTCGGGTGCGGCGATGACGCTGCTGCTCATTGCCTGCACCACGGTCTTCGGCCTGACGATCAGCATTCTCGGCGCCGCCGCGCGCCGGGGACGCTATCTCTGGCTGCGCAAGCTGGTGGGCGCCTATGTGGAAATCATCCGCAACACGCCCTTCCTCGTGCAGCTCTTCTTCATCTTCTTCGGGCTGCCGAGCATTGGCGTGCGACTGGATCCGATGGTCGCGGCGATCCTCGCCATGACCCTCAACATGGCCGCCTATACGATCGAAGTGGTCGGCGCGGGTCTCGATGCGGTGCCGAAGGGGCAGAGGGAGGCGGCGACGGCGCTCGGCATGCGGCCCCGGCTCGCCTTCCTCAAGGTCGTCCTGCCGCAGGCGCTGGCCATCATCTATCCCGCGCTGACCAGCCAGATCATCATCATGATGCTGGAATCGGCCGTCGTCTCGCAGATTTCGGTGCGGGAACTCGCCCAGGAGGCCGATCTGCTCCAGGCGCGCACGTTCCGCTCCTTCGAGACCTATCTGGTCGTGACCTTCATCTATCTCGCTTTGTCCGCCGCGGTTCGCCGTGGAATGATCCTGTTCGGACGGCGCGTGCTGGGAGCCGGCGTAAAATGATCGAGTTCACCTTCTGGGATATCCTGCGCAACCTGCTGTTCGCCACGCGCTGGACGGTGCTGCTGTCGGCGGCGGCTTTCGCCGGCGGGGCGGCCGTGGGGGTCGCGATCCTGTTCGCGCGCATTTCCAAGGCGTCCTGGGCGCGGCGGTTCGGCGCGGGCTATATCGCGCTCTTCCAGGGCACGCCGCTGCTCATGCAACTCTTCCTGATGTTCTTCGGCCTGCCGATGCTCGGCCTGCGCATCGAGCCGTGGACGGCGGCCGTCTGCGGGCTCACCTTCTATGCCAGCGCCTATCTTGCCGAAATCTGGCGCGCCGGGGTCGAAGCGCTGCCGCGCGGGCAATCGGAGGCCGCATCGAGCCTCGGCCTGCACCGGTTGCAGGAACTGCGCCTCGTCATCCTGCCGCAGGCCTTCCGCATCACGCGCGCGCCCGTCGTCGGCTTCCTGGTGCAGCTCATCAAGAGCACGGCGCTCGCCTCCATTCTCGGCTTCGAGGAGCTGCTGAAGACGGCGAACGCGATCAACAACGCCACCTTCGAGCCGTTCAAGGTCTATGGCCTTGTCGCGGTTATCTTTTTCCTGCTGTGCTATCCGCTGACGCAATATGCGCGGATGCTCGAGGGAAAGGCCGCCCTTCGCTGAGGGCGGGGCGGACGGACGGAACAGGGAGAGGAACAAACAATGGCTAACCAGGCCCAGGCGCAAAAGATGACGGTATCCGCGACGGATGTCGCCGTCGAGATCGTCAACATGAACAAGTGGTACGGCGAATTCCACGTG
>NZ_JBBEYH010000033.1:0-49056 GCF_050172695.1 Shinella sp. G-2 | reverse complement strand
GACGACCCAGCAGAACGCCGCCATGGTCGAGCAGTCCACCGCCGCAAGCGCGTCGCTCGCCGGTGAGGCGGACCGCCTGCGCCAGCTCATCAGCCAGTTCCAGGTCGGAACCGTCGCGACGGCGCAGGGCCGCCCGCAGCTCCGGGTCGCCAACGCCGCCTCGGCGCAGGTCGCCTCCCCCGCCAAGCGCATGGTGAACAAGATTGCCAGCGCCTTCGGCGGTGGCAGCGCCGCTCCGGCCGTGCAGGCCGGCTGGGACGAGTTCTAAGTTCGAACCATGCCGGAGCGTCCTTCTTTCCTAGAGGAAGGACGCTCCGGCAAAGCCACCATCTCGGCTGTCACCGTGACAAGAATGGGCGTTCCCAACGCGGGAACGCCCTTTTATGTAACGGGCTCCAGTTCAGCCGAGGGCCATCCGCATGACTTCCATCGAAATGATCGTCGCCGCCCGGGCGCGGCTTCACGGCCATGGCCGGCGCACGCCGCTGCTCACCTCGCCGTTCCTCGACGAGATCGCCGGACGGCGCGTCTATGTGAAGGCGGAATGCCTGCAACATACCGGCTCGTTCAAGTTCCGCGGTGGCTGGTCCGCCTTGTCGGGCCTGGCGCCCGATCTCCGCAAGCGAGGCGTGATTGCCTTCTCCTCGGGAAACCATGCGCAGGGCGTCGCCCTCGCGGCCCGTCGGCACGACGCGCCCTGCGTCATCATCATGCCCTCGGACGCACCGCGGCTGAAGATCGACAACACCCGCGCCTTCGGGGCCGAGGTCGTTCTCTATGATCGCGCCAAAGAGGATCGGGATGCGATCGGCGCACGGCTTTCCGAAGAGCGCGGCCTGACGCTGGTCAGACCCTTCGACGAACCGCTGGTCATCGCCGGCCAGGGCACGGTGGGCCTCGAGATCGCCGAACAGGCGGAGGAGGAAGGCATTGCGAGCGCCGAGGTGCTGGTGCCCTGTGGCGGCGGCGGATTGAGTTCGGGTGTCGCCCTCGCCCTCGAGGCCACGGCCCCCGGCTTTACGCTGCGCACCTGCGAGCCGGAGCATTTCGACGACACCGCCCGCTCGCTGGCGGCCGGAAAGGTGGTGCGGAACGCGGCGCTGGCGGGCTCGATCTGCGATGCCATCATCACGCCGGAACCGGGCCGGATCACCCTGCCCATCCTTGAAAGGCTCGCCGGCGCGGGCCTTGTCGTCACCGACGAGGAGGCTCTTCGCGCCATGGCGCTCGCCTTCAAGCGGCTGAAGCTGGTGATAGAGCCCGGCGGCGCGGTGGCGCTCGCCGCCGCGCTGTTCCACGGCGACCGGCTGAATGGCGGCACCGCCATCGCCGTCGCCTCCGGCGGCAATGTCGATACGGACCTCTTCACCGAAGCGCTGCGGCGCTTCGGCTAGAGTGTTTCTTCCAGCGCAAAATCGCCGCGCCCGTTTGCCGGAATTGCGTGAGGTCAGTCCGCCACCGAAATGTCGGGCGCGACCGAACCGATATTGTAGCCTTCGAGCTGCGCGGCCCCGTTCCGTTCCGGGAAATGCAGGATCGTCGCCGTGCCGGGCGTGACGGGCACGACGCGGGCGGGCGGCAGGTCGAGGAATTCGTGACAGGCCGCCCGGATGACCCCGCCATGGGCGACGACCAGAAGATCGCCGTCGGTGCGGGACATCCAGTCGCGCACGCCCTCGGCCACCCGCTTGCGGAAGATGCCCCAGGTCTCGCCGTTCTCGGGTGTGAAGGTGCCCGCTCGCCAGGCGACATAGTCCTCGGGATGGGCGGCGATGAGGTCCGGCTTGCGCTTGCCGGTCCAGGCGCCCATGTCCAGCTCGCGGAAGCGGGCATCGGACGGCGCGTCGGGATGGCCGATCAGGGCAACGGTCTGGCGCGTGCGGCCGAGGTCGGAGGCGATGATGCGCGCCGGCTTCAGCGCCTTGGCATAGGGCCGGAACTGCTTGACCTGCGCCACCCCGCGCTCGGAAAGCAGCGAATTGTCCTGCCCCTGCAGCCGCTGCTCCGCATTCCACTCGGTTTCGCCGTGACGCATGAGGATAAGCCTCATTGATGTATCCTTTCTCCAGTGGCGGCGAAGACCGCATCGGGGGTGCGAATGAAGGAGAGCGTGATCGGCTCGCCGGGCATCGCAGTGAAGTAGCCGTCGGCCATGGCGGTGATGCGCTGGTCGCCGGCAAGGGCCGTCACCATCGTGCGGCCGGCGATCGGCGCTGCCTCGGCAAAGCGCGCGGTGAGCGTGGGCATGCCCGCCACCGCGCCGACGCCGACGTCTTCCGCACGGTAGAGGAGCTGCACCGCCTCCTGCCCGGCCGCCAGCGCCGCCGGGGCGAGCACCGTTTCGCCGAAGACAAGGTTTTCCCCCACGCGCTGGACCGGCAGAAGATTTGCCGGCGGCGTGCCGAGGAAGGTCGCGACGAAAGTCGTCTCGGGATGGCGCAGGAGATCGATCGGCTTGCCGAACTGTTCGACGCGACCGTTGTTGAGCACGGCGACATGGGTCGCCATGGTCATCGCCTCCACCTGGTCGTGCGTGACATAGACCGAGGTCGCCCCGGTCGCCCGGTGGATGCGCATCAGTTCGCTGCGCATCTCGATGCGCAGCTTGGCGTCGAGGTTGGAAAGCGGCTCGTCGAAGAGCAGGATGCTCGGTTCCGGCGCGATGGTGCGGGCAATCGCCACGCGCTGCTGCTGGCCGCCAGAGATTTCCGCGGGATAACGTTCGGCGAGCGCATCGATGCCGAGCAGCGCCAGCACTTCCCTGACCCGTTTCTCGCGCTTTTCCCGCGGCCATTTCGCCACCTTCAGCGGCCAGGCGATGTTGCCGGCCACCGTCATATGCGGCCAGAGCGCGTAGCTCTGGAAGACGAGGCCGGCATTGCGCCGTCCGGCATCGGCGATGACGCCGCCCGCCCCGCTGGAGACGGTCTTGCCGACGAAGGCGATCTCCCCTTCCGTCGGGCTTTCGAGGCCGGCGAGCATGCGCAGGAGGGTCGACTTGCCGCAGCCCGACGGCCCGACGAGGACGAGGAAGGCCCCGGCGGGAACGGAGATATCGATGTTCTTGACGGCGGTGAAGGCGCCGAAACGTTTGACGAGATTGCGGATCTTGATGGCGTCCGCGGCCCCTGTGGCAAGCGCGTTCATGACTCTTTCCATTTCTGGACGCGGTTCTGCAGGCTGTGGGCGAGGAACGACGCCGCAAGGCAGACCACGAGGATGACGAGGGTGATGGCATTGGCGAACTGCATGAAGCCTTCCGACGCATAGCGGTAGGCGACCATGGAGAGCACCGGCGAGGTGGCGGTGAAGAGCAGCACGACCAGCGAGAGGTCGCGCACCATCTTGACGAAGACGAGGATGGCGCCGGCAAACAGGCCCCGGATCGCCAGCGGGAAGACGATGGCGAAGAGCCGCCGCACGAGGCTTGCGCCCGTCAGCCGCGCGCTCTCCTCGATATCGGCCGAAATCTGCCCGAGCACGGAGCGGCCGGACTGCACCGCGAAGGGCAGATTGTGCGCCGAGGCCGCGATGACCAGCAGTGCGAATGTGCCGTAGAGCGAGGGAAGCGGCCCGATGGGTGCGCCGAACAGCGCGATATAGGCGGCGGCGAAGGCGATGCTCGGCACCAGCAGCGGCAGGAAGGCGAGCTGGCTGAGGAGCGTCGCCAGCAGGCTGCCCTTGCGCTGCACGATGGTATAGGCGAGCGCGAGGCCCAGCAGCATGGTGGTGAAGGCGACGACGAGGCCAAGGCGGATGGTGTTCCACAAGGCGTCGATCAGCACGGGATTGCGGAAGATGCCAGCCTGGCCCTGGGCGATCTCGCCGCCACCCTCGCCGATCCAGAAATGCAGCGTCCAGTTGGAGAACAGCGCCCCGCTCTGCGGCGCGAGACTGGAGGCGGCAAGCACCAGCACCGGCACGACCGTGGTGAAGAGGCCGATGACGGCGGCGAGCGCAAAGAGCGGCCAGCGCCAGGCGCCGAGTGGAAAGCGCTTCGTGCGCCCGCCCTTGCCCGTGACGGTGATGAAGGCCTTGCGCCCGGAAACGAGGCGGTCCGACAGGAAGAGGAACAGCGCCGAGACGGCGATCAGAAGCAGCGCCAGCACGAAGCCGCGCTCGTTCTGGCCCGTCTCGATCATGCCGAAGAGACGGGTGGAGAGCGTCTGCATGCGCACCGGCAGGCCAAGCAAGGCGGGCGCGGCGAAATTGGCGACCGCGCCGGCAAAGGTCAGCGAGGCGGCCGCGACGAGCGCCGGGGTGACGACCGGCAGGATGATACCGAAGAAGATGCGGGGACGCCGCGCGCCAGCCATCTGCCCGGCCTCGACGAGATCGGCACCGACCGAGCCGAGCGCGGCGGCGATGATCGTGTAGGCGAGCGAATAGTAGTGGGCGATCAGCACGATGGCGGTGGGAACGAGCCCCCAGGCGAGCCAGTCGGGAATGGAAAGCCCGTTCGTCTCGAAGAAACCGGCCGAGCCACCGAGGCGGGAGTTGCGGAACAGCGTGCCCCAGGCCAGCGCGGCGGCAAAGCTCGGGATCATGTAGGGCAGCGTCGCCATCATGGCGAGGAAGCGGCGTCCCGGCACGTCCGTCAGCACGACGAGCCAGGCGAGGAAACCGCCGATCATCAGGCAGCCGCCGGCCACGCAGAAGCCGAGCACCATGGTGTTGAGCAGCGGCCACCACCACAGATTGGCCGAAAGGCGGCTGGCGAGCACGGCCTGCCAGGCGGCGATGCCCTCGGGCGTCAGCGTCGACAGGAGGATGCGGGCGAGCGGCGCGACCACGAGGATGGCGACGATCAGGACGAGCACGGCCGGCAAAAGGAAGCCCGATCGGAGCAGCCGGCTGCCCGATGGCGCTGAAAGCGAGGTCGATGTCATGGGAACTCCTCCACGCCTGCCGGCGCCGTGTCGTGGCGCCGGCAGGCGGCTCCGTTACTGGAGCGTGATGATGAGGTCGGCGATGCGGCCGCGTGCAGCGGCGGTCTTGGCCGGGTCGATGGTCCAGGCCTTCAGGTCGTCACGTTTGACGGAGTCCGGATGGTCGGCGATGGCCTTGCGCACCGCATAGTCGCCCGGCACGTTGAAGGGCTCGAAGCCGGGACCGCCGGTCGGCGAATTGTCGCCGAACATGAAGTCGATGAGCAGGCGCGCGGCGGCCGGATGCGGCGCCTTGTCGGCAATGGTCAGCACCGCCGGGAAGAGGATGCCGTTGGCCGGCTCGACATTGTTGGCGACCTGCAGCGCCCAGCCTTCCTTCTCGTTGTCGCGGCGGTCCGAATAGGTGCCGAAGCCGACGGGCGGGTTCTTGGCGTTGACGTCGCCGATCGACTTGTTGAGCACGTCGCTGTTGGGCAGCAGGATCAGGTCGTTCTCGAACAGCGCCTTGATGAACTGTTCGCCCGCGCCTTCCAGTCCCTCCTCGACCTCGATGTCCTTGCCGTACTTGGCCTTGTAGGCGGCGGCCATCTCGTCCGGGTGAAGCGCGATCTCGGTGAGGAGATCGAGCAGCTCGCCGCGCTGGCTCGGATCGACCATCAGCACGCGGCCCTGCCATTCCGGCTCGGTAAGCTGCCAGAGATTGGTGACGGGCGAGCCATCCGGGAAGGCCTTCTCATTGTACATCAGCACCTTGGTGGACAGGCGTTGCGTAAGGAGCGGCCCCTTGAAGCGGTCCTCCAGTTCGCCGGCGACGCGCGGCGGCACATAGTTCACCACGCGCTTCTCTTCCACCAGCTTGGAGAAGACGACGGGTGTATCGGCGATATAGAGCACGTCGACGGCGTGCACGCCCGCCTGCTGCTCGGCTTCCACGCGGGCGATCTGCTTGGTCGAGCTCATGTCGAGGCCGATGAGATCGATGCCCGGATAGGCATCCTCGAAGGCCTTCTCGATCTTGGCGATGCGGCTCGACAGCGAGAAGACGGTGACGCTGCCCTCCTTCTGCGCCAGCGGCAGCAATTGTTCGGGCGTCAGACCGTCGAGGTCTTCGGCCATCGCGGCGGCCGGCAGGACGAGACAGGCCGCAAGGGCGGATGCGTACAGATGTTTCAGCATGGTTTCCTCCTCCAATTCTCTCTTTTCAGTCGAAGTCGTTGAACAGCTCCGACAGCTTCTCCAGTCTTCCGATGACCTCCTTCTCGTGCCGCCCCGCAATCGTCAGCACGATGCCATTGACGATGGCGAAGGGGATGGTCGGGGTCTGGAACTCACTGCCCGAGCGCCCGCGCGGGGCCGCCAGCATCAGGTCGGCGGCCGGCTCCATCAGCGGACCGGCGAGGTCGGAGACAAGGACCGTGCGCGCGCCGACGCGAGTGGCATGGCGCATCAGCGGCCCGTAGCTCTGCGGCTGCTTGCGGAACGCGAGCGCCACGACGATGTCGTTGCCATCCATGCCGACAAGGCGCTCGGCGATGTCGCGGCCGCGCCCCGTGAGCGCAATGGTCGTCATGCCGAAACGATCGAGCCGGCGCTGCAGGAAGCCGGCAACGGACTGGGCGTGGCCCTGGCCGAAAACGAAGACGCGGCGCGCCTCGAAGATCATGTCGGCTGCGCGGTCGATATCGGCCTGCGACACCGCGCGGGCGAGCGTTTCCAGCGCGGTAATCTCGGCCGCGATGAGGTCGGTGAGGTAATCGCCGTGCTCGACCTTGGCGACGGAGCGGCGCATGCGGCCGGCCGCGTCCTGGTCCAGAAGCACCTCGCGCTGCAATTCGGCGCGCAGGTCCGGAAAGCCCTTGTAACCGAGCTTCTGCGCCAGCCGCGTCGCCGTCGCCTCATGCACGCTGGCGCGCTGGGAAAGCTGCGGCCCGGACAGGAACGCCGCTTCCGCGCGGTTCTCCAGCATCGCCGTGATCAGCTTCTGGTCGGCTTCCGTCAGCTTGCGCGATTTCGCCTTTATGCGGTCGAGAATGGTCATGGCGCTCACAAGTTTCGTTGCAGCCATGATCGTGCAAGCAAGCAGCCTTGCAGTCAATACGATGTATGCAAGATTCCTTGCAAGACTCTGCAAGGATTTGCCGACGCCCGGAGAGGCTTCGAGCAGCTATTGAGCATTTTGTTTTACCGCATCACCCGACACCGAAGCGATCCCGCTTCGGCTGGAAATGCTCTAGCGGAAAGCGACGTCGAGGTTCTGGCGGTCGCGAGAGAGAACCGCGCAGGCCGTTTCGAACCCTTCTGCCTTCATGATCAGGGTGAACTCCGGCGGGATGCCGGCGGAATTGCTGACCATGAGCCCCGCCCCGTCGGCGCCGAGGCTTTTCACGGTGCAGTCGATCGTCGAACGACGGTCGTTGAAGAGGATGGTGCCTGCCTTGAGAACGCGGCGACGGGCGCCCATTCCCTCCGTCATCGACCAGGAAACGCAGCGATTGCGCCCGCTCCCCTTGGCCTGGTACATGGCCGCATCCGCCTGCGCGAGCAGGGTTTCGATATCCCGACCGACAATCGACAGCGCAGCGCTGCCGAAGCTGGCGGTGACGGAGAGCGTACCGAAAGCCCCGTTGACGGGCCGCGCGGCAATCTCCTCGCGCAGCTTTTCGGCGACGGCCAGCGCCTGCTCGCCGCCGATATGGGGAAGCACAATGGCGAATTCCTCGCCGCCGAGCCGGCCGAAAAGGTCGCTGGCGCGCAGGTTCGCGCGGCACGTGGCTGCAACGGCCTTCAGCACCTCGTCGCCGGCCGCATGGCCGTGGGTGTCGTTCACCGCCTTGAACCGGTCGACGTCGAGTACGACACAGCCAAGATCATGCTTGTGGCGCACCGCGGCGGCAATCAGCTGCTCCGCCTCGCGCTTGAAGGCGCGGCGGGTCAACGCTTCCGTCAGGCTGTCGGTCGCCGCGGTCTGCATCAGTTCGATCCGGTCCATCGCCGCGCCGGACAGTTCCCACAGGATGCGAAGATCCTTGTGTCCGAAGGAATGGGGCGTACGGTCGATCGCGCAGACGGTGCCGATCGTGTGACCGGCCTTCGTCTTCAGCGGCACCCCGGCATAAAAGCGGATACGGTCCGGCCCGGTGACGGCGGGATGGTTGACGAAGCGCGGGTCCTTCAACGCGTCCTCAACCAACATCGGCTGGTCTTCATTGAGCACATAGCGGCAGAAGGTATCCTCAAGCGGCACCTCATCGGCGGAGAGACCCGAGCAGGCCTGGTACCATTGCCGGTGACCGTCGATGAGGGAAACGAGGCCGATGTCGACGCCGAAGACCTGCTGTATCAACCGGACGATGCGATCGAAACCTTCGTCCCGCGGGCTGTTGAGAAGATCGAGGTTTTCAAGGGCGGCCAGCCGCTCCCTCTCACGTTGAACGGCCTCGACTGACGACTTGCCGAATGTCCTCGCAGTCACGCAATACTCCCCCTCAAGCTCCCGCCCGGCTTTGACGGCGAACGGAAACCTGGACAATTCAGGTACGTCTTTTTGAACATGCCGACACCGGACAGGCAACCGCCGGAACGCGGGGAAAGGTGCATTTCCCCGGCAAATGCGACTGCCCGGTGGTCTTCCGCGGTTTTGCGGCTGCGGATAGCCGCGACACCGAGGTGCCGCGAGCACCCTTTCTCAACCCAATAGGCAAAAACTGCTACTGCGCCTTTTAGGCGAGTTTTAACCATCTGCCTCCACTCTCACGGCCCGGGAGCGCATTCGCTTCGTCACCGCCATGACGGCACAATTTCCAAGACATTTTTGACCTGCCGGATCCGAGCCTTTCCAGGGCATGCGGTCGATGGTGGAATACGGGGGGAATTCCTTGAGCGCACGTCTCAACCTTATGACCAAGATACTCCTGGCGGCCTCGCTTGCCGTCGTGGCGGCCTTCTGCGGCTTTTCGGTCTATATCGACAGCCTGCAGCGCAATGCGACATCCAGCGGCGTCGCGTCGGAGATCCAGTCCTCCGGCGAACTGGCCGCCAATGGCATCGCCAACTGGCTGAATGCGCGCGTCATGCTGACGGAACTGGTCGGCGCCGGCGTGAGCCATACGCAGAGCGCCGACGAAATCCTCCGGGGCTTCAACAACCCGCTGCTCGCCAAGGAATTCGCCCTGGTCTATTTCGGCAGCGAGGAGGGCGTCATGACCCGCCTCCCGGACGCCAAGATGCCGGAGGGTTACGACCCGCGCAAGCGCGGCTGGTACAAGGACACGGTCGCCCGCGGCGCACCGGTTCTGACGGACCCTTACGTGGATTCCGCCACGCAGAAGCTGGTGATCAGCGCCACCGCGCCCGTCATGCGTGACGGCAAGCTCATGGGCATCGCCGGCACCGACTTCCCGCTGCAGGGCCTGCTCGGCATGATCGGTGAGGTCGATCTCGGCGGCATGGGCTCCGCCTTCCTCGTCAACAAGTCCGGCACCGTGCTCGTCCATCCCAATGGCGATCTGGTGGCCAAGCCCCTGACGGACGTCTTCCCGCAGGAAACGCCCGCCATCGACGGCAAGGGCCTGATGGAAACCGAGCTTGGCGGCAAGCGCGTGCTCGTCAGCTTCGTGCCGGTGGCAGGTCTTCCGGTGCTCGACAGCTGGTATCTCTGCCTGATCGTCGACCGCGACATGGCCTATGCCGGCATTTCCGAATTCCGCCTCGCCGCCACCATCGGCACCGTCGTCGGCGTTCTCGCCATGATCGGCGTTCTCTCGCTGCTGCTTTCCAGCCTCGTCGTCAAGCCGGTGATGCGCATGACCGGCATGATGAGCAAGCTTGCCCGCGGCGATGTTTCGGAGGAAATCCCCGACCGCGACCGCAAGGACGAGATCGGCCAGATGGCCGCCGCCGTCGCCGTGTTCCGCGAGAACATCATCGAACGTGGCCGCCTTGCCCGTGAAGCGGAGGAAAACCAGAGCCTCACCGAACAGGAGCGCCAGCACCGCGAGGCGATCAAGGCCGAGGAAGCCCGCAACGTCAATTTCGCGGTCGGCTCCGTCGCCGATGCCCTCGGCCGCCTTGCCGAAGGCGACCTCGCCTCGCGGATCGACACGCCCTTTGCCGGCGATCTCGATCGCCTGCGCAGCGACTTCAACCATTCCGTGACCAAGCTGCACAAGGCCCTGTCGACGGTCGGTGAAAAGGCGATGGCCATCGATGGCGGCGCCAGCGAAATCCGCGCCTCCGCCGACCAGCTTGCGCGCCGCACCGAACAGCAGGCCGCCTCCGTCGAGGAAACCGCCGCCGCGCTGGAAGAGATCACCACCACCGTCAAGGACTCGACCCGCCGGGCCGAGGAAGTCGGCTCGCTCGTCTCGCGCACCCGCACGGGTGCCGAGAAGTCGGGCGAGGTGGTGCGCCGCGCCGTCTCGGCCATGCAGGGCATCGAGAAGTCCTCGCACGAGATCTCCAACATCATCGGCGTCATCGACGACATCGCCTTCCAGACCAACCTCTTGGCGCTGAACGCCGGCGTGGAAGCAGCGCGTGCGGGCGAAGCCGGCAAGGGCTTTGCGGTCGTGGCGCAGGAAGTGCGCGAGCTCGCCCAGCGCTCGGCCAATGCGGCCAAGGAGATCAAGGCGCTCATCACGACGTCCAGCGACCAGGTCCGTTCCGGCGTGTCGCTGGTCGACGAGACGGGCGCGGCCCTCGAAGCCATCGTGCGCGAGGTGCAGGAGATCAACGGCCATGTGAATGCCATCGTGCTTGCCGCACGCGAGCAGTCGACGGGTCTCAACGAGATCAACATGGCCGTCAACACGATGGACCAGGGCACGCAGCAGAACGCCGCGATGGTAGAGGAACAGACGGCCGCCAGCCATGGCCTTGCCGTCGAGGCCGCGGAACTCAACGCGTTGCTGGCCCAGTTCAAATTGGGCAATGCCGGCGCTGCGCCGCAGTCCGGCCGCACGGGCATGGCCTACGCAGCTTAACCAGCGCTGCCGTCATCCAAAACCGCCGCCGCGAAACGCACCGTTTCGCGGCGGTCTTTTTTTGCCGTTCGTCCCAGGCGGAAACCGGGCGCGCCGGAACAAAGACGACAGGCCGGGCATTGCCTCCGCTTTGGAACGGAGTGCTACGGTGGCGCCAAGAGCGAACTGGAAAGGTTTCCTGAAGGTGGGCGAACTGGTCTGTCCGGTCGCGCTCTACACGGCCGCCTCGACGAACGAGCGCATTTCCTTCCATATGCTCAACCGCCGCACCGGCCACCGGCTGCACCGCGAGTTCGTCGACAGCGAGACGGGCAAGGTGGTGGAGCGCGGGGACCAGGTGAAGGGCTACGAGGCGGGCGAGAACGATTATATCGCGCTCGACGCCGAAGAGGTCGCGGCCGCCGTGCCCGAAAGCGACAAGACCCTGGCGGTCGAGGCCTTCATCGCCTGCGGCGACATCGACGATCTCTATTTCGACAAGCCCTACTACCTCGCCCCCTCCGACCGCCACGCCGAGGAGGCTTTCGCCCTGATCCGTGACGGCATGAAGGCGCAGAAGGTGGCGGCGCTGGCCGAGACCGTCCTCTTCCGCCGCGTGCGCACGCTCCTCATCCGCGCCGAGGCGGACGGTCTCGTCGCAACGACGCTGAACTACGACTACGAGGTGCGCTCGGCGGAGGACGCCTTTGCGGACATTCCAGACATCAAGCTCAAGGGCGAGATGCTGGAACTCGCCGAGCACATCATCCGCACGAAGAGCGGCCGTTTCGATCCGAAGACCTTCGATGACCGCTACGATGCCGCGTTGGCGGAAGTGGTGAAGGCGAAGATCGAAGGGCGGAAGATCAAGCCGGTCAAACCGAAGGCCGAAGGCAAGGTCATCGACCTCATGGAGGCCCTGCGCCAGAGCGCTGGCAAAGACGGCAAGGCCGTCAAGCGCGGCACGAAGAAACCCGCCACACACAAGCCGGCGGCGCGTCGCCGAAAGGCGGGGTGAGCATGGCGACCCTCGACGTCTACAGGCAGAAACGGGATTTCAAGGCCACGTCCGAACCCAAGGGACGCAAGGGCCGGAAAGGCGGTCACAGCTTCGTCGTCCAGAAACACGATGCGACGCGGCTCCACTATGATTTTCGTCTCGAAATGGACGGCGTGCTCAAAAGCTGGGCGGTGACGCGCGGCCCGAGCCTTGTCCCCAGCGAAAAGCGGCTCGCCGTGCATGTGGAGGACCACCCCCTCGCCTATGGCGATTTCGAGGGCACGATCCCCAAGGGCGAATATGGCGGCGGCACCGTCATCGTCTGGGACCGCGGCACCTGGGAGCCGATCGGCGACGCGCGGAAAGCCTATGCGAAAGGCCATCTCGAATTTTCGCTCGACGGCGAGAAACTGCGCGGCCGCTGGCATCTCGTGCGCATGCACGGCAAGCCGGGCGAAAAGCGGGAGAACTGGCTGCTGATCAAGGGCGACGACGAATTCGCCGTGGCCGAGGGCGACGATGACCTCCTTAAGGAGCAGCCCCGGTCGGTGAAGACGGGACGAGAGATCGCCGCGGTCGCCGGAGAAGAGCCAGGCTGGTCCTCCCGGACGGGTCGCATCCGCAAATCCTCCCGCAAGGCTGCCAAGGCCAAAGCGGAAACGCCCGAAGCAGAGGCGCCCGATCCGTCCGGCATCAAGGGTGCGCGCAAGGCAAAGCTGCCGGATTTCCTGCCGCCGACGCTCGCCACCCTTGCCAGCACGCCGCCGCCCGGCGACCGCTGGCTGCACGAGATCAAGTTCGACGGCTACCGGCTTCAGGCGCGCATCGAGGCGGGGCGGGTGAAACTCTTCACCCGTAGCGGGCTCGACTGGACGAAGAAGTTCGGCAAGGGCGTCACCGCGGCACTTCAGGCCTTGCCGGTCGGCACGGCGCTCATCGACGGCGAGCTTGTGGTGGAAACCGGTGCCGGCGCCTCGGATTTCTCCGCCCTGCAGGCAGATCTCAGCGCAGGGCGCGACGACCGCTTCGTCTTCTACGCCTTCGATCTCCTCCATCTCGACGGCTACGACCTGACCCGCATGCCGCTGGAAGAGCGCAAGGCGCTGCTGGAAAAACTGGTTCCGGGAACCGCCGGCATCCTGCGCTACAGCGGCCATTTCGACGAGAATGGCGCGCTGGTGCTGCGCCATGCCTGCCGGCTCAGTCTCGAAGGCGTTGTCTCCAAGCTGCGCGACGCGCCCTATCGCGAAGGACGCAGCAAAAGCTGGATCAAGTCGAAATGCTCGGCCCGGCAGGAATTCGTCATCGGCGGTTACGTGCCCTCCACCGTCTCACGCCAGGCCATCGGGTCGCTCGTGCTCGGTGTCTACAAGAGTGGCAAGCTGGAGCCGGTCGGCCGCGTCGGCACCGGCTTCAGCGCCCCCGTCGCCGCCGATCTCTTCAAGCGCCTCTCGCGCATGCGCACGGACGAAAGCCCCTTCGGCCGCAAGCTGACGGCGGACGAGGCGCGGCAGGCGCGCTATGTCCGGCCGGAACTGGTGGCGGAGGTGGAATTTCGCGCCTGGACGGCCGACGGGCATCTGCGTCATGCTTCCTTCCGGGGCCTGAGGGAAGACAAGCCAGCCACGGAGGTCATCGCCGAAATGCCGAAGACACGGACGAAAACCACAGCGACCGAGGCCGAAAGACCAACCCGCCGCACCGTGCGCCTTACCCATCCCGATCGCGTCTACTGGCCGGACGAGGGCGTCACCAAGGAAGGGCTTGCCGACTACTACACCGAGGTCTGGCGCTATATCGCTCCTCACATCGTCGGCCGTCCCCTCGCCCTGCTGCGCGCGCCAAGCGGCATAGACGGCCAGACCTTCTTCCAGAAACACGCCTGGAAGGGCATCAATGCCAACATCGTCGAGGTGCAGGACCCGGCGGAGAAGGATGACGAACCCTATGTCGCCATCGAGGACATCGACGGGCTTATGGGCCTCGTGCAGTCGGCGGTGCTGGAAATCCACCCCTGGGGCTCGACGCTCGCCGATTGGGAACGACCGGACCGCATCATCATGGACCTCGACCCCGGCGAGGGCGTCGCCTGGCAGGCGGTCATCAACGGAGCGGAGGAAACGCGACAGCGTCTCGAGGCGGCCGGGCTCAACGCTTTCGTCAAGACGTCCGGCGGCAAGGGTCTGCATGTCTGCGCCCCCCTGAAACCCTCGGCGCGCTGGCCCGCGGTCAAGGCGTTCTGCAAGGGCATCGCCGATGCCATGGCCAAGGACAGCCCCGACAAATACGTGTCCACCATCACCAAGTCGAAGCGGCGCGGCAAAATCCTCATCGACTACCTGCGCAACCAGCGCGGCATGACGGCGGTGGCGCCCTATTCCACGCGCGCCCGACCCGGTGCGGCCGTTTCCATGCCGCTCGCCTGGGACGAGCTCAACGCCGATATCGGCCCGGCCTACTTCACCGTCGAGAATACGCCGACGCGCCTGCATGCCCTCAAGGCCGATCCATGGGAAGACTTCACCAAGGCTGCAATGCCCCTGAAAGACAAGGCCAGGGAGTGACCTATTTGCCCTTGCCTTCCGCCTTGATGCTCTTGCGCAGGGCATCCATGATATTGATGACATTGCCTGTCGACGGCGGCGGCGTCTTGGTCTTGGCGGGGCGCTTGCGGCCCTTCTTCTTCGCCGCGATGATATCGAGCAGCCGTTCCTGCACCGGATCGTCCGCCATCTTCGGATCCCAGTCCTTCGTGCGCTCCTTGATGAGCGTCTTGACCAGCGACAGGGCTTTCGATTCCGGTTTCACCTGCTTGAGCCCGGCAAAATAATCCTTCTCCTCGCGCACCTCGTCGCCATAACGTAGCGTCCACAGGACGATGCCCTTGCCGCGCGGCTCCAGCATCACTGCCCGTTCGCGGCGATAGAGCACCAGCCGGGAAATGCCGACCGTGCCGGTCGAGGCCATGGCCTCGCGAATGACGGAAAACGCCTCCTCGCCGACCGCATCGTTCGGCACGAGATAATGCGGGGAATCGTACCAGATCCATGCGATGGATTCGCGCGGCACGAAGGTCTCGATGTCGATGGTGCGCGTGCTTTCCAGCGCAACCGCCTCGATCTCCTCGTCCTCCAGCATCACATAGTCGTCCTCGCCGCGCGGATAGCCCTTCACCTCGTCGTCCTCGTTCACCGCCTTGCCGGTGACGGCATCGACATAGCGGCTGACCACCGGATTGCCGGTCTTGCCGTTGAGCGTGCGGAAGCGGATCTTGTCCTCCTGCGAGATGGCCGGAGACATGGCCACCGGGCAGGTGACCAGCGAGAGCTTCAGATAGCCCTTCCAGAACGAGCGCGGCGCCATCAACCCTTCCTCTCGATGGGCAGATGCTTCGACAGGGCGAAGCGTTCGGCAAACGCGATGTCTTCCTGCGTGACGATGGGAATGGGATCGGAAAGAATGGCGAGCAGCGCTTCGCGCGAAATGGAATCCTCCTCCAGGGCCTCCATCAGCGCACCGCGCGTTTCCCGCTCGGCGCGCAGCAGGGCGGCAAGCGCCAGGATCAGTCGGTCCTTGTTGTCCATGGGCTTCAACCTCCGGAAACGTGTCCAAATCTCTAATGCGGCATGCGGCCGGGAGTTCCCGGAACATTCGCCGGACGGCACAGTTCCTCATGCAACGCCGAGGAGAATGACCATGGCAAAGAAGAAATGGTCGCAGGACGTGACGGAAAACAGCGATGCGATGGACCTGAAGGACGGCGTCTTCAAGCAGCGCAGCGCCAGGACGATCGCCGCGTCCCTCAAGCGGTCGGCGGAGACGAGCGACCGGCGTAAGTCGAGCCCCTTCCGCTCGGCCATGTCCATGCTGACCTTCTACATCAACCGGGCGGGTGACCAGCTTCCCGACAGTCGCCGCAAGACTCTGGAAAAGGCCAAGGACGCGTTACGCAAGGATTTCGGCAAGGCGCCGAAGGCGGACAAGTGAGGCTGCGATGAAACAACCCGAAACCCTCATCTTCCCCGCCAGCGAATGGGTGCCCAACCACCCCTTCCTGCCCGTGCTGATCTACCGAAACGTCCTGCCGCCGGCGCAGAAGGACCGCGCGAGCACCTTTGAACAGCTGTTCCGCGAGGCGGGATGGCAGGATATCTGGCGCAACGGCGTCTTTTCCTATCAGCACTACCATGTCGGCGCACATGAGGTGCTGGGCATTGCGGAGGGAACGGCGGAACTGCTGCTCGGCGGCCCCGATGGCAAAAGCGTTTCCGTACGCGCAGGCGACTGTCTGGTTCTGCCCGCCGGTACGGGGCACAAGCGGGAAAGCGCCAGCGGCGATCTCTTGGTCGTCGGCGCCTATCCGCCCGGCCAGCATGCGGATATCGAGACGGCCGCGGCAACGCCAGGCGAGCTTCAGATCATCGCGACCCTGCCAATCCCGGCCTCAGACCCGGTCTACGGCCGTGACGGACCGCTTCGCACTCTCTGGTCGGACGGCGCGGACGGCTAAATTTTGTCAGGGAAAAGTGGGAACCGGTTTTCCCGAAAAGACAAACGAAAACAAAAGAATTTAGAGCATGTCTGGTTCAATCTGAACCTGACAAACTCTAGGCGAGGTCGATCAGTGCGATACCGAGGTCGGCATTGTGTCGGCGCCGCAGGGCAGACGGCGTCTCGCGCAGCACCACTTCCAGCGTCGGGCGGACATACCCCTCGAGGAAATGACCGCCCTTCGTGCTGCCGTCGGCAAAGCCGAGCACCGCATGCAAATGCAGGCTGGCCTTCCCCTTGTCGTCCACCGCCACGTCGCCCATCAGGCTGAGCACTTCCGACTGCACCTCGACCGGGATCTTTTCATAGCTCTTCGTCTCATAGGCGAAGAAGGCGATCATCGCGGCCCGGAAGGCGCCGATCGCCGTCAGCGAAGCGGCCGTGATGCCCTCGCGCTCGACGAAATCCGCAATACATCGGAAAGCCTCTTCGCCCTCGTCGAGAACGAGAATGTAAGTGCGTTCGCCCGCATCGCTTGCCAGAAGTTTGTGCTTCATCATTGCCTCCATGCATTTCAGGAGAAAGCCGGCAGAGGCGTTTCGGTTCCAGGCTCACGAGGCGGAGGCGACCTTGCGCGTGTCCGCCGCCGCGATCACCGAGAGCGCCGAGCGGAGCGCGGAGGGGGACGAGGACTTCGCCAGCGCCGCCGTGGCGGTGCTGAGGGAACCCACCCGGATCGACTGGCCGCCGCGCGCATTGGCAAGGGCGAACATGGTTTCGTCCGTCAGGTCGTCGCCGATGGCGATTGGCAGACGCCCCGCAAAGGGCATCTGCTCCAGATAGGCGGCCACCGCCTCGCCCTTGTCGGCGCGCGAGGGGCGGATTTCGAAAACCATCTTGCCCGGTTGCAGAACCCAGCCCTGCCCCGCCTCCGCCGCGAAATCGCGCATGATGCTCTCGAGGGCCGTGTCATAGGCGGGCGCCAGCCGGTAATGCGCGGCGACCGCCGCGCCCTTGTCCTCGATCAGCACGCCCTCCATCCACGCCGTCTTCTCCACCAGTCGGCGCTTCAGCATGGCAAAGGCCGCCGTCTCGGCGACGGCGGACACCGCCCCGTCCGGCGCGCGAAACTCTGCGCCATGCAGCCCGGCAATGGGAAAGCGGTGCGGGGCGAAGAGCCCGTCCGCGTAGGAAAGGCTGCGTCCCGTCACCAGCGCCAGCGCGCCGCCGAGCCGTCCGGCAACCCCCGCCAGATCGCCCGGCAACGACAGCGGCACCTGGATTTCGTCCGGCGTGGCGGCAAGATCGAGCAGGGTGCCGTCGATGTCGAGAAAGAGCGCCCAGCGCTCCGGCGTGTCGACGAGACGGCGAATAAGGTGGCGGGCGGCGGCATCGGACGGCCACGATTTTTCATGTTCGCTCATCGCTTTTCCTGTTCACTGCTGGAAGGGCAAGTAGATCGCGAATGCGCGTCGACAAGGGGCGAGGGAACAAGTCCATGTCCGGCGCATTGCCTCCCGCATCGCAGTTCGCAGGGAGACGTCCATGGCCAAGCAATCCGTCAGATCGACCGAGGAAAACGGTCCGCTCATCGCCCATGGAGCCGAGGACCTGCCCGCCGTGGCGGTGGCGAGCTACAGCCTGGAAATTCGCGATAAGGCGGGTTTCGTCGGCGACCGCGCCAACAAGGGCGCCTTCCGAAGGCTTCTCGACGACTGGCGCAAGCGGGCGCGCAAGGGCGGCGAGGATCCGCTGGGCGACACCGCGACCGACGACCTCTCCAAAAAGGAGATCGACGCGTTCCTGAAGGACGAGGAAACCACGGCGGCGGCGCTCGTACGTGCCGCCGTCGACGACCTGGGCGAAGCGCTGGCCGAGACGCTCGCGCGCTATCTGCAGGAGGACGCCTGGAAGGGCGTGAAGACGATCGCGGTCGGTGGTGGCTTCCGGGACAGCAAGGCGGGCCTGATGGCGATTGCCCGCGCCCAACTGCTTCTGAGAGCCGAAGGGCTGAAGGTCACGCTCGCAGCGATCGCCAATCACCCCGACGAAGCTGGGCTTCTCGGCGCGGTGCATCTCGTGCCCGCCTGGATGCTGAAGGGGCATGACGCGATTCTCGCCGTCGATATCGGCGGCACCAACATTCGCGCCGGCGTCGTCAAGCTGGGGAACGAGCCGGATTTCTCCGAGGCGAAGGTCTGGAAGTCCGCGCTCTGGCGCCACGCCGACGACGAACCGCGGCGCACCGCCACCATCGACTATCTCGTGCAGCTCATCGAAGGCCTTATCGGCAAGGCGGAAAAGGCCGGTGTCGGCCTTGCCCCTGTCATCGGTGTCGGCTGCCCCGGCATCATCGCCGCGGACGGCTCGATTGCCCGCGGCGGGCAGAACCTGCCGGGCGGCAATTGGGAAAGCACGCACTTCAACCTGCCGGAGGCCCTGCGCAAGGCCATTCCGCGCATCGCCGACCAGCCGACCTTCATCATCATGCACAACGATGCCGTCGTGCAGGGCCTCTCCGAACTGCCGCGGATGAAGGACGCCAAAGCGTGGGCGGCGGTCACGATCGGCACCGGCCTCGGCAATGTCAGTTTCACCAACAAGGAGACCTAGAGCATGTCAGGTTCAGATTGAACCAGACATGCTCTAAATTCCTTTGTTTTCGTTTGTCTTTTCGGGAAAACCGGTTTCCACTTTCCCCTGACAAACTCTAGCCGGCGCTTTGGTCCATCTGCTTTTCCGGCGCGTCGTTTTCGTCCGGATTGGGATTGGGCTCTTCGTCCGGGAGGCGGTCGGGCTCCGGTTCCCTGATCGGTAGCGTCGGCCTGTCGATGGGTGGCAGGTCCGGCACGGGGCTCGGCCCCGGCCCCGGCCCTAGACCAAGATTGGGATTGGGATCGTTCGGAATGATGGCCATGAGCACCTCCTTCGAGGTCCCAATGGCCGCGCGCCGCAAAGGTTCCCGGCAATCGCACCCGCCAACGCGGCCGCGAAAACGACAAACGGCGTGTGGGCAGGAGAATTGCCCACACGCCGTCCCAGACACAAGGACGCCGGCGCTTGAAGCGCGGACCTCCGCCGACGTCCTTGCGCGGGAGGACCGTTATTCGCTCGAACCGGCCTTCGGCAGGTTGGCCCATTCGGCGAGGAAGGCGTCACGGTTCTTGGCGGCCTCTTCCTCGTCGATCTTGAAGACCTTGATCGAGGAGAGTTCCGGCAGCTTGACGTAGTCGGAAACCTTGATGTCGGTGCGGCTCGGGCGGCGGAAGGCGACCTTCAGCAGCTCGATCTGCGATTCCTTGGACAGCAGCGCGTCGATCGCCTTCTTGGCGTCCTCACCCGCCGGGCCGCCCTTCACGAGCGCGGAATATTCCGGCGTCGTGAACGTGCCGGAGGACGGATACACGATGCTGATCTCCGTCTGGCCGCCGTCGACATAGCTGTAGCTGTTCGTCTCGAAGGTGATGCCGGCGGCATATTCGCCCATCGCGACGCCCTTCGGCACGGCCGAGGACGAGGAGGAAACGACGAGATTGGCGACGACCGCCTTGTAGGTCTCCGCGTCGAGCAGCTTGGAAAGACCCCAGACGATGGTGTAGCCGGTCGAGCTGTTCGACGGATCGGGAAGGATGATGCGGCCCTTCCAGGCCGGATCGGCGAGGTCCTTCCAGTCGGCGGGCGCGGCCGTGCCGTTGAGCTGGTCGGTGTTGACCATCAGCGTCACGACATGGACGTTGGCCGGCTGGAAATAATCGTCGGCGACGCGCAGGTCCGCCGGTACGGCGGCAAGTTCCGGCGAGGCATAGGGTTCGAGCACGTCCTTGAAGGCGCCCATCGTGTTGGCCGAAGACGACCAGAAGACGTCGCCCTGGGGCGCGGCCTTCTCCGCCTCGATACGGCGCAGCAGAACGCCGCTGCCGCCGGTGATGATGCCGGTGGTAAGCCCCGCCTTCTCCTTGATGACGGCCTGCACGGCTTCGACGGCCGGCACCGGATTGGTGGTGTAGATGACTGGATCGGCGGCATTGGCGCCGGCGGCAAGGCCGGTCAGCAGCAGCGTGGTTGCGGCAAGTTTCTTCATGGCAGTTCCTCCTTGGTGGTTGAGACGGCCGCGTCCCTCACGCGGCCGGTCGGGTCTTCATTTCGAGGCGAACAGGTCGACCTTGAAAACGGTGGTGGCGATGACGACGGGCACGAGGATCACGGCGACCAGCACCAGGCCATAGGCCGAGGCGTAGGCCATCAGGCCGGAATCGATGAGCCGGAAGATCTGGATCGGCAGGGTTTCCCGCCCGCCGGAATAGACGAGCAGCGAGGCCGAGAGTTCGGAAACCGTGGTCGTCCAGGTCAGGATCGCGGCGGAGGCGACGGCGGGCAGCATCATCGGCAGCACGACGCGCAGGAAGGTGCGCAGCGGCGGCGAGCCGAGGCTGATCGAGGCCTCCTCGATGGAGTTCGGGATGTTGTGCAGGATCGCCTGGCCGTTGCGCATGCCGAAGGGCATGCGACGGATGACATAGGCAAGCACGATGATCGTCGAGGTGCCCGTCAGCGCCAGGAAGCCGCCATTGAACGAGGCCAGCAGGCCGACGCCGAGCACCGTGCCGGACAGCGCCAGCGGAATGGCCGAGACATAGTCGATCAGCGGCGTGACGAGGTTCGGCTTCTTGACGACGAGGTAGCTCACCAGTGTGGAGAAGGCGACCGAGATGACGGTGGCGATACCGGCATAGACGATCGAGTTGACCAGCGGGCCGGGCGCGGTGATGAAGACGCGCGCCATGTTGTCGAGCGTCCATTCGCCCCAGCGCATGACCGGGCCGCGCGAGACCGTGAAGGCGCCGACCGCGATGGTGACGAGCGGCAGCAGCGAGACGGCGACGACGATGCCAGCCGCGCCGCTGACGAGCACGCCTTGCGTCCCCCTCAGCGGCTGCGGCTTGCCCCCCCTCCCCTGGACGATCTCGTAACGGCCCTTGGCGATGATGCGGCGATTGATGAAGAGCACGGCCATGACGATCAGCACCGAAGTGCTGGCAAGCGTGCTCTGCATGGTGAGGTTGGACGCGCCCTCCGCGACGGCCGCCTGGTAGATCGCCACCGACAGCAGCGGCACATTGTGGCCGAGGATGGTGGAGATGGCGAAGTTGCCGACGACCATGGTGAAGACGAGCAGCGCCGAGGCGAGGATCGCCGGGCGGATGACCGGCAGCATCACGTCGAAACGCGAACGAACGGGCGCCGTGCCGAGGCTCTGGGCGGCCTCTTCGAGCTGCGCGTCGAACTTGCCGATGGCCGCCACCGTGCCGATATAGACATAGGTGTAATAGATGAAGCTCATCGACGTGATGAGGCCGAACCAGCCGTAGAAGCTCGGCAGGAAGATGCCGTAGGCCTTCAGGAACCGGGTGACGACGCCGTTGTTGCCGAGGATCATCAGCCAGGTCTGGGCCGTCACCACTTCCGGGATGACGAGCGTGATGAGCGGCAGCAGCGTGATGAACATCTTGCCGCGGAAGCGGTAGCGCGCCGAGACATAGGCGAGCGGCACGCCGATCAGCGTGGAGAACAACGTGACGACGGTCGCGAGCAGCAGCGTGTTGCCGATGGCCGCAAGGCTGCGCCCATCCTCCATGAGCTGCAGCCAGCCCGAGCGGCCCTCCCCGACGAAGCTCGCCGTGAAGATGTAGAGCAGCGGATAGAGCACGAAGATGCCGAGAAGGCCCAGCGCAAGCGCCGAAAGCCACGGCCAGGGAGAGCGGAGATCGACGCGGGTCATGAGCGGATCACCCGGGCCGCTGCCGGCTCGAAACCGAGATGGACACTGGCGCCCGGCAGGAAGGCGTCGTGCCCCGCGCCGTGCATTTCGGCATTGAGGACGAGACCGCCCGCGCATTCGACGCTGTAGCTGGTGCGCGCGCCGAGATATTGCCGGCCGCGGATCGTCGCGGGCAGTGACTGCCGGCCATCGACGGGCGCGGCGGAAATCTTCAGGTCCTCGGGACGCAGCACGAGCAGGCCCCGCTCGGCCGGGCCTTCGAGCGCATCGGTCGCCACGAGGCGGCTGCCGGCGAACTCGACCTCGACGAGGCCGGCGGAAGCCGGGCGCACGGACACTTCGGAACGGTTGGCCGCGCCGACGAAATCGGCGACATAGCCGGTGCGCGGCGTCGCGTAGATCTGCTGCGGCGTGCCGAGCTGCTCGACCTTGCCCTTGTTCATCACGCCGATGAGATCGGACATGGAGAGGGCTTCCTCCTGGTCGTGCGTCACGAAGACCGTCGTGATGTTCGCTTCGCGCTGCAGTTCGATGATCGTCTCGCGAATCTGCACGCGCAGCTTGGCGTCGAGGTTGGAAAGCGGTTCGTCCATCAAAAGCACGGCCGGCTTGATGACGAGGGCGCGGGCGAGCGCCACGCGCTGGCGCTGGCCGCCAGAAAGGGCGGCCGGGTGACGGCCCATGACATGGCCGAGGCCGACGCGCTCCAGCGCGACCTTCACCTTGTCGAGAACGCCGGGGCCTTTCTCGCCGCGGGCGCGAAGGCCATAGGCGACATTGTCGGCCACCGTCTTGTCGGGGAAAAGAGCGTAGTCCTGAAAGACCATGCCGATGGCGCGCTTGTGCGGCGGAAGCTCGGTGACGTCGCGGCCGCCGAAGCGGATATGCCCGCCGCTCGCCGGGGCGAAGCCCGCGATGGTGCGCAAGAGCGTGGTCTTGCCGCAGCCGGACGGCCCCAGCAGCGTGAAGAAGCAGCCCTCGGGAATGTCGAGGGACAGACCGGAAATGACGGTCTCGGCCCCGTATTTCACCGAGAGATTGGAAATCGCTATGCCCATGGGTTCCCCCTTTTTCGTCTTCGAGGCTACGCGCTGGCCTTGGCGGCCTTCAGGTCGGTAATCAGATCGAGCGCCTGGCGGTGCACGGCGGCGTCGCCCGCACCCAGGAGCTGGCCGGAGCTTTCCAGCGTCAGCGGCGCGCCGGCCCAGTCGGTGACGATGCCGCCCGCTCCTTCCACGATGGGCCGGAACGGCGCGAAATCGAAGACCTTCTGACCGCCGTCGAGCGCAAGGTCGGTTCGCCCGTCGGAGAGCAGGCCGTAGTTGAGGCTTGCCCCGCCATAGGAGCGCGCGCCGGTGACGGCCCGCAGCCGGTCGAGCGCGGGACGCTCGGCGGGAGCGAAATAATCCTGGTTGCTGTTGGTCATGATCGCCTGCCCGATCGCGGGGCAGGCGCGCACGCGGATCGGCCGGCCGTTGCGCGTCGTCTGGCGGCCCTCGGCGCCGATCCAGCGGGAATCGATGGCGGGAATGTCGATGATGCCGAGCCGCGGCACGCCGCCGACGGCAAGCGCGATCAGCGTGCCATAATACGGCAGGCCGGCAATGAAGGCCGTCGTGCCGTCGATGGGGTCGAGCACCCAGACATGATCGCTGCCGGGGCGCACCCAGTCGCGTTCCTCGCCGATGATGCCATGGGTCGGATAGCGCGCGGAAATCATCTCGCGCAACCGGTCCTCGATGAGGATGTCCATCGCGGTGACGAGGCTGCGGTCCGGTTTTACGGTGACGTCGACATGCGCCATGTCGTTTTCCCGCAGCACGGTGCGGGCGACATCCGCCAGTTCCACGGCAAAGGCCACATGCTGGTCATCGATAGGGGCGGCGCTGGTCATTCTCTCTTCGATGCTTTCCCGGTTTCAAGGCAGCCGCCATCGCGCCCGCACAGTCATGCGGGTTGGTGCGTCGGCGCTGTTTTCCGACTGATTGAAGGGTTTGACGGGGCCATTTTCGGCCTCTGCTTTCTTCGTACATGCAAATCGTCAATGTGGCAATATGTGTTTTAGTTGGCAAAGTGAGTTTTTATGCGGCGATAGATATGGCGCTTGTGGCAAAGCGAGGCGTCGCCTATCAATAGGAGCAGCAAAGGAGACCGCGCGATGTGGCAAGAAGAGCGCCAGCAAAAGATCCGTTCGCTGCTTGCGGCCTATGGCCAGGTGTCGATCGACCGCATCGTCGAGGACTTCGGCGTCTCCCGCGAAACGATCCGCCGCGACCTCATGGAAATGGAAGTGGCCGGGGAATTGCGCCGGGTGCGTGGCGGCGCCATTCCCATGGCCGCGCGCGAGGATACGACCTTCGGCGTGCGCATCACGCTCCGCCTTCAGGAAAAGCGCACGATCTGCGCCACCGCGCTCGGCTATCTGGAAAGCGGCCAGACGATCTTCATGGATGCCGGCTCGACCAGCTCGACCATGGCCGAGGCGCTGGCCGGCCCGACAGGGCTTACCAACCTCACCATCCTGACCAATTCCATCGACGTCGCGAGCCAGTTGACGGAACGGCCGGGCGAGCTTTCGCGCGGCACTCGCGTCATCCTGCTCGCCGGCAACGTCAAGCAGGACCCGATGGAAACTTACGGCGAGGCGACGATCAACGACATCCAGCGCTACCGCGCCGATGTCGCGCTGCTCGCCCCCTGGGGTGTCGACGCCACGATGGGCGCCATGAACTACTTCCTGCACGGCGCGGAGATCGCCCGCGCCATGGTGCGCAATTCCGGCCGCACGATCATCCTCGCCGATCATTCCAAGGTCGGCGTCGTCAGCCGCTCGGTCTTCTGCGAGACGGGGGAGATGGCCCATCTCATCACCGACGCCAAGGCGCGCCAGAAGCCCGGCTTCGAGGCGCTGGCCGCGGCGGTGCCGGGACTTGTCGTGGCGGGTGAATAGGACGGCTTTGCATAGGCTGGCTTGCCCGACGGACTACAGGAGAAGAAAGAAATGTAGCTTAATTACATTTCTTTTGACAAATGTAGATTTCTTCACTAAACAAGGCGCCACGCACGGTGAGAGAGACCTGGAAGCCTTGAAGAGGCCTTCACGGGAGGCCGTGACGTTCACCTGGAGGAAATCGATATGAAACGCCGTTTCGCGCTGGCTTCAGCGCTTGCAGTCCTGTGCTCGCATGTGTTCTCGGCCGGTGGCGCCGAGGCGGCCGGCATGACCGTCTATTGCCCGATGTCGGAAGACGATTGCGGCGCCGTCCTGAAGGCATTCAAGGACGATACCGGTATCGAGGCGCAGTTCGTGCGCATCGGCGCGGGTGAAATCCTCGCCCGTATCCGCGCCGAGAAGGCCAATCCGCAGGCCGGCCTGTGGCTCGCCGGCGCAGCCGACAACTTCATCCAGGCCGCGTCCGAAGGCCTGCTCGCCGCGCACAAGACGGCCGGCGTCGAGAAGGTCGATCCGCGCTACACCGACAAGGAAGGCCGCTGGACGCCGATCTCGCTGTCGCCCATCGTCTTCGCCTACAGCCAGCAGGTTCTCGACGAAATCGGCGCCAAGCCGCCGACGAGCTGGAAGTCCTTCGCCGATCCGGCCTTCAAGGACAGCATCGCGCTGGCCCATCCGGCATCCTCGGGCACGGCCTATGTCGCGCTCGCCTCCATCGTCCAGCTCGACGGCGAGGAACCCGCCTTCGCCCTGATGAAGGAGATCGACAAGAACGTGGTGCAGTACACCCGTTCGGGCGTCGCGCCCTCGCGCATGGTCGCCAACAACGAGATCGCGCTCGCGATGGCCTATACGCAGGACATCGAAGCCGCGCTCGCCCAGGGCTATCCGGTCGGCTATTCCTTCCCGGAAGAAGGCACCGGCTTTGAAGTGAACGCCGCCGCGGCCATCGCCAACGCGCCGGAAGAACAGGCCAAGGGCGCCGCCGCCTTCCTCGACTGGATCCTGACCGAAAAGGGCCAGGCCGCCATCGGCGCCACGTTCCGCGGCCCCATCGTGCCGGGCTACAAGAACCCCGAGGCCAAGATCGACCTCACCAATGTGAAGATGATCGACTACAACTTCACCTGGGCCGGCGAGAACCGCGCACGCCTGCTGGAGCGCTACGAAAACGACGTGCGCCACAAGGCTGACGCCAAGTAACAGCAGGCAGGCTTTCCCGCTTTTCTCCGAAGCGGGAAAGCCCCCTTCCTTTGACGACATGCGATTCCGAGCGGAAAGCCGCCCCTGGAATTGCCCAAGGAGCCTTTTCCATGACCCTCGTTTCGCAAGCGGCCCCGTCCGGCAGGACCGGGGCATCGCCAGCCTTCCTGCGCAAGATCGTCGTCGACCCCTGGCTGTTCGGCATCTTCGCCCTCGTCACGCTCTCGGTGCTCATCTTCGCCGCCCTGCCCATATTCACCGTGATGAAGCAGGCCGTCGTCACCGACAAGGGTTTCGATCTCGGCGTTCTCGTCGACACGCTGTCCCAGTCTTTCGTCTGGACGTCGTTCGCCAACACGCTGCTGCTCGGCGCGACCTCCGCGGTGATCGCCACAGCCGCCGGCTTCCTGCTCGCCTTTTCCGCGACGCGCACCACCATGCCGGGGAAGACCTTCGTACATGGCGTGGCGCTGCTGCCGATCATCTCGCCGCCCTTCGTCATGGCGCTGGCCGTGGTCATTCTCTTCGGCCGCTCGGGTCTCATCACCCGCGAACTGCTCGGCATCCGCAACGCCAATGTCTACGGCTTTCATAGCCTGGTGCTGATCCAGTCGCTGGCCTTCACGCCCATCGCCTATCTCAACATCCGCGGCATGCTGCAGTCGATCGACACCGCGCTGGAAGATGCCTCGGCCTCGCTGGGCGCCTCGCGCTGGACGACCTTCTCGCGGGTGACTTTGCCGCTGGTGACGCCGGCGATCCTCTCCTCGACGTTGCTCGTCTTCGTCAAATCGGTCGAGGATTTCGGCAACCCGATGCTGATCGGCGGTAATTACAACACGCTCGCCGTCGAGGCCTATTCGCAGATGGTCGGCTACTTCAACCTGCAGGCCGGCGCGCTGCTCGCAAGCCTCATGCTGGTGCCCTCGATGACGGCCTTCCTCGTCCACCGCTACTGGGTGAGCAAGCGCAGCTACGTGACCGTAACCGGCAAGCCGTCCGCCCAGACGATCCGCATTTCCGGCTCCGTGGTCGTGCCGCTCACCATCGGCTGTTACGCTATCGCCTTCACGATCCTGCTCTTCTACCTGACGGTCGTCTACGTCTCCTTCACCAAGCTGCCCGGCGTCAACAACACGCTGACGCTCGACCACTACGCGACCGTCTTCACGGCCGGCTTCCACACGCTCAGCAATTCGCTGCTGCTGGCCAGCATCGCCACGCCGGTCACCGCCATTGCCGGCATGCTGATCGCCTATCTGCTGATCCGCAAGGCGTTTCCCGGCAGCTTCCTGCTGCGCTGGGGCACCCTGCTCTCCTTCGCGGCGCCCGGCACCATCCTCGGCATCGGCTATGTCAGCACCTTCAACGCACCGCCGCTGCTCCTGACCGGCACCGCCTTCATCGTCATCGCCGCCATGGTGGTGAAGAACCTGCAGGTCGGCATCGAGGCCGGTTCCAACCAGCTGCGCCAGATCGACAAGTCCATCGAGGAGGCGTCCACCATCCTCGGCGCCTCGAACACGCGCACCTTCTTCCAGGTCACGCTGCCGCTGCTGAAGCCTGCGCTGTTCACCTCGCTCTCCTACGCCTTCACGCGCTCCCTGACGACGCTGTCGGCGGTCATCTTCCTCGTCTCGGCCAACTGGACGCTCATCACCGTCACCATTCTCTCGCAGGTGGAAACGCTGAAGCTCGGCGTCGCGGCGGCCTATTGCAGCATCCTCGTCTTCGTCGTGCTCGCCATCCTGGCGGTCATGCAGCTCGTTCTCAATTCGACATCGAAGAGGTAAGCCCCATGTCGAAAGTCATCTTTTCCAACATCACCAAGCGCTTTCCGGGCGTGGCCGGCGCCACCGCCGTCGACAAGCTGAACCTCACCATCGAGGAAGGCACGCTCGTCACCCTGCTCGGCCCGTCCGGCTGCGGCAAGACGACGACGCTGCGCATGCTCGCCGGCTTCGAGACGCCCTCCGACGGCACCATCACCATCGGTGGCCGCGACGTCACGAACGTACCCGTCAACGCGCGCAATGTCGGCATGGTCTTCCAGAGCTACGCCCTCTTCCCGCACATGACGGTGCGCGAGAATGTCGAATACGGCGTGCGCCTGCTTTCCCTGCCGAAGGCCGAGATGAAGGACCGCGTCGACAACATCCTCGAGACCATGGCGCTCGCCCAGTATGCCGACCGCTCGCCCTCGCGCCTGTCGGGCGGCCAGCAGCAGCGCGTGGCGCTCGCCCGCGCCGTCGTCACGCAGCCGAAGGTGCTGCTGTTCGACGAACCGCTTTCCAACCTCGACGCCCAGCTTCGCGAGCGCATGCGCGACGAACTGCGCGCCATCCAGCTTCGCCTCGGCATCACCAGCCTCTACGTCACCCACGACCAGAGCGAGGCCATGGCGATCTCCGACCGCGTGGTCGTCATGCGCGGCGGCGTGATCGAGCAGGACGACAGCCCGCTCAACGTCTATTCCCGCCCCGGCACCGGCTTCGTCGCCGAATTCATGGGCAAGGCAAACATCCTCAACGGCAAGGTGGAGGCCGTGGACGACACGACGGTGCGCGTGCGCATCGCCTCGACGGTCGCCTTCACGCTGGCGCGCGGCGGCCGCGACTTCAAGACCGGCCAGGCCGTTCGCTGCGTGGTCCGGCCGGAGCATATTCGCGTCGACGCCGCCGGCGCGATGCAGGCAAAGGTGCGCCGGGTCGTCTTCCAGGGCGCCTATGTCGAATATCTCACGGATATCGAAGGCCAGGAATGCGTCTTCCTCGATACTGACTATTACAAGACCGGCGTTGCCGAAGTCGGCCAGACGCTCGGTCTTTCCATCGATAGCCGGCCGGTCTGGATCCTGCCGGAACATGAAGCCACCACTCTCGGAAAAGCCGCATGACCCTCTCCAAGCCCATCACCAAAGACCTCTCCGAAACGATCGCAAGCGTGGCCTGCGAGGCTGCGCTCGCCGCCGGCATGGTGGCGCATCGGGGCTTCGTCAATGCCAGCCCCGAGAGCCTTGTAACCCAGCAGAAGGCCGGCTTCTTCGATATCGTGACGGCCTCCGACAAGGCGGCCGAGCGGGCCGCCTGCGACACGATCTGGTCGCGTATCCCCGCCTCCCGCATCCTCGGCGAGGAAGGCGGCTGGCAGGGCGAAGGCGACACGACCTGGATCATCGATCCGATCGACGGCACCAGCAACTTCGCCTCGGGCCTGCCCTTCTTCTGCGTCTCCATCGCCGCCTACCACAAGGGTGAGCCGGTGTGTGGCGTCGTCTACGATCCGGTCCGCGAGGAACTGTTCCTGGCGAACCAGGGGCGGCTGACGCTGAACGGCGAGGTGGTCAGGCATTTCCTGCGCGGCACCACCGACCGGGAGGTCGAGGTTTTGACCAATGCGCCCTATGAGGGCGAACGCCCCTCGCGCGCTGCGCAGGAGGCCCATGCGGACCTCGTCAACTCCTTCCGCGCCGTGCGCCGGCTGGGCTCCTGCGCCCTGCATCTGGCCTATGTCGCCGTCGGCCGCGTCGCCATCGCCTACGAATCGAAGTTCAGCGCCTGGGACATCGCCGCCGGCATCCAGCTCGTCCAGGCGGCGGGCGGACAGGTTCATGCACAGGACGCCGAGGGCCGCGCCGTCGAACCGCGCGAGGAGGCGCTTGGCTCCGTCAAAAGGCTCGTCGTGGCGCAGGCCGGTTTCGACTATCGGTCGTCCTGCCTGTCGAAGCAGATGGCCAACGGCGTGCTGTAATCCTCACACCGGAACCGCCACGGCCGGAACGAAGGGGTCCACTCCCATCGGTCGACCTCCCGGACGAGGTGCACACGATTTCCGGGGCCGATCCGACAGGTCGGCCCCGGAAAGCCGTCTGTGCCGCAAGTCCGCCGGCACAGGCGCTTTCGCGGCGGCACATTTACGCCGGTCCGACAGTCGCCCTATTTCGCGATGTCAGCGAGAACACGCGCCGAAGCGCTGTAGCGCGTGTTGTAGCCCTTCAAAAGGGCGGCACTCAGAACGGCTTCCTGCACATCCTCGATCTTGCGGGGCGACTGGATGTTGGGCGTGTTTTCATAGTCGAAGACGATCACGTCGAGATCCAGTGGATTTGCCAGACGCCGGCCGTGCAGGAATGCGATGAGCCGGCTCGCGACAGCCGGGTATGGCGTATAATCCGCATTGGCGAGCCATTCCCGCACAACCGTCTCATCGACACTGTAGGTGATGTTCAGGGCGGCAAGACCGGCTATCATGGCGTCGACGCTGAGAGGGCCGCCCGCCGTATCGCTTGCGTTCGTGTTTGCCGCCGGCAGAGCCCCATCGGCAGGTGCCCCGCTCTCGGATAGTGGCTCTCTGTCGAGCGGCTCGTCCGGCGCAGCCGCCTGGGCCATTTCGAGCCCCGGTGCAGGATCTTGCGCCAGGCTTCCTGCCGGACCCGAGAGGATTGCCGCGACCGCCAGCCCCATTCCAAATTGCCAGCTCACCATCGCCGCCTCCGCACCAATCGATCACCAACCGTCAGCATCAGATAACACGGCGCACGGCGTTTCCGAACGGTTTCCTTGCCGCCTTCGGCAAGTGGCCTCTCGACGAGAGGCGCACGATGGTCAACCGACACGTTCCCTCAGGAAACCCGCCAGGATATTCGCCACGGGGACAGGCACTTCCCAGTGCGGATTGTGACCGTGGCCCGCAAGCATCTCCATCGCGGCTTGCGGGAAAGCCCTTCTGAGGACGGCCCGGTGCGGCGTGTCGAACAAGGAGTCCTCGTCGCCTGAAAGCAGCAGGACCGGCATATCGATACCGCCGGCTGCACGGCGTAAATCGGTGGCCACGAGCATGTCGAAGAGCGCTTGCCAGACGATGGCGGGCATCGCTGCCGCCTCTTCGGCAATCCAGCGGATAAATGCGGCGTTCACCGGCCGCGCACAGTGATGCCACTCCCGCAGGAACCGGCTCTCCGGATCGATCGGGTCGACAAGCGCGCGAATGTCCGCGCCGAGCGTGGTGCGTGCCAGAAGCCCCGGCTGCAAGCTGCCGCAGATGCTGGCGACCGCCGTGACACGCCTTCCGTAGCGCGCGGCGAGCGCGAAAGCCGTGATCGCGCCCATCGAATGGCCTGCAACGGCGAACTGCGCAATGCCGAGGGCATCCGCCAGCCGCACGATGTCGTCGGCAAAGGCCTCCACGGACGGCCGGGGCATGGCCGTCGAAAGACCATGTCCCGGCAGATCCGGCATCACCAGCCGGAAGCCGGCAAGATGCGGCTCGATCAGCGACCAGCTGCGGCTGCTGTCGGTATAGCCGTGCAGCAGGAACAGCGGCGGGCCCTCGCCGCTCTCGACATAGGCAAGGCGGCGACCGTCTTCCGTCGTGAAGACGCGTTTGCGGCCGTTCCAGCCGGACTGATCGACCGCTTCCGTCACAGGCCGAGCGCCTTGCGGACGGCCGCAAGACCCGGCTCGCCATCCACCGTCGTGACCCCCGCCAGCCAGGCGTCGAGCCGCTTCGGGTCCTCCCCGATCGCCTTGCGGCCGGCATCTTCAGGCGAAAGACCGTCATTCATCAGGTAACCCATGCCGCGGTTCTCGAAGTCGATGTCGAAGGTGAGGTTCTTCAGGAGCTGACCGACATTCGGGCATTCCGCGGCATAGCCCTTGCGAACCTGCGTGGAGACCGTGGCAGCGCCGAAATCCGGGCCGTAGAACTTGTCGCCGCCCGTCAGGTAACGGATATCGAAGGCGGTGTTCATCGGATGCGGCGCCCAACCCTGGAAGACGAAGTAGGCCTTCATGTCGATATGGCGCGCAAGTTCCGCCAGCATGCCTTGCTCGCTGGATTCGACGACCTCCCAGCCATCGAGCCCGAGCGCCGGATCGGCGATGGCATCCAGCATGAGCTGGTTCGAGCCGGGCTCGATCCCGTACATCTTCTTCTCGAATTTGTCGGCATGGGTCTTGAGATCGGCAAAGTCCTTGACGCCCGCCTCCCAGACATAGGCGGGAACCGCGAAGGTGTATTTCGCACCGGTGAGGTTCTGCTTCACCGTCTCGACGGAACCGTCTTTCTCATAGGGCGCGAAATAGGTCTTCATCGCCGGATCCCAGTAACCGAGGAAGACGTCGAGATCCTTGTTCTTGAGGCTGAGATAGATGACGTCGATGCCAAGCAGATCGCTCTGCGTCTCGTAGCCGAGCCCATGCAGCAGCGCCTGGGCGACGCCCGTCGTGAAGGAAAGGTCGTTCCATCCGGGCTCGGCGAGACGCACCTTGCGGCAGCTCTCCTGTTCCGCCGCCTCAGCGGCTCCGATCGTCAGCAGGCATGCGGCGGCGCAGGCGATGGCGCGTTTCATGGCATTCCCCTTTTTGAACTTTGTCCATTCAGTCTGCAAATTGACCAATGGGACAATTCTTGAACTTGACGGGAAAAATGTCAATCTCCCCGCGACGGAAAGCGGGAATCACATGGCGGGAAAGCTCACGAAACTGGTCGACATCAGGCGCAAGGAGTTGCGGCAGGCGGCCTTCGAGGTCCTGCAACGCGAGGGCATGGCGGGCGCGACGCTGGAAAAGGTCGCCGCCCATGCCGGAGCCTCCAAAGGCATCGTGCTGCATTACTTCCGCAACAAGCAGGAGCTTTTCGAGCAGGCGATGCGCGAGGCGAACGCCAATCTGCGCGATGCCGTCGCCGAGCGCCTTCGGCAGGCGGGGTCGCCGCGCGAGCGGCTGGCCGCCATCATCGAAGGCAACTTCGACGACCGCTTCTACCAGCCATCGATTGCCCACGCCTGGCTCTCGCTGTGCGGAGAGGTTCCGCGCGAGCCGCAGCTTGCCCGCATCCAGGCGGTGATCCATGCCCGCATGCACTCCAACCTGTTGTCCGCACTGAAGCCGCTCCTGCCCGAAAACGAGGCGCGCGACATGGCCCATCTCGTCAGTGCGCTCATCGACGGGCTCTGGTTGCGCCTCGGCCTGCATTCGGGCGGCATCCTCCGCGACGAGGCCCTCGCCCTGATGCGCGACTTCATCGATCGACGGCTGCCGGACGAAACGAAGCAAAGCCAGCGATAACCGCGTCGCGTTCCCTGGACACATCGCGCACCAGAGGAATTGCCGCAACACCGATCCTGTGCGACGATAGACATGGGAGGATGACTGGATGGTGTCGACGCTGTCGCACATACGGGAGATCGAGCGTGTCGGCATGGGCGCCGTCAGCCCACGGGACGCGCCCGTCGTTCAGTCCTGGCTGCGCTGCCTCAACGACTACAAGCTCGACCCGACCGTCGCGCAGGAAGCCTATATCGTTCCCGAACTGAAACTGCGCGAACACCGCGAACAGGCGGAAGAGTTGATCCGAATCGGTAGGTCTGGCCTGGAGGCCTTGTTCAACCAGATCGCGGAACAGAATTACGTGCTGCTGCTCTCGGATGCGCGGGGCGTCACCGTCGACTTCATGGGCGATCCGACCTTCGACAACCAGCTGCGACGGGCGGGACTCTATCTCGGTTCGGAATGGTCGGAGAACCGGGCCGGGACCTGTGCGGTCGGCGCCTGCCTCGTTTCGGGGGAACCGGTCATCATCCATCAGGATGATCACTTCGATACCAGCCATATCGGCCTGACCTGCACCGCTGCACCGGTCTTCGACACGTTGGGCGATCTGACGGCCGTCCTCGACATATCCCAGCTCCGTTCGCCGACGGCCAAGGCGAGCCAGCAACTGGCGCTGCATCTCGTCGCCTCCACCGCGCGGCGCATCGAGCTTGCCAATCTGATGAGCCGCACCCGCAATGACTGGGTGCTGAGGCTCGCCCGTTCCCCGGAATTCCTGGACGTCGATCCGGATGCGGCGGTTGCGCTCGACGGCAGCGGTCGCATCACCGGCATGACCCATGGCGGGTTCGGTGCGCTCGCACGCTCCATGAACATGCGCGGCCTGTCCACGCGGGATTTCCTCGGCCAGCCGATCTCGCAGGTTTTCGATATCGATGTCGATGACCTGCCCCGCTTCATGCGCGGGCGTCCCAATGGCGAGCGGCTGATCCAGGCGCGCAATGGGCTCGTCCTCTTTGCCAGCGCCATTGCGCCTGCCGTCAATCTGCGCACGCCCGCCGCACCCGAACCGCGCCTGCCGCGGGCGTTGCGCGATCTCAGCGGCGGAGATTCCGCCATGGAGCGCGTCCAGGCGCGCGCGGCGAAACTGTCCGCCCGTGATATCCCGATCCTCATCCAGGGCGAGACCGGAAGCGGCAAGGAGTATCTGGCACGCGCGATCCACGACAGCCGCCAAAGCCCCGGCACGTTCGTCGCCGTGAACTGTTCGGCGATCCCCGAGCATCTCATCGAATCCGAACTCTTCGGCTATGCCCCCGGCGCCTTTACCGGCGCCAATCCGAAGGGCAAGCGCGGACTGATCGAGGAGGCGAATGGCGGCACGCTGTTCCTGGATGAAATCGGCGACATGCCGCTGTCCCTGCAAAGCCGGCTCCTGCGGGTCCTTTCGGAAAACGAGATCCAGCCGGTCGGCGCGCTGAAGGCGCGGCCGGTGCACCTGCGGGTACTTTCCGCCTCCCACCGCGACCTCGCGGACCTCGTCAGGGAAGGCCGCTTCCGCCAGGACCTCTACTATCGCCTCGCCGCCGCGACGCTCAGCCTGCCGCCGTTGCGTGATCGCGCCGATCTCGACTGGCTGATCGGCCAGCTTCTCGGACGCATCGAGAAGGAAAACGGCGAAACCTATCGCCTCGGCAAGGAGACACGGGCCCTGCTCCTGGCCCATGCCTGGCCCGGCAATCTGCGGGAGCTTTCCAACGCGTTGCGCGTTGCGGCCGCCCTTGCGGAGGATGGGCTGATCACGCCGGACTGCCTGCCCGATCACCTTTTTGCCGAACAGGGCTCCCCCTCTCCGGACGATGACGGCGCCCTGCGTCGTGCGCTGAGCGAATGCGGCGACAACGTCTCCGCGCTTGCCCGCAAGCTCGGCGTCAACCGCTCCACCATCCACCGTCGCCTGAAGCGCCTCAACTGACGCAACACATGCAACACCTGTTGCAGGCTTCCTGTTGCACTCCCGGGATGCATGTTGGGGAGATACCATTAAGCCTTTGATTTAAGGACAATAATTCAAACGTCAGAAATCTGGCACGGCGCTTGCTGCCTCCTGTGCAACAACAACAGGAGGAAATGCAAATGAAAGCTCTGCGCTTTCACGCAGCGAAAGATTTGCGGATCGAGACGATCGACGCGCCGCCGTCGCCCGGGCCGGGCGAGGTGCTGGTCGAAAACCGCTTCTGCGGCATCTGCGGCACCGATCTGCATGAATATGCCTATGGCCCGATCTTCGTGCCGAAGGAACCGCATCCTTTCACCGGTGCTCACGGCCCGCAGATCCTCGGCCATGAATTCGGCGGCGTCGTCAAGGCCGTCGGCGAAGGTGTCAGCCATGTGAAGCCAGGTGACCGGGTGTCGATCCAGCCGCTCATCATGCCGCGCCGTGGCGACTACTACGCCGATCGCGGTCTGTTCCATCTCAGCGGCAATCTCGCGCTCGCCGGCCTTTCCTGGCATTCGGGCGGCATGGCGGAGGCAGCCCTTCTCAACGACTACAATGTCCAGCCTATTCCCGATGCATTGAGCGACCAGGAGGCGGCCCTCATCGAGCCGACGGCGGTCGCCGTCTATGCCTGCGATCGCGGCGGGGTGACGGCCGGCAACAGCGTGCTCGTCACGGGCGCCGGGCCGATCGGCATCCTCGTCGCCATGGCGGCGCGCGCGGCCGGCGCCACGCAGATATTCCTCTCCGATCTCAACGACACGAGGCTGGCGCTCGCACGCGAAGCGCTGGGGGATGTCCGAACGATCAATCCGAAGACGGAAAAGGTGGGCGACGCCATCCGCGCCGAGACGGAAGGCGGCGTTGGTTGCGACGTCGCCATAGAATGCGTCGGCAACGAGCATGCGCTGAAGAACTGCGCCGATGCGGTCCGCAAGCAGGGTGTCGTGGTGCAGACCGGCCTTCATCCCGGCGAGAACCCGCTGAACTGGTTCGACGTCACCTTCAAGGACATCGATATCCGCGGCTCCTGGGCCTACCCCACCCACTACTGGCCGCGCGTCGCCCGGCTGATCGCAAGCGGCCAGATCCCGGCGAGCCGCATCGTCACGAAATATGTCTCGCTCGGCGAGGCCGTCACCGAAGGGTTCGACCAGCTGCTCGACCCTGCCGGCAACCACCTGAAAATCCTGATCGACCTGTCCCGATAGGCCGATCCGTTCTGCGGGGCGGTTGAGGAGCCGCCCCGTTTTCCCACTGAGCAGGAGGAGAAACTATGCTCGAGAAAACCCCCACCGCCCGCATCCAGACACTTCTCGACACGTTCGGCGCGGCCCTTGCGGCCGGCCGGATCGAAGACGCCGTCGGTCTTTTCGCCGAGGAATGCTACTGGCGCGATCTGGTCGCCTTCACCTGGAACATCAAGACGGTCGAAGGGCGTGACCAGGTGCGCGACATGCTGCAATCGCAGCTTTCGACGGCCAAGCCCTTGAACTGGCGCGTCGCCGCCGGAGAGGAGGCGACGGAAACGGATGGCGTGCTGGAAAGCTGGATCACCTTCGAGACCGCGACGGGGCGTGGTTACGGCCTTGTGCGCTTCAAGAACGGCCTTATCTGGACGTTGCTGACCGCCCTTTCCGAACTGAAGGGCCATGAGGAGAAATCCGGCTTCACCCGCCCGCTCGGCGCCAAACATGGCCAGGATCTCGGCGCGAAGACCTGGAAAGAGGAGCGCGAGGAAGAGGAGCGCACGCTCGGCTATGAAAAACAGCCCTATGTCGTGATCATCGGCGGCGGGCAAGGCGGGATCGCGATGGGCGCCCGGCTGCGCCAGCTCGGCGTGCCCACGATCATTCTCGAAAAGAACGACCGGCCGGGCGATAGCTGGCGCAAGCGCTACAAATCGCTCTGCCTGCACGACCCCGTCTGGTACGACCACCTGCCCTATATCGACTTTCCGAAGAACTGGCCGGTTTTCGCGCCGAAGGACAAGATCGGCGACTGGCTGGAATTCTACACCCGGGTGATGGAGCTCAACTACTGGACGCGCTCCACCGCCAGATCGGCGCGGTGGGACGAGGCGGCGAAGGAATGGACCATCGTCGTCGATCGCGACGGCGAGGAGGTGGTGCTGAAGCCCAAGCAGCTCGTCTTCGCGACCGGCATGTCCGGCAAGGCCAACATTCCCGATTTCAAGGGCCGCGAACGCTTCAAGGGTGAGCAGCACCATTCCTCGCAGCATCCGGGACCGGATGGCTACAAGGGCAAGAAGGTGGTCGTCATCGGCTCGAACAATTCGGCCCACGATATCTGCGCCGCCCTCTACGAAGCCGGCGTCGATGTCACGATGATTCAGCGTTCGACGACCCACATCGTCAAGTCCGACACGCTGATGGATATCGGCCTCGGCTCGCTTTACTCGGAGCAGGCGCTGGCGAACGGCGTGACGACGGGCAAGGCCGACCTGATCTTCGCTTCGCTGCCCTACCGGATCATGCACGAGTTCCAGATCCCGCTCTATGACAAGATGCGCGAGCGTGACGCCGACTTCTATGCCGCGCTGGAAAAGGCCGGCTTCCAGCTCGACTGGGGCGCCGACGGCTCGGGTCTCTTCATGAAGTATCTGCGCCGCGGCTCAGGCTACTACATCGACATCGGCGCCTCGCAACTCATCATCGACGGCAAGGTCAAGCTCGCGGCAGGGCAGGTCGAGGAGATCACGGAGACGTCGATCAGGCTTGCCGATGGCAAGGAAATCCCCGCCGACGTGATCGTCTATGCGACGGGTTACGGCTCGATGAACGGCTGGGTCGCCGATCTCATCGACCAGGAGACGGCCGACCGGGTCGGCAAGGTCTGGGGTCTCGGCTCCGACACGCCGAAGGATCCCGGTCCCTGGGAAGGCGAACAGCGCAACATGTGGAAACCGACGCAGCAGGAGGCGCTGTGGTTCCATGGCGGCAACCTGCACCAGTCGCGCCACTATTCGCAGTATCTGTCCCTGCAGTTGAAGGCGCGGCTCGAAGGGATCCCCACGCCGGTCTACGGTCTCCAGGCCGTTCACCACCGAAAGTAAAACCCCCAAGCGGAGCGGCGTCCTCCATCGATGGGAGGACGCCGCGTTTTTCCGTTGAGAATGAGACGCCGTCGGCGCTGGCCGGTGCCGTGCCTGCCCCGTCGGAAATGACGCGCGCGTCAGGTTCGCGTCATGCCAGGCCGGCGAGCTTTTCCAGGTCGGCGCGAGCACCGGGTCCGGCCGCCACGACCGGCGCGCCCTTCGTCAATCCCTCACCCTGCGTCGGGAAGGGATGATACCACCCGCCCGCTTCCGAGATGAGGCAGTAGCCCGCAAGGCAGTCCCAGGCATGCATGTAGGGCTCATAGTAGCCGACCAGCCGTCCCGACGCGACATAGGCCAGCATCAGCGCTCCCGATCCGTTGCGCACGAAGTTGCCGCCTGCATGCAGCAACTGGCTGATGATGTCCCCCACCCTTTCCGGCGTGACATAGCTGTTGGCGCCGATACCGGTCATGGAATTCTGGATGGTGCGGGACGGATCGAGGGTCAGGGTGTTGCCGTTGAGCTTTGCCCCTCTGCCTCTGGCGGCGGCATAGAGTTCGTTGTGGCACGGCGCGCCGATCACGCCGATCACAGGTTGATTGTCGTGCAAGACGGCGATCGAGACGCACCAGTTCGGCATGCCGTTGACAAAGGGAGCGGTTCCATCGATCGGATCGACGACCCAGGTGTAGCCGGACGTACCCTGCGTGTGGCCGAACTCCTCTCCCAGGAAACCGTCGTCGGGAAACATGGTCTCGACGCGCTGGCGGATCAGCGTCTCGACGTTGCGGTCGGCGATGGAGACGACATCCTGCAAGTCGCGCTTCGTCTCGATCACGAGGGAATCGCGTTGATTGAAATAATGAAACGCCATGGCTCCCGCCTCCTGCGCGAGCGCCTTGGCGAGAACGAAACGGCTGTCCAGTCCGGAGTCTTGGGTGGTCATCGGTAATCCTTACGATTTCAGGCGTTGATGAGAGCGATGCCGCGGTTTTTGAGGTGGATCGAGATATCCGAGGCGGCAGGCAGGATACGGTCGACGGTATGGTCGACGACGAAGAGCGTGCCGACCTCGGTCTCGACCTCGTATTCGACGTGATCGCCGAGATAGGCCGAGTGCAGGACCCGACCGGAAAGCCCCTGTCCGCGCCCTTCGGAAAGCGTTACGGAGCCCGGCCGGATCGCAAGGCTCGCCGCGCCGGGCGTGGCCCTTCCCGCCGGCACCCGATGCTCGAACCCGCCGATGCGGATCTGCGCTTCGCCGCCCTCCACACCGACCACCTCGCAGGCGATGACATTCGCCTCGCCCATGAAGTCGGCGATGAAGGCGGAGGCCGGGGCCTCGTAGAGCTCGCGCGGGGCGCCGGACTGGGCGATCTCACCGTCCTTCATGACGATGATGCGGTCGGAGACGGCGAGCGCCTCGTCCTGGTCGTGCGTGACATAGACGGCGGTAAAGCCGAGACGCTGCTGCAACTCGCGGATGTCCGTGCGCACCTTGCGGCGCAGGCGCGCATCGAGGTTCGACAGCGGCTCGTCGAGCAACAGCACCTGCGGCTCCAGCACCAGCGCACGGGCGACGGCGACGCGCTGCTGCTGGCCGCCTGACAGCTCGGCCGGCAGGCGGTGCCCCATGCCGGAAAGGCCGACCAGCGCCAGCCCCTCGTCCGCCTTCTCGCGCGCCTCCTTGCGGGAGAGCCCGGAGGATTCGAGGCCGTAGGCGACGTTGTCGCGGGAATTCATATGCGGGAACAGCGCATAGGACTGGAAGACCATCGAGACGTCGCGCTCGTTGGCCGGCAACATGGTGACGTCCTTGCCGCCGATGAGGATTTTTCCCGCGCTCGGATGTTCGAGCCCGGCAAGCATGCGCAGCGTCGTCGTCTTGCCGCAGCCCGAGGGGCCGAGCAGGGTCACGAGCGTGCCGGGTTCGATGGTGAGCGAGAGATCGGGGATGGCGGTAAAGGCGCCGAAGCTCTTGCGCACGTTCTGGAAGACGACGGAACCGGCTTTCTGGTTGATCATGCGATTGTCTCCTGACGAGAGGAAGCAGCGGGAGCGGTGACGCCGGCGACGCGGTTCTCGCGCCGCAGCCGCCGCTCGCCGACGAGGCGTTGGAAGATGCCGATAACGGTGATCATCACGACGATCAGCATGGAGGAATAGGCGATCGCCACGCCGTATTCGCCGTTCTCGACGAGGCCGACGATATAGGCGGTGGCCATGTTGTATTCCGCGCTGACGAGGAAGATGACGGCGCTGATCGAGGTGATGGCGCGCACGAAGGAATAGACGAGCGCGGCGGTGATGGCGGGGCGCAGCAGCGGCAGGATGACCTTGCGGATCGTACGGAAGCTGCCCGCCCGCAGCGTCAGCGAAGCCTCATCCAGGCTCTTGTCGAGCTGGCTCATCGCGGCAATGCCGCCGCGCACGCCGACCGGCATGTTGCGGAAGACGAAGCAGGCGATGAGGATCAGCGCCGAGCCTGTCATTTCCAGCGGCGGCAGGTTGAAGGCCATGATGTAGCTGACGCCGATGACCGTGCCGGGAATGGCGAAGCTCATCATCAGCGCGAATTCGAAGGCGTTTCGTCCGGCGAACTTCTGGCGCACGATGATATAGGCGGTGAGCAGGCCGACGGCGGCCGTCAGCGGCGCGGCGATCAGAGAAATCTCCATCGTCGTCCAGAACGAATTCCAGGCGACACCCGTCCAGACGATCCCGTTGTCGAAGCCGATCGAGAAGGCTTTGGCGTAGTGATCGAGGGTCAGCGAATTGTCGAGGCCCCAGGTCTTCACGAAGCCGCCGATCAGGATCATGCCGTAGATGACCAGCGTGAAGAGGATCCACGGGACGACGACGGCATGCACGCCGATCGAGAGGCCGCGCGGCAGGGCGATATGCGAACCGCTATCCCCCTTGCCGGTGACGGTGGCGAAGTTCTTGCCCGAGAGCCAGACCCGCTGGGCAAGGAACGCGGAGAGCGTGAAGACGAGCAGCACCATGGCGAGCACGGCGGCGCGGGACGGATCGTTCTGCGAGCCGACGACGGCGAAGAAGATTTCCGTCGAAAGAACGCCGTGGCTGCCGCCGAGCACCAGCGGATTGCCGAAGTCGGCCATGCTCTCGATGAAGCCGATGAGGAAGGCATTGGCAAGGCCGGGCGCCATCAATGGCAACGAGACACGGCGGAAGGTGCGCCAGCGGTCGGCCCGCAGCGTCGTGGACGCCTCCTCCATCGACGGGCTGACGCCCTCGACGACGCCGATCAGCACGAGGAAGGAGATCGGCGTGAAGGACAGGACCTGGGCGATCCAGATGCCGGTGAGGCCGTAGAGCCAGCGGCCGGGCTCGATGCCGAACAGGTCCGACAGCCCCTGCGTCACGACGCCGGCACGGCCGAAGAGCAACGTCAACGCAAGACCGATGACGAAGGGCGGCGTGATGATCGGCAGGATGGTGAGCAGGCGCAGGCCCTTCTTGAAGGGGAAGCGCGTGCGGGTGGCGACGAGCGCGAAGGCAAGGCCGAGCAGGGTCGAACCGAGGCCGGTCATGATGGCGAGCCACAGCGTGCGCCAGGCCACCCCGCAGCGCCCGGCGCCGATGACGCAATTGAGGCTCCAGATGCTGGGATCCTGCAGGTTGCGGATGAAATTGTCGGGATTGAACGAGCCGTCGAAATCCTGCACCGCACCGACGAACATGCTGCCGATGGGGTAGAAGACGAAGACCGTGACGAGGAAGACGAGCAGCGAGATCGAGCTGACGACGAAGGCGTCTCCCTTCATCACCCCGCGCTCGGCAAGGCCAAAGGCGAACATCAGCACGAAGACCAGGGAGGCGAGCACGGCCCCCGCCCCCATCGACGGCTGACCGTCGGAAAGCGCGCCGAACAGGCTCTCGCTGACCGTCCATGTCCAGCCGGTAAAGCCGATGGCGAGGCCCTGCAGGGCAAGGAACGCGACACCGGTCGCCCCCGCCCAGGCCAGCACGGCGCCGCGGCGCATCGGGTCCGCCATGCCGCGCGCCGCGCCAGCCAGGAAAAGGATGAGGACGACGGCGCCGAGCCACCAGCGACCGTGAAACGCCGTCTGCAGGAGGCCGGGCGCCGCCTCCGTGGAAAAGGGAAAACCAGCCAGCCAACCTAGCCCGAAGAATCCGCCCTCGATCCGGTACCAGGGCACAAGGGTCAAAGCGACCGCGCCCAGGATCAGGACCGCGTCCAGCCTGCGATTGCCATGCGTCATGGCCGACCTCGCTGTCATTGAGTTTGGGGAGCGGCGCCCGGGGGAGACGGGCGCCGCCGGTCAGGACATCAATTGGCGGCTGCGCCGACTTCGCGGTCCCAGCGCTCCAGCAGCTCCTTGCGCTTTGCCGGGTCGCCATAGGTCTTGAAGTCGTAGTCGATCAACTTGATGTCCTCGAAGCGCGGCGCCTCCTTCGGGATTTCGGCGCTCTTGTTGGACGGCAGCTGGAAGGACTTGGCGTCCTTCATGCGCGACTGGACTTCCGGGGTCAGCGCCCAGTCGTACCAGATCTTCGCATTGTCGAGATTGCGCGCGCCCTTGATGATCGACATGGAGCCGATCTCGTAGCCGGTGCCCTCGCAGGGCGTGACCGACTGCACGGGGAAGCCTTCCGCCGTCTGCGCCACCGCATCGTGCACGAAGACGATGCCGAGCGCCGTCTCGCCGCGCGCGGCAGCCTTGACCGGCGCCGAGCCGGACTTGGTGTATTGCGAAATATTGCCGTTAAGCTTCTTCAGGTAGTCGAAGGCCTGATCCTCACCCATGATCTGCACGAGCGAGGCAAGCGCCGTATAGGCGGTGCCCGAGGAATTCGGGTTGGCGATCTGGATTTCGCCCTTCAATTCCGGCGCCAGCAGGTCCGCCCAGCACTTCGGCTCCTTGAAGCCCTTGGACTTGAAGATGTCAGTGTTGTAGCCCCAGCCGAGCGCGCCGGCATAGACGCCGACGGTCTTGTAACCCGAGCTTTCCGCCTGCTTCCTGGCCCAATCATTGAGCTCGTCAAGCTTCGGCGACTTGTATTCCAGCGTCAGGTTTTCCGAAGCCGCCTGCAGGTGCGGGTCGCCTGTGCCGGCCCACCAGACGTCGGTCTTCGGGTTGCGGGCTTCGGCGCGGACCTTGGCATAGGTCTCGCCCGAGGAAAGGCGAACCATGTTCACCTTGATGTCGCTGTGCGCCTTTTCGAAATCGCCCTTCATCTGCTCGCAGATGACGACGTCCGCCGAGCAGATGAGGTTGAGCTCACCGGCCGCCTGCACGGGCATCGCGCCGAGCGCCGTTCCGGCGAAGAGCATGAGGGCAAGGGTCTTCATTTTCATTGGGGCATCCTCCTGTTGCCTGGTCATGAAATTTTGCACGCGCGAGACCATCGGCCTGCCCATGGGGCGGCGCGCTCGTGATGTTCGTTTGCCTGAAAAGTCCGGTCAGTTCGTCGCGGTGATTTCCGCGTCGAACCGTCCGAGCAGCCGACTTCGTTCCTCGGGCGAACCGAAGGTCGCGAAATCGTAGTCCACCATCTTGATCAACGAGATATCGGGCGCGGCCAGCGGCAGCGTCGATTTCGCATTGGATGGAACCTGGTTCTGGCCGGACGCCGCTCCGGTGCCCTGCCCTTCCGGACTGAGCGCGAAGTCGACGAACCGCTTCGCCTCGTCCAGATGCCGCGCGCCCTTGACGATGCTGACGGCGCCGATCTCGTAGCCCGTGCCCTCGCAGGGCGCGACGATGACGAGCGGATAGCCCGCCTGCTTCTGGGTCACGGCATCGTGCATGAAGGAGATGCCGATGAGCGTCTCACCCCGCGCCGCCGCCTTGACGGGCGCGGAGCCGGCGGTGGTGTATTCGGCGATGTTGCGATTGAGCGCCGCCAGGAACCGGAAAGCCTCGTCCTCGCCGAACAGCTGCACCAGCGTCGCGAGCGTGGTGAAGGCCGTGCCCGACGAGTTCGGGTTGCCGCTCTGGATGCGGCCGCGATAGGCGATGTCGGCAAGATCCTTCCAGCAGCTCGGGGCCGGCAGCTTCAACTGGCGGAGCAGGTCGGCATTGTAGGCGAAGCCGAGCGCCCCGGCATAGATGCCCGCCGAGCGGCCGCCCGACATGGCGAAGAAATTCTGCGCCCAGGGCAGCATGTCGCGCTCCAGCGTCGGCTGATAGGGCTCCAGCAGATTTTCCGACCCCGCCTGCAGATGCGTGTCACCCGTGCCACCCCACCAGACGTCGACGCTGGGCGCGGCCTTCCCGGCGCGGATGAGGTTCAGGATATCGCCGGTGCTCTTGCGCGTCATCGCGATCTCGATGCCGGCCTTGGCCTCGTAGGCCTTCTTCATCGCCGCGCACCACGCCTCGTCCACACCGCACAGAACGGTGAGCGACGGGGCAGCAATGCCGGCCGTGGCGCTCGCAAGCCACAGGGCTGCGACCGCGCCGAAAGCGGTGATGCCTCTCACGATTTCCTCCCATTTGGAACGGCGGGCGTCCCAATCTCCACAGTCAGGATGTCACATTCGTCGCTTGTCGCAATCGAAGAATGGTTACCGTTCTTACAGCACCGGGCATCGCAACCCCCTCAAAAATGACAAAGGTTACAAATGTGACAAATCCGCATAACACGAGCGTCTTTGAAGATCGAAGCAGCCCCGCCTATGATGCCGGCGGGAGGAAGAGCATGTGTTGAACGAGCGGATTCGGATTCTGATCGTCGAGGACGACCCTGATATGGCGGAGCTCGTTTCCGACCTCGTGGAGGCGGAGGGCTGGATGCCGCTCACCGCGGCGTCGGCGGAGGATGCCGCGCTCGTGCTTGCGCGCGAGACGGTGCATCTCGTGCTCGTCGACCATAACCTGCCCGGCGCTTCCGGCCGCACCTTCGCCCAGCGCCTGCGCGCCCAGACCAATATCGGCATCGTCATGGTGACGGCCGCCGGCAGCGCGGCCGACCGCGTGCTCGGCCTCGAGACGGCGGCGGACGACTATGTGGTCAAGCCCTTCGAGCCGATCGAGCTTACCGCCCGCATCAAGGCGGTGCTGCGGCGGACCATTCCCTCGCTGAAGCCCGAGCGGGAGGTCGAGCGCGAGCACGAACCCGCCGCCCTGAAGCTCGGCGACTGGTCGGTGGACCTGCGCAGCCGCCGCGCCATATGCCATGCCGATCCGGCGCGCTCGCTCACCAGCGCGGAATTCGCCCTGCTCGAAATCCTCGCGGAGACACCGAACACGCCGGTGAGCCGCGCGCAGATCCTCGACCGGCTCGGCGCGGAAAGCGACCGCTACATCGATCGCAATGTCGACGTGCTGGTGCTGCGCCTGCGGCGCAAGATCGAGCGGAACCCGGACCTGCCGCGCCACATCAAGACGCGCCGCGGCAAGGGCTATGTGCTCGACACAGACGACGAGCCCGCGCCGTGATCAACCGCCCCTTCCTTTCCTCCATCGCCTTCCGCCTGCCCTTCGCCATCGTCTTCATCTGCGTGCTGGTCTTCAGCCTGGCGACCGTCGCCGTCTATGGCCTGCAGCGGGCGCGCGAGGAAATGGCGGCTTATGGCCTCCAGGCTTTTTCCAGCCTCGCCAAGGCGTCGCTCGTCTCGCGGCAGGTCTCCGATCTCGTTTCCAGCGCACCCTTCCTGATGAACGCGACCTCGCCCTACCGCGTCTCCAGCGAAAGCCGGTCGGTGGTCGCGCAGGTCGACGCGCTGCTGCGCGCCATGCAGCCGGATGCCGGCGAGGCCGCCGTGAAGGGCTTTGCCAGTGCCCGCATCGTCGACCTGCTGGAGACGATCCGCAACCAGACGATGGTGCTGGCAGCCGACGCGGACTCGGCCCAGCAGCACAAGGCAGAGGCGGCAGCGGCGCTCGGCGAGATCGCCACCGGCAGCGGCATCGCGGATGCCGATTTCCGCCGCCGGCTGAACGCGATCGTGCAGTCCGCCTCCAATTCCGACAGCCTCTTCCAGCTGGGCGAATTGCGCCGGCGCTACGTCGCCGAAACCACACCGCGCCTCGAGCGCGCTTCGCCGGATATCCGTATCTCCGCGATCGAGCTTGCCCCTTACGAGAAGGTCTTCGAGGCGCAGACCCGCTATCTCCTGGAGATGTTCTCCATCCGCGCCGCCGTCTCGCGGCTGCATGTCGTCTCGCGCGATCTCTCGCACGCCACGGAAACGCAAAGCGAAGCCGTCGCCCATGGCCTCAACGAAGACCTGCTGTCGGCCTCGGACACGCTGAGCCGTCTCCTCGTCATCGTCGCCGTCGCCTCGCTGCTGGTTCTGGCCATGGCGATCCTCTCCATCCGCTCGGTCATGCGCGTTTCACGCGGCATCGTTTCGCTTTCGACGGGCATGAACGCGCTGGCCGAGGGACGAAAGGACGTCGATGCGCCGCATTACGACGGCACGGAGACGGAACTGGTGCGCCTGCTCGAAGCCTTCCGCGCCTTCCGCGACAGCGTCGAGCGCGTCTCGCGGCTGCGGCGCACGGCCGAGGCGGCCGCGCGCACCATCCGCTCCACCTTCCGCAACATGAACGAAGGCATCGCTCTCTTCGACCCCTCGGGCAAGCCGATCACCATGAACCGGCGCGTCATCGAGCTCGTCGGCTGGTCCGGCTCGGCGCGCAAACTGCCCGCACGCCGGTTCGTCGCCCCCATCCCCGAGATTTCCCCGCTCCTGCTACCCAGCCAAACGGAAGCCGGCGCACTGGAAGACCGTTCGGTCCTGCGCCATCGCTCCGAGGTGGGCCGGGTGACCGAAATCTCGCTGTCGCGCCAACCGGATGGCGGCGTGGTGCTTCTGGCACGCGACGTTACCGACATGGACCGGCAGGAGGCCGAGGCGGTCAAGGCCCAACGCCTCGACGGCATCATGCGCATGACGCATCAGGTCAGCCACGAGGTCGGCAACATGATCGGCATCATCACGGGCAGTCTTGGCCTTCTGGAGCGCGAGACGGGCTTCAACGACCGGCAGAAGCGTCACCTCGCCCGCATCCGTAAGGCAGCCGATCGTGGCCGGTCGCTCGCCGGCAGCATGCTTTCCATCGGCAGCCAGCAGCCGATTCATCCGGGCTGCGTCGAGATCGGCGCATTGTTGCGCAGCATGGCGGATGTGCTGGAGATCGCTATCGGCGAAACGTGTCACCTGGCCTTCGACATCGCCGACGGCCTGCCGACCGTGCTGCTCGATGCCGCGATTTTCGAGCAATCCGTCCTCAATCTCTGCCTCAATGCCGCCGCCGCGATGCCCGCGGGGGGCATGATCCTCATCCGCTGCATGCGCAGCGAAACCGGTGTGGCGGTATCCGTCAGCGATGAAGGCGTCGGCATGTCGCCGGAGGCTGTCGACAAGGCCTTCGAGCCCTATTTCACCACCCGTAACGACGTGGGCGGCGCAGGCCTTGGCCTGGCGGTCGTCTACGGTTTCGTTCGTCAAAGCGGCGGCGAGGCGCAGATCCACTCGAGACTGGACCACGGGACGACCGTCGAAATGGTGTTTCCCGTTTCTCCCTAGAGTTTGTCAGGGAAAAGTGGGAACCGGTTTTCCCGAAAAGGCAAACGAAAACAAAAGAATTTAGAGCAGATCTCCGATCCAGTCCTCGTGGCCGTGGCGGATGCGGATTACGAAAATGCTGCCATCGTCGATAATCCGGTAGACCACCAGATGGGCCTTGAAGGGATGGATCCTGACTGGGGGAGAAATCTCGTCGCGCTCACGCGCCATCAGGGGATTGGCGGCTATGAGCTCGAGCATGACAAAAAGCTCATCATGATAGCGCCGGGCGACCAGGGGTCCGAAGGTGCGGACACCCTGTTCGGCGATCGAGACGATATCCTCTTCCGCTTCGACAGAGAGGCGGAACTGCATCAGTCGCGCCCGCGGGGGCTCTCCGCTCGTGCAACGGCCGCGGCGAACAACGCGTCCTTCGAACGGTTTCCAACGCCACTTGCGATCCCGTCATCGACGAACCGTTGCATCTCGGCAATCTTGTCGGTGCGAGCCTGGTCTCTGCGGATGAGGTCCCGAACGTAATCACTCACGTTCGAATATCGACCGCTCCTGGCTTGGGCCTCGACCCAGTCCTTCATCGGGTCCGGCAGGGACACATTCATCGTCGCCATGCGAGTCTCCTTGTAGTCTCAGAGTACCCGGCGATGGCAAAGTTTGTCAAACATGGGAACGCCGGCGCGCGGTCGCGCCCAAACCAAAAGGGCCTGCCCTCCGGCAAGCCCCCTTGTCATCGCATGCTCGGATAGACCGGCCCTTCGCCACGCTCTTTCTTTGCGGGGGTCCGTGCGGCCCGGCCTCTCCAAACATCACATGTTCGGATAGACCGGTCCTTCGCCACCCTGTGGCGGCACCCAGTTGATGTTCTGGTTCGGGTCCTTGATGTCGCAGGTCTTGCAGTGCACGCAGTTCTGCGCGTTGATCACGAAGACGTCCTTGCCGTCCTTCTCCACCCATTCGTAGACGCCCGCCGGACAGTAGCGCGTCGACGGACCGGCATAGACGTCCAGTTCCGACGTCTTCTGCAGCTCCGGGTTCTTCACCTGGAGATGGATCGGCTGGTCTTCCTCGTGGTTGGTGTTCGATAGGAACACCGAGGACAGACGATCGAAGGTCAGAACGCCATCGGGCTTGGGATAGTCGATCCGC
>NZ_JBBEYH010000032.1:0-52127 GCF_050172695.1 Shinella sp. G-2 | reverse complement strand
AGAAGCGCCGCCGCTCTCGTTCGATGAGCGGCGTTATAGGCCCAACATTTTTACCCGTCAACACAAACCGTCACAAAAAATCAAAAAACTTATAACATATTGATTTTTATCGATATTTTTCGTCTTCGCCTGTCGAAAGACACCAAAACCGAATGAAACCGGGCCGGAAATCTTGTCCAGGCGGTAAAATTTCTTCGCGCCACCGTTTTACGTGCCCCAATACGCGCACACGCCTTCCCCGCCCCTTCTCTGCCCTGCCCCGCCGGGCTATTCAGACATGGAAACAGCAGCGGAGAAGCGCATGTCCAGCCTTGCAGAAGGCACCTTCACGATCGATGGGGCGACAGAATGACGGGGCCTGTTTCGGACCGCCTGCCGCGCCTTCCCGTGTCGGAGGTTCTCGCCTCTCTCGGGCAGGCGCTCATCGCGCATACGCGCGCCGTGCTTTCCGCACCGCCCGGGGCGGGCAAGACGACACTGGTGCCGCTCTTCCTGCTCGATGCCGCCTGGCGCGGGGATGGAAAGATCATCCTGCTGGAACCGCGACGGCTCGCTGCGCGCGCCGCCGCAGGACGCATGGCTGCGCTTCTTGGTGAACGGGTGGGCGAGACGGTCGGCTACCGCATGCGGCTCGACAACCGCATATCGGCAAAAACCCGTATAGAGGTGGTGACGGAGGGCGTCTTCGCCCGCATGATCCTCGACGATCCGGAACTGTCAGGCGTTTCGGCCGTGCTGTTCGACGAGTTCCACGAGCGCTCGCTCGACGCCGATTTCGGCCTTGCGCTGGCGCTCGACGTGCAGGCCGCGCTGCGCGAGGACCTGCGCATCCTCGTCATGTCGGCGACGCTCGATGTGGAGCGCATCTCGGCGCTGCTCGACAATCCGCCCGCCATCGTCAGCGAAGGCCGTACATTCCCGGTCGACGTGCGCTACCAGGACCGGCCCGCCGGCGAGCGCATCGAGGATGGAATGGCGCGCGCCATCCTAGAGGCGCATCGCAGCGAAACCGGATCGATCCTCGCCTTCCTGCCGGGCCAGGCCGAGATAACCCGCACCGCCGAGCGGCTGGAAGGTCGCTTCGGCGCGGAAACCACGGTGGTGCCGCTTTACGGCAATCTCGACCAGAAGGAGCAGGACGCCGCAATCCGCCCGACCGCCGCGGGCACGCGCAAGATCGTGCTGGCGACCTCGATCGCCGAGACCTCCATCACCATCGATGGCGTGCGCATCGTCATCGACAGCGGCCTTCAACGCCTGCCGGTCTTCGAGGCGGCAACGGGCATCACCCGGCTGGAGACGGTGCGGGTATCGCGCGCTTCCGCCGACCAGCGCGCCGGCCGCGCCGGGCGAACGGAGCCGGGTATCGCGCTGCGCCTCTGGCATGCCGGCCAGATGGCGGCACTGCCAGCCTTCACGCCGCCGCAGATCCTTTCCAGCGACCTCTCCTCCTTCATGCTGGACCTTGCCCATTGGGGCGTCGGCGATCCCGCCGACCTTCGCCTCGTCGACCAGCCACCGGCCGCGGCGGTGGAAGAGGCGCGCAATCTGCTGCGTCTTCTCGGCGCGCTCGACGGCAGCGGCGCACTGACGCCGGCAGGCAAACGCATTCGCGACCTCGCCTTGCCGCCGCGGCTGGCGGCGATGGTTCTCCACGCGGCCAAGGACGGGGAACAGGCCGCCGCCGCCCGGCTTGCCGTGCTGCTCACCGAACAGGGGCTCGGCGGATCGGCGATCGATATCGAGGATCGGCTGCGGCGCTTTGCCGGCGAGCGCGGGGAACGGGCGGAAGCGGCCAAGCGGCTGGCGCAACGCATGGCGGATGGTTTCGGCAAGACCGTTCCCCCGGCCGCAAGCACGCCGGGCGCGCTGCTGATGCATGCCTTTCCCGACCGCGTCGCTTTGCAGCGCGGCGGCAGGGGACGCTTCGTCATGGCGAACGGACGGGGCGGAGAATTGCCGGAAACCGAGCGGCTTGCCGGCGCCGACATGATCGTCGTCGCCGACCTCACCGGCCAGGCCGGACGTCAGCGCATTCTCGCCGCCGCGGAGATCGACCGCGCCACGGTGGAAGCCGGCCTTGCCGACAAGATCGTGCGCGAAGAGCAGTGCGTCTTCGACAAGGCGAGCCGGCAGGTGCGGGCGCGGCGGGTCGTGCGCCTCGGCGCGATGATTCTGGAGGAAAGCCCCTTGCCCCGCCCGGCCGGACCGAAAGCCGCGCAGGCGCTGGCCGAGGGCGTGCGCCTGCTTGGCCTGCAGGCGCTCTCCTTTCCCCGGGAAGCGGCGCAACTGCGCGACCGGCTGGGCTTTCTCCATCGCTCCATCGGAACGCCCTGGCCCGACACCAGCGACATTGCCCTGCTGGCGCAACTCGACGAATGGTTCGTGCCCTTCCAGGAAACGACGCGCGGTATCGACGACATCAAGCCGACCAGCCTGCAGGAAGGGTTGATGGCGCTGGTACCCTACGAGGTACAGCGCGATCTGGCTCGCCTTGCCCCCACCCATTTCGAGGCGCCGACCGGTCAGCGGCACCCGATCCGTTACGACGGCGACGAGCCTGTCCTGGAAATCCGCGTCCAGGAACTGTTCGGGCTGAAGCAGCACCCGGCCGTTGCCGGGGGACGATTGCCGCTCCTGCTGGAATTGCAATCGCCCGCCCATCGCCTGATCCAGACGACGCGCGATCTGCCCGGTTTCTGGGCCGGGTCATGGCGGGACGTGCGCGCGGACATGCGCGGACGTTACCCCAAGCACCCCTGGCCGGAGGACCCGGCCGAGGCCGCGCCGACGACGCGGGTAAAACCGCGCGGAACGTGACTTATAGAGGCGCGTCGCGCAAAACTGCGCGACGGCATTGCGGACTTGCGAGATATCAAGGACCGGAAGCGCCGGGCGCGGTCAGAAGAACCGCGGAGCGCTTCGGCAGGAGGACGACGGATGACAGGCTACCAGGATATCGACTTCGAGGGCTCCGGCCGGCGGCTTCGCCTCGAAACGCTCATCCGCCTGCGCTGGCTGGCCGTGGCGGGGCAGACGATCAGCGTCATCGTCGTGGCGCTGTGGCTGGAATTCCCGCTGCCCCTGCTGCCGGCTTCGGTGCTGATCGCGCTGCTGGCGGGCGTGAACTTCTTTCTTGCCGTGCGCTTCCCGCCGGCCCACCGCCTCACGCCGGCCTCGGCCTTCCTGCTGCTCGCCTTCGACCTCTGCCAGCTGATGGCGCTGCTCTTCATCACCGGGGGCCTTGCCAATCCCTTCGCGCCGCTCGTCTGCGTGCCCGTCATCATCTCCTCGTCCCTGCAGCCGGTCCGCTTCAGCCTGACACTCGGCGGGCTTGCCGTGGCCGGCATCACGGCGCTGGCCTTCACGCCCTTTCCGTTGCCCTGGTTTCCCGGCACGCTGCTCGTGGTGCCTCCGATCCTGACGGCCGGCTTCTGGTTCGCCATCGTTTCCACCACCGCCTTCGCCGCCTTCTATTCCTACCGCGTGTCGCAGGAAGCGACCGAGCTTTCCGATGCGCTGGCAGCGACGGAACTCATCCTCCAGCGGGAAAAACATCTTTCGCAGCTCGACGGCCTTGCCGCGGCAGCGGCGCACGAACTCGGCACGCCGCTCGCCACGATCAGCGTCGTCGCCCGCGAGATGGAGCGGGAGCTGGGCAGCGACGAACGCTTCAGGGAAGATGTGCAGCTCCTGCGCAGCCAGAGCGAGCGTTGCCGCGACATCCTGCGCCGGCTCACCACCCTGTCGACCGAGGACGAGGCGCATATGCGCGTGCTGCCGCTCTCTTCCCTCATGGAAGAGGTGCTGGCGCCGCACCGCGAATTCGGCATCAAGCTCAACCTCGTCGAAACCGGCGAGCGGAACGGCGAGCCGGTCGGCAACCGCAATCCCGGCATTCTCTACGGCCTCGGCAATCTCCTGGAAAACGCCGTGGACCATGCCCGCGAGGAAGTGACCGTCACCGTCGGCCATACGCCGGAGCGGGTTACGATCGTCATCGAGGACGACGGCGACGGCTATGCGGCGGACATTCTCCAGCGCATCGGCGACCCCTATGTCACCAAGCGGCAGAAGGACGAACGGGCCGGCGGGCTCGGGCTCGGGCTCTTCATCGCCAAGACGCTGCTGGAGCGCTCCGGCGCCAAACTGACCTTCGGCAACCGCACCGGCGACCGGCCCGGCGCGCGGGTCTCGGTCGATTGGCCGCGGGCCCGCATGGAGGCCAAGGGTGCGAAATGACTTTACCGGCCCACCCTTACGGGTGATAAGCTGATCCCCATCAAGAATGGCCGGACAGACGCCACGGAAGACGACAATGGCAGAAGACAACGCACCGCAGACCGCAGCCGACGACATCGGCCCCGATCCCTCGCTCCTTCTCGTCGATGACGACGCCCCGTTCCTGCGTCGCCTGGCGCGCGCCATGGAAACGCGCGGCTTTGCCGTCGATACGGCCGAATCGGTTGCCGAGGGCATCGCGAAGGCCAAGACCAACCCGCCGAAATATGCGGTGGTGGACCTGCGCCTCGGCGACGGCAGCGGCCTCGACGTCATCGCCGCCATCCGCCAGCGTCGCGACGACACGCGCATCATCATGCTGACCGGCTACGGCAATATCGCGACCGCGGTGAATGCCGTGAAGCTCGGCGCCGTCGATTATCTCGCCAAGCCCGCCGATGCCGACGACATCTTTGCCGCGCTGACGCAGCGCCCGGGCGAGAAGGTGGAACTGCCCGAGAACCCGATGTCGGCCGACCGGGTGCGCTGGGAGCATATCCAGCGGGTCTACGAGATGTGCGAGCGAAACGTCTCGGAGACGGCGCGCCGTCTCAACATGCACCGCCGCACGCTGCAGCGCATCCTCGCCAAGCGCGCACCGAAGTAATCAGGCCGGATCGTCCCGCCGGCCTGCGACGATGGCGGAGATATCCGGCCCGTCGTTGCGGCTGTCCATCGCGAATTCCGCCAGCAACAGGCGACCCGCGGCGACGCGGGCGAAAGCGAAGGTCACGGCCTTGCGCGTCGGCGCCGGCAATTTGTGCTCCGGCGCTTCGCGCAGCATATGCGCGCCGTATCCGTCGGACAGGATGAGGCCGCAGTCTTCCGGGAAGATATCCAGCGGCACGTCCTTGTGGGTGGCGAAGAACAGCCGGTCGCAATGCCGGCGATAGTCCGGCCATTTGCGGTCGACGCGAAAATCCTCGATCGACGTCTTGATCTCGACGATCCAGATCTCGCCCTTGTCGGAGAGACTGATGAGATCGGCGCGCCGGCCGCTGGCCAGCGTCAGTTCCGGCAGCACCGCATGGCGCATCTCCATCAGCATGCGCTGCACGCCGCGGCGCACCATCATGGCACGGTCGGACTGGCGACCGTCGAGCAGGGGATTGTCATTGTGCAGGGAAACGATCGTCATCGGGAAACCTCGGCGAATCGCAGTTTATCGCGAACCCTCGCCGATCGGGCAAAAAGTTAAGCCGAAGCCCTGATTCGCGAATGCCGGAAGACTTCATTAACCGCGACACGGAGTTCCTGTGCGGCTTTAGCGCAGACGGCGGCAAGACCATTGAACGGCCGGCGCGGGCGTGCTTGGCATGGGATCGGGCAGGGCGAAAGCGGCTGGGACCGGGCATTGTTGTTGCAAAAAAACAATCACCGGGCTTTTTGCTTATGCGCAGGCCCGCACCGCAGCGCACACGCTTGCATTGACCGGTTTAATCGAAAATAAACCATGATCGATGAAAGTTCTGCGCGACAGAACTTCTTAATTCCTTATCAAGAGAATCACATGCGCTTCCGCAATGCCCTCCTTCTGTGCGGCCTCGCAGCAGCCGTCACGCTCGCCGGTTGCTCTTCTTCCTCCACGTCCGTTCCGGGCGAAAAGGTGGCGACCAATGCTATCTTTACATCGGACTATGGCGCTGTTGAGGACAACGGCTATGCCCTGCCCGCGATTCCGATCAGCAAGGTGAACACCAAGTTCCACCGCCAGATCGTCGACTACGCGACCAAGGAAAAGCCCGGCACGATCATCGTCAACACGCCGAACCGCTTCCTTTATTACGTGCTGCCCGGCGGCAAGGCCGTTCGCTACGGCATCGGCGTCGGCAAGCAGGGCTTTGCCTGGCAGGGTGAGGCCTATATCGCCTGGAAGCAGGAATGGCCGACCTGGCACCCGCCGAAGGAAATGGCGGCACGTCGTCCCGACGTCGCCCGCTATGTCAAGGACGGCATGGGCCCGGGCCTGAAGAACCCGCTCGGCGCACGCGCCATGTACCTCTTCAACGACAAGGGCCAGGACACGCTGTTCCGCCTGCACGGCACGCCGGAATGGGCTTCCATCGGCACGGCCGCGTCGTCGGGCTGCATCCGCCTGATGAACCAGGACATCATCGACCTCTACAAGCGCGTCCGTCCCGGCACGAGCGCCCGCGTCGTCGTCCAGCAGTAAGCGACAACCGATCTTACATAGAAGAAGCCGCCGGATCGCTCCGGCGGCTTCTTTCGTTTGAGGTGTGTTCCGCGCTCCTGGGCGGCGAGCGCTCTTCCAGACGCTCTGAGGACCGGACCGCTCAAGCGGTCCGGCGACCCCGGCCTCTTCAGCCTGCTGCGGCCTTCAGCTCCAGCCGGCGGCGGTGCAGGACCGGTTCGGTGTAGCCGTTCGGCTGTTCGCGGCCCTTCAGCACCAGCTCGACGGCCGCCTGGAAGGCGATGGAATTGTCGAAGTTGCCGGCCATGTTCCGGTAGAGCGGATCGCCCGCATTCTGCCCGTCGACGACGGCGGCCATGCGCTGCATCGTTTCGAGGATCTGTGCCTCGGTGATGACGCCGTGGTGCAGCCAGTTGGCAAGGTGCTGGGCGGAGATGCGCAGCGTCGCACGGTCTTCCATCAGGCCGACATTGTTGATGTCCGGAACCTTCGAGCAGCCGACGCCCTGGTCGATCCAGCGCACGACGTAGCCGAGGATGCCCTGGGCGTTGTTGTCGAGTTCGCGCTGGATTTCCTCCGGGGTCCAGTTCGGACGAACCGCGACCGGGACCGAGAGGATGTCGGAGAGCTTGGCACGCGGGCGCGAACGGAGCGAAGCCTGAACCTCGGCGACGTTAACCTTGTGGTAGTGCGTCGCATGCAGCGTCGCGGCCGTCGGCGAGGGCACCCAGGCGGTGTTGGCGCCGGCCTTCGGATGGGCGATCTTCTGCTCCAGCATGGCGGCCATCAGGTCGGGCATGGCCCACATGCCCTTGCCGATCTGCGCATGGCCGGACAGGCCGCATTCGAGGCCGATATCGACGTTCCAGTTCTCGTAGGCGCCGATCCAGGCGGCCTGCTTCATGTCGCCCTTGCGGATCATCGGACCCGCTTCCATCGACGTGTGAATCTCGTCGCCGGTGCGGTCCAGGAAGCCCGTGTTGATGAAGACGACGCGCTCCTTGGCGGCGCGAATCGCTTCCTTGAGGTTGATCGTCGTGCGGCGCTCCTCATCCATGATGCCCATCTTCATGGTGTTGGGCGCCATGCCGACGGCGGCTTCGACGCGGCCGAACAGCTTGGAAGCGAACGCGACTTCTTCGGGGCCATGCATCTTCGGCTTGACGACATACATGGAGCCGGCACGCGAATTCTGGCGACGGCCATTCGGGCCGACGTCGTTGAGTGCGATCAGCGCCGTGACCATGGCGTCCATGATGCCCTCGGGGACCTCGTTGCCGTCGCGGTCGAGGATCGCCGGATTGGTCATGAGGTGACCGACATTGCGCACCAGCATCAGCGAACGGGCCGGCAATGAGAGAGCCGAGCCATCGGGCGCGGTATAGGCGCGATCGGGGTTCAGCCGGCGCGTGATGCTCTTGCCGCCCTTGACGACCTCTTCCGAAAGGTCGCCCTTCATCAGGCCGAGCCAGTTGCGATAGACGAGAACCTTGTCCTCGGCATCGACGGCAGCGACCGAATCCTCGCAGTCCATGATGGCGGTCAGGGCCGATTCGATGGCGATATCGGAAATATGCGCCGCATCGTCCTTGCCGGTCGGCGTGGAGGCGTCGATCTGGATGTCGATATGCAGGCCGTTGTTGCTGAGAAGAACATGGGTCGGCGCCGCCGCGTCGCCGCGATAGCCGGCAAACTTGCCCGCATCCGCAAGGCCCGTCTTGCCGCCGCTCGTCAGCGCGACGACGAGCGCGCCGCCTTCGATGGAAAGACCGGCCGCATCGCGCCAGGAGGCGCCGGAAAGCGGCGCGCTGTCATCGAGGAAGCCGCGCGCCCAGGCGATGACCTTCGCACCGCGCTTGGGGTTGTAGCCCTTGCCCTTTTCCGCGCCGTCCGCATCCGAAATCGCATCCGTGCCGTAGAGCGCGTCGTAGAGGGAGCCCCAGCGCGCATTGGCGGCGTTCAGCGCATAACGCGCGTTCATGACGGGAACGACGAGCTGCGGACCGGCAACGACTGCGATCTCCGGGTCGACATTGTCGGTCGTCACCTGGAAGTCGCCACCCTCGGGCAGCAGATAGCCGATCTCGCGGAGGAAGGCTTCGTAAGCCGCCATGTCCACCGGCGCGCCGTTGGCGCGGTACCAGGCATCGAGCTTTTCCTGCAGCGCATCGCGCTTGGCGAGCAGTGCGCGGTTTTCCGGCGCCAGATCGTGCACGATGGCCGAGAAATCGGAGAAGTACCGGTCCGCATCCACGCCCGTGCCGGGAAGCGCCTCCTTGACGAGGAAATCATAAAGGGCGTTATCGATCGAAAGACCGGCTTTTTCCGTATAGGTCATTTGAAAAGCTCTCCGAAGGGCGGGGATGGGGAGTATCCCGAATGCTGCCACTTTCAGGAGCTTTGACGCATAGTCAATTCGGCAAGAGCATAAAGAATTTATTCCGCTCGGGAAAAAATCATACTTTAAGGCGGCGGCACGCCATGTTTCGCCCGTCGTCATCGTCCCCGGATTGGGGACGATAGCCCATCGTCTTCAACGGCTTACCTTTGTTCTGCTCAAAAGCCCCGGCAGGCTTTCACGCGTCTTCCGCGATCCGCGGCCGGCCGCTGGCCGTCGCGGTAAACCGCGCCTCCATCAGCTTGCGACGGCCTTCCACCTCGGGCGCGTCGATCTCCTCCGCAAGGGTCACGACCGGCTCGTCGGCACCGTTGGCGCGCGCGGAATGAAGGGCCGCCGTCACCGCCCGCTCCTTGGCGAGCGAGAAAGCCTCCGCCTCGTCGACAAGGCGCGCGCTTTCGCCCGCCCCACCCACGATGTAGATGCCCTCCTCCGGCATGGTGACGAACACCGTGACGGCGGTGCGCACCTGACCGACGACAGCGCCGACGGCATTGGCAACGCCGGCATCGGCCGGAATGGCGGATTCGGCGCCGAGCATATCGGCGATAGCCGGATAATAGACCGGCGCAGACGCACCGAGGCCAACGAGCGGCCGGTCGAGTGCGATGCGGAACTGCACGATGCCCGGCCGGCGGTGCAGCGCGCGGTCGACCGAGGTGGAGCTGGCCGGATCGACGGAGGCGACACCGTCATCGGCAAGACAGGCGGAGAGAATGACGTCCGAGGACTGTCGCGTCAGCCGGTCGACCAGCAGATGTGCCAGGTCTTCCGCCGTCTCGGCAATGGGGCGGCCGGTGCCATCCTTGGTGCGGGCGGCAAGCTCGAGGCCGAGGCGGGCGGCCACGGCATCCCACTGGCCCTGCCCGCCGAGCACATGCATGGCATCCGACGGCGTGACGCCGCAGATATGCACGAGGCCACGCGCCACCAGCCGGTCGAGCGTCGCCTTCTGCAGGGTGGAGGCGAGCAGCCCGTCGAGCGGCAGCGGCACCGCGCCGATCTTTTCGTAAAGCGCCTGTTCCTGTGGCTGGAGACCGCTGGCCAACCGCTCCGGCACGCCCGTGCGCACGGCAAAGCGCCCGTCATGCCGGCCGGCATGGGGCGCACGGATCTGCCGTTCCAGCACCGGGATCACGGCCTCGGGATGCAGCGCCGAGGCGAGGCTGAGCGGCATGAAGCGGCGTGGCCCGAGGTCGATCTTCGCCTTGAGGCCGCGGTCATCGATGCGCACTTCCGAATCGCCACCGAGGCCGAAGGTGCGCATGGCGACCGCTTCAACCATGGTGCGGTAGCCGCCGACGACGGCACCGTCCGCATCCAGCTTCGGCCGGCCACCGTCGAGCACCGCGACGTCGGTCGTCGTGCCGCCGATATCGGAGACCACGGCATTGTCGAGACCGGTCAGGTGGCGCGCGCCGACCAGACTTGCCGCCGGCCCGGACAGGATCGTCTCGATGGGGCGCAGGCGCGCCTCGGCCGCCGAGATCAGCGCGCCGTCGCCGCGCACCACCATCATCGGCACATGGATGCCGCGGCGGTCGAGGAAATCCTCGCAGGCGCCGATCAGCCGGTCGATCATCGAGACGAGGCGGGCATTCAGCAATGTCGTCAGTGCCCGGCGCGGTCCGCCGAGCTTGGAGGAAAGCTCGTGGCTGCAGGTGACCGGCAGATGCGAGACGGCGCGGATGCGATCACGCACGCGCTCCTCATGCGCCGGGTTGCGCACGGCGAAATAGCCGGCGACGGCGAAGGAGGAAACGCTCTGCGAAAGGGTCGGCAGGGCCTCGTCCAGCGCCGTCATGTCGAGCGGCGTCTCGCTGCCATGAACGTTGTGACCGCCAGGCAGGAAGAGCACGGGGTCATTGCCGAGCGCGTCGGCAAGGCCGTCGCGCTTCAGGTCTTCCGGGCCGAAGCCGATCATGACGAGGCCGGCGCGCCCACCCTGCCCTTCCACCAGCGCATTCGTGGCAAGCGTGGTCGAGAGGGAGACAAGACCGATGGCGGAAACCGGCGCCTTCGCCTGTTCCAGCACCGCCTCCACCGCGCCGGAAATGCCGACCGCAAGGTCGTGGCGGGTGGTCAGGGCCTTGGCGCGGGCCACGACACCCGCCGTTTCGCTGTAGAGTACGGCGTCCGTATAGGTGCCGCCGGTATCGATGCCGAGTAACAAATGGTCTGCCACGAGAATTCTTCCGTACCGCCCGCCGTCTCTTTCCAAAGCGGGCCTTGAATGGTGTTATTGCATGTCCGGGCCAATTGCCACCATTCCACCGGCGACATCAGGTGAAAGAACGAGGAGCCACCCAGTGACCGACCTTCCCTTCCGAAAGCCGCTTCTGGCTGCCCTACTCCTCGGCTCCGCGCTTTTCGCCGGCGCCGCTTCAGCGCAGGAAGAGGACGGGGAGGAATACAAGGCGCAGATTCCCGACGTCGCCATCTACAAGGCGATGCTGGACGCCAACAAGCAGACCGGCTGGGTGCAGTTCCGCGAATTCGCCGATCAGCAGCTGATCTATTTCACGGCCCTGCAGACCATGCATTGCCGGCTCAAGGAAGTGCGCTATTCGATCAATTCCGACGCGCTGGACAAGACCTTCCCGATGGCAAGCTGCGATCCGGAACTGCCCTTCAACCTGCCGTCTGACGAGAGCCAGAACTGGCTCTACATCGCCCTGAAGCCGGGCGAAGCGCAGACGATTGCCATACAGGCCATCTGGGACGACGGCAGCGGCAGCGAGATCGTGGTCTACCAGCCCTGCAAGAATCCGGAGGCGACCTGCGCCTCGATCAAGACGATCAAGAAATCGAAGAAACGCGCGGACGAGCCGTCACCCTCAACATCAGCCCGTTAGCCGGCTGCGTCGTCAGGCGCTGCACCGGCCAGGCCGTCGTCTCGGCCGTCATGTCGAAGCGGAAGCGGCGCATCAGCACGCCGAGCGCGATGATCGCCTCCTGCATGGCGAAGGTCGCGCCGATGCACACCCGCGGGCCGACGCCGAAGGGCAGGTACTGGAAACGGTGGATGGCGTCGCGGTTCTCCGGCAGGAAGCGTTCCGGCATGAAGGCACGCGGCTTGTTCCAGAGCAGCGTATGGCGATGCAGCGTCCAGGGCAGGACGAGCACGGTGATGCCGGCGGGAATATCGATCCGCTCGCCCTCCGGGCTCGTCCACGAATCGTCTGCGATGGCCGCACGGTTGATCGACGGCGCCGGCGGATAGAGCCGCAGGGCCTCCTCGAAGGCTGCCCGGGTCCAGGGCATGAGGTCGAGCCAGTCGACCGGCTCGGCCCCGCTTGCCAGCACCCGGTCGATCTCCTCTTCCATCGCCTCGCGCACATGCGGGCTGTTGGCGACACAATAGAGCGTCCAGGCGAGCGCCCGCGCGGTCGTCTCGTGTCCCGCACCGATGAAGGTGAGGATGTTGTCCTCCACCTCCTCGATGGTCAGGCCATCCGGCCCGGCGACGCGCAGGAGAAGTGTCAGGAAATCGCTGGGCGCGGCGTCGCCCTCGCGCTCCATGCGCTTGCGGCGCAGTTCCATCGTGTCGCGAACGATGCGGCGGAACTTCGCCATCACCTTCGTGCCGCCGATGCGCGTCACGCGCGGCACCCAGGACGGCGCGCGCAGGAGGTCCATCGGATCGACACGGCCCATCGTGTGCAGCAGGTCGTCCACGTCATCGGCGAAATTGTCGGTTTCCGTGGCGATCTCGCCGGAAAACAGGGTTTCGGAGAGAATCGCGAAAGCGAGTTCCGTCATGTCGTTGCCGATGTCGAAGACCCCGCCGTCGCTGCCGGCATATTTCTCCACATAGAGCTCCGATTGCGCCAGCATCTGGCTGGCGAAGCCCTTGGCATGGCGCGGGGTGAAGATCGGCGCGACGGCCTTGCGCGAGCGGCGCCAGACGGCCCCCTCCGCCGTCAGCAGCCCGTCGCGCAGGATCGGCCGCAGCACGAGCTGACGCACCACCGCCATCTTGTAGTTGGCGGCGTTGTCGACCAGCAGGTGCTTGATGAGGCCGGGGTCGTTGGCGATCAGCGTCTTTTCGCCGACGAAACTCGTCTTGAGCCAGGGCAGCGTGTAGGAGGGTTCGCCCCAGAGCTCCAGCGGATTGCGGAACACGGTGCGGATGATCTCGAGCATCGAAGGCGGCACCGTGCGGGGAATCGGTGCCGGCGGCTCGAACGGCTCGGGACGCATGTCCATCATCTGCCTCCTTGGAATCGGCCCTCATGGTGGGTCGCCAGAAAGGCGGAAATTAGAACAAATCCCGCAAAAGTGCGTGGGGTTTCGCGCGGTCGCCGCGAAAAACTAGAGCAGGCCCTGGAGGTCCGCCAGCTTCTCGTTGATCAGCCAGCCGTAATAGTTCTCTTCCGGCCAGGTTACCTCGCCCGCCGCGCGGCGGGAGGCGAAGGCGGCGGCGCGCGCATCGGGATTGCCGATATTGTAGAGCGTCGCGGTCAGGCCCGGATTCTTCGAGATATCGACGCCGGCGATCTTCTTGTAGGCGTCGATCGAGCGGCGGATCGAGGCGGCCATGTAGGCGAGCGAGATATCGGGATCCATGATCGCCTGGTAGACGCCGGCCGCATCCTTCTCGTCGAGCCGGTCGTAGCCGGAGATGCGCGCTACGTCGTCGGTCAGCGTGAGGGCCGTCAGCGGATTGATCTGGCCGAGGCCGAAGGTCTGACCGGCATAGAAAGGCTGGAAGAAGACCGCGCTGAAGCGGTTGTTGGGGAAGGACGTACCGCCCACCGTGCGCCCCTTGAAGCTGCGGTTCCACACCGATTCGCGGCAGATCCACAGCGCATAGGAGCCCTTCTTGGACGCGCACTGCGAAAATTCCGGGCGGGCCACGAAGTCTGCGACCTCTTCGCCCTCATAGGCGAAGCGGAAGCTGCCGGTATAGGACGCAGCCTTCACATAGTAGCTCTGCAGCCGGTCATAGGCGTCGACATTGTAGGTGTGCTCACCGACGATGGCGCCGACCATGTGGATCGGGTTGATGCCGTATCTGGCAGCGACCGACTTGATCTTGCCGGTCAGCTGGCCGTCATTGGCGATGAGGTCGCGCACCTTCTCGTATTTCGCGTCGAAGGAGGTCTTGCCTGCCTTGGTGCGGCGCACGGAAGCACCCGGAATGTTCGGCTGCTCGGCATTGCGGTTGCCCGGCGGCACGACGTCGATGGCCAGCGCCGTCGTCTGGCTCTGGACAAAAAGAGCGGCTGCAAGGGCAAGCACAGGCAAGAGCTGTCGCACGATTTCCGGTTCCCGTCTGGTCAAATCTGTCGGCGGATGGCGACGACCGATGCAGAACAATCATGTCGGAATGATGCCAAAGCGCGCGGCAAAGGCTTAAGGCCGCCCCGCCCCGCCTGTCGAGGGGCACGCTCCTCAAAAATGCGGCACCGGTGGCTCACAGACAACCACCGGTGCCGAAACGTCACAGAATGTAGCGCGAGAGGTCCGTGTTGGCCGCCAGTGCGCCGACATGCTTGCGCACGTATTCGGCATCGATGACGAGCCGGTTGCCGGCCTTGTCGGGCGCCTCGAAGGAGATCTCGTCGAGCACCCGTTCCATCACCGTCTGCAGCCGCCGCGCGCCGATGTTCTCGACGCTGGAATTGAGCTGCACTGCCACATCGGCCAGGGCGTCGATGCCGTCCTCGGTAAACTCCAGCTCGACGCTTTCCGTGCCCATCAGCGCCTTGTACTGGCGAATGAGGCTTGCCTCCGTCTCCGTCAGGATGCGGCGGAAGTCCTCCTTGGTGAGGGCGCGCAGCTCGACGCGGATCGGCAGGCGGCCCTGAAGCTCCGGCAGGAGGTCGGAGGGCTTGGAGACATGGAAGGCGCCCGAGGCGATGAAGAGGATGTGGTCCGTCTTCACCGGCCCGTACTTGGTCGCCACCGTCGTGCCCTCGACGAGCGGCAACAGGTCACGCTGCACGCCCTCGCGGGAGACGCCCGCGCCCATGCCGCCATCGCGCGCGGCGATCTTGTCGATCTCGTCGATGAAGACGATGCCGTCGTTCTCGGCCGAGCGGATGGCCTCGCGCTGGATCTGCTCGTTGTCGAGCAGCTTGTCGGATTCGTCGTCGATCAGGACCTTGTAGCTATCCTTCACCGTCGTCCGAACCTTCTTGGTGCGCCCGCCCATCGCCTTGCCGAACATTTCGGAAAGGTTCAGGACGCCGATATTGGCGCCCGGCATGCCGGGGATCTCGAAACCGCCGGGCGTGCCGCTGTCGGCGACATCGATCTCGATTTCCTTGTCATCCAGTTCGTTGTTGCGCAGCTTCTTGCGGAAACTGTCGCGCGTCGCCGGCGAGGCGGTGGCGCCGACGAGGGCGTCGAGCACCCGTTCCTCGGCATTCATATGGGCCTTGGCCGTCACCTCGGCGCGCTTCTTTTCGCGCACCAGACCGATACCAACCTCGACGAGGTCGCGCACGATCTGCTCGACATCGCGGCCGACATATCCGACTTCGGTGAACTTGGTCGCCTCGACCTTGACGAAGGGCGCGCCGGCAAGTTTTGCCAGGCGGCGCGAGATCTCCGTCTTGCCGACGCCTGTCGGGCCGATCATCAGGATGTTCTTCGGCATCACCTCGTCGCGCAGGTCCGGCTCGAGCTGATGGCGGCGCCAGCGATTGCGCAGGGCGATGGCGACGGCGCGCTTGGCGTCGTGCTGGCCGATAATGTAGCGGTCGAGTTCGGAGACGATCTCGCGGGGCGAAAAATTGGACATGGGCTTTTCCGTTTCTAGCAACGGTCCCGGGCCATCATCAGCGCCGGGCCGTCCTCTGTCATGCGTTGATCGAAAGCATGGAATCCGGCCTTTTCATAGGCCCGGATGGCATGCGCATTGTCCGGGTGGGGATCGAGCACGATCCGCTCCACACCCTCGTTGAAGACCCTGGCCGCAAAGGCATCGATCATCGCCGGCCCGTGGCCGATGCCGACCATGTCGGCTGGGCCGATGAACTGGTCGATGCCGACGGTGCGCTCCGGTCGGTCGCCGAAGGAAAAATCGTCCGCCGCGATCCGGTAGGATTGCAGATAGGCGAAGGGCATGCCGGCATGCAGAACGATGAAGGACTCCATCGCGGGATCGTCGAAATCGTCCGCGATGCCGGCGACTTCCTTAGCCGGCTCACCCCACCAGCGCCGGACATGCGGCGCGTTCAGCCAGCGTTCCAGCATCGGCAGGTCGTCGGCCGTCACCGGCCGGAAGGCATAGGCCTCAGCGGTCGGCATCCAGCGTTTCCACCACGACATTGTGGTTGGTGTAGACGCAGATGTCGCCGGCGATCTGCATGGCGCGCCGCGCGATCTCCTCGGCAGATCTGTCGGTGTCCATCAGCGCGCGGGCCGCGGCATAGGCGTAATTGCCGCCCGAACCGATGGCCATGGTGCCGTGCTCGGGCTCCAGGACGTCGCCATTGCCGGTCAGCGCCAGCGTGACGGACTTGTCGGCGACCAGCATCATCGCTTCGAGCCGGCGCAGGTAGCGGTCGGTGCGCCAGTCCTTGGCAAGCTCCACGGCGGCGCGCATCAGCTGGTCGGGATATTGCTCGAGCTTGGATTCGAGCCGTTCGAGCAGCGTGAAGGCATCGGCGGTCGCGCCGGCAAAACCGGCGATGACATCGCCCTTGGCGAGGCGGCGCACCTTGCGCGCATTGCTCTTCATCACCGTCTGGCCAAGGCTGACCTGGCCGTCACCCGCCATCACCACCTTGCCGTCCTTGCGGACGGTGATGATCGTCGTGGCGTGCATGGAAGCGTAGGGATCGTGTTCACTCATCGATGGACCTTTTGGATGGACCTTTCAGGCCCGGAGAACCGGGCGAGGCACCGCCAACGAGGCGGCTTCGTTGTGTCCTATGTAAGCAGCGGTTTGGCAATTGCAAACGCGCGCCGGAGCCGGAGGAGACAAGGGGGCCCGGCCAAAGGAGAGCCTCCTTCGTCGCTCCGCCCCTCGCCGCTTCGAGGCCAACCCTTTCGTCCGGCTCGTCGGACCTTTCCATCCATCCGGCAGTGCCGCGCGCCGGGTCATCCGCCCTGCGTCGAGGACCCGCGAAAGACTGGCCTTTTCGTGACAGCCCTGTTAAGGAGCGGCGGTCATACCCGGAGAAACCCATGAGCCGTACCGCCAGCGTTTCGCGCAAGACGAACGAGACCAACATTTCGGTTACCGTCGATATCGACGGCACCGGCGCGTCGACCATTTCGACGGGCGTTGGCTTCTTCGATCACATGCTCGAGCAGCTGTCGCGACATTCGCTCATCGACATGGACATCAAGGCCGAAGGCGACCTGCATATCGACGACCACCACACGGTCGAGGATACGGGCATCGCCATCGGCCAAGCCATCGCCAAGGCCTTGGGCGACCGGCGCGGCATCACGCGATACGCCTCGCTCGACCTTGCCATGGACGAGACGATGACGCGCGCCGCCGTTGATGTCTCCGGCCGTCCCTTCCTCGTCTGGAACGTCGCCTTCTCCGCCCCGAAGATCGGCACCTTCGATACCGAGTTGGTGCGCGAATTCTTCCAGGCGCTTGCCCAGCACGCCGGCATCACGCTGCATATCCAGAACATCTACGGCGCGAACAACCATCATATCTCGGAGACGTGCTTCAAGGCCGTCGCACGCGTGCTGCGCATCGCGACCGAGATCGATCCCCGCCAGGCAGGCCGCGTTCCCTCGACGAAGGGCACGCTGGCCTGACCAGAGGCACAGCTGGAGGCCGTCATGGCCACGTTCCTTGTTCTGATACCGCCGGGTGCAAAATCCCAGGACGAAGACGCCCGGATCATCCGCGACCGTTTTTCGTGGATCGCTTTCTTCCTGCCCTATCTGTGGCTGCTGTGGCATCGCGCCTGGCTGGCCGCCGCCCTCGTCTTCGCAATCGAGGCGCTCGGCGCGGCGATCATCGATCATTCGGTCTTCGGCCTTGCCGGCCTCGGCCTCTGTTTTGCGACCAATCTCCTCGTCGCGCTTGAAGGTCCGACGGTGATCGTCGCCGACCTCAAGCGGAGAGGCTGGGCGGTCGATGCCGTCATCTCGGCTCCCGACCGGGAAACGGCGGAAGAAATCTACTACATGGACATCATGGCCGGCGAACCGGAGACGCGTCGCAACGTCTCCTTGCCAGCCTCCGAAACCTCAGGGCGCCGGCACGCTCCCATGCTCGGCCTCGTCGGTTTCAAGGAAGGATAACGGAATGCGCGTTGCGATCATCGACTATGGCTCGGGCAATCTGCGCTCGGCCACAAAGGCCTTCGAGCGGGCCGCCCGCGAAGCCGGCATCCCCGCCGAAATCGACCTCACCGATAAGGCCGAGCGGGTCGCTTCCGCCGACCGCATCGTGCTGCCCGGTGTCGGCGCCTATGCCGATTGCCGCCGCGGCCTCGACGCCGTGCCCGGCATGGTGGAGTCCCTTCGCGATACCGTCGAAGCCAAGGCCCGCCCGTTCCTCGGCATCTGCGTCGGCATGCAGCTGATGTCCTCGCAGGGGCTGGAAAAGACGGTCACGGACGGCCTCGGCTGGATCAAGGGCGACGTCGTGAAGATGACGCCCGGTGACCCGGCGCTGAAAATCCCGCAGATCGGCTGGAACACGCTCGACCGCAAGCGCCCGCACCCGCTCTTCGACGGCATCCCGGAAACGCTGCATGCCTATTTCGTGCATTCCTACCACCTTGCCGCGGAAAACCCCGACGACGTGGTCGCGGCCGTCGATTACGGCGGGCCGATGACCGCCTTCGTCGCCAACGGCAACAAGGCCGGCGCGCAGTTCCACCCGGAAAAGAGCCAGACGCTCGGCCTTGCCCTCATCACCAATTTCCTGCGCTGGAAGCCCTGACATGATCCTCTTTCCCGCCATCGACCTGAAAGACGGCCAGTGCGTTCGCCTCAAGCTCGGCGACATGGACCAGGCCACCGTCTACAATCCCGATCCGGCCGCGCAGGCGAAAGCCTTCGAGGACCAGGGTTTTGAATGGCTGCACGTCGTCGACCTCAACGGCGCCTTCGCAGGGGAAAGCGTCAATGGCGCCGCCGTCGACGCCATCCTCAAGGCGACGAAGAACCCGGTGCAGCTGGGCGGCGGCATTCGCACGCTGGATCATATCGAAAGCTGGCTGTCGCGCGGGCTCTCGCGCGTCATTCTCGGCACCGTCGCCGTGCGCGACCCTGCCCTCGTCATCGAGGCCTGCAGAAAATTCCCCGGAAAGGTTGCCGTCGGCATCGACGCCAAGGGCGGCAAGGTCGCCGTCGAGGGCTGGGCGGAAGCCTCCGAACTCGGGGTGATCGAGCTTGCGAAGAAATTCGAGGGCGCGGGCGTCGCCGCGATCATCTATACCGACATCGACCGCGACGGCATCCTGGCGGGCATCAACTGGGCCTCGACGCTGGAACTGGCCGACGCCGTCTCCATCCCCGTCATCGCCTCCGGCGGCCTCGCCTCGATGGACGATATCCGCCGCCTCGTCGCTCCTGACGCCCGCAAGCTGGAAGGTGCGATTTCCGGCAGGGCGCTCTATGACGGACGCATCGACCCCGCGGAAGCGCTGGCCGCGATCCGCGACGCGAAAGGACGTGCAGCATGACCCTCAAGGCCCGCGTCATTCCCTGCCTCGACGTCAAGGACGGCCGCGTCGTCAAGGGCGTCAGCTTCGTCAATCTGGTCGATGCCGGCGACCCCGTCGAATCGGCCAAGACCTACGACGCGGCCGGTGCCGACGAACTCTGCTTCCTCGACATCACCGCCTCCTCCGACAATCGCGACACGATCTTCGACGTCGTGGCGCGCACGGCCGACCATTGCTTCATGCCGCTCACCGTCGGTGGCGGCGTGCGCGCGGTCGCCGATATCCGCAAGCTGCTGCTGGCCGGCGCGGACAAGGTGTCGATCAATTCGGCCGCCGTCTCCAACCCGGACTTCGTTGCCGAGGCCGCCGACAAGTTCGGCAACCAGTGCATCGTCGTCTCCATCGATTCCAAGAAGGTCTCCGCCGAAGGCGAGGAAGACCGCTGGGAGATCTTCACCCATGGCGGCCGCAAGGCGACCGGCATCGACGCCGTCGCCTTTGCCGAGAAGATGGTGGAGCGCGGCGCGGGCGAACTGCTGCTCACCTCCATGGACCGCGACGGCCAGAAGGGCGGCTACGACATCGCCCTGACCCGCACGATCGCGGACCGCGTCAGCGTCCCCGTCATCGCCTCCGGCGGCGTCGGCACTCTCGACCATCTCGTCGAAGGCGTGCGCGACGGCCATGCGACGGCGGTTCTGGCCGCCTCGATCTTCCACTTCGGCACCTATACCGTGGGCGAGGCCAAGCGCTACATGGCCGATCATGGCATCGCCATGCGGCTCGACTGAGGAATACCCATGAGCACCTTCACCCTCGCCGATCTGGAAGCCATCGTCGCGGCCCGCGCCGCGGCCGATGCCGCGGAAAGCTGGACGGCCAAGCTGGTTGCGGCCGGACAGCAGAAAGCAGCAAAAAAGCTCGGAGAAGAGGCCGTCGAGACCGTTATCGCGGCCATCGAGGGCAAAAAGGCCGAATTGACGAGCGAAACGGCCGATTTGCTCTATCATCTCATGGTCGTATTGAAAATCGGCGGCGTCCCGTTACAAGATGTCATGGGGGAGCTGGAACGGCGCACAGGCCAGTCCGGCCTTGCGGAAAAGGCCAGCCGGAAGAGTTGATGATTCAGGCAGCGCGTGACAAGGACCAGGCGGATATTCCGGACGACTTCGGTAACCGCGATTATTCGCCCTACCGCTTCTTCACCGCCGACGAATGGGCCCATTTCCGGGCCGACACGCCGCTGACCCTGGCGGGCGACGAGGTCCAGCGCCTGCGCTCGCTCAACGACCCCATCGATCTCGACGAGGTCCGGCGCATCTATCTCTCGCTCTCGCGCCTGCTTTCGGCCCATGTCGAATCCTCGCAGATGCTCTTCGAGCAGCGCAAGCAATTCCTCAGCCTTTCCGACGAGGCCAAGACGCCCTTCGTCATCGGCATTGCCGGATCCGTCGCGGTCGGCAAGTCGACCACCGCGCGTATCCTGATGGAACTCCTGTCGCGCTGGCCCTCCAGCCCCAAGGTCGATCTGGTGACGACCGATGGCTTCCTCTATCCCAATGCCGTGCTCCAGCGTGAAAACATGATGGACCGCAAGGGTTTTCCGGAGAGCTACGACATCGGCGCGCTCCTGCGCTTCCTCTCGGCCATCAAGGCCGGCAAGAAGGACGTCAAGGCGCCGATGTATTCGCATCTGACCTATGACGTGCTGCCGAATGCCTCCCGCACCATCGACCGGCCGGACATCCTCATCTTCGAGGGCATCAACGTGCTGCAGTCGCGCAACCTGCCGGCGGACGGCAAGATCGTGCCGATGGTCTCGGATTTCTTCGATTTCTCGATCTATATCGACGCGGAAGAGGCACTGATCCACAACTGGTATGTCGAGCGCTTCATGCGCCTGCGCGAAACGGCCTTCAAGAACCCGGATTCCTACTTCCATCGCTATGCGACGATCAGCGAAACCGCGGCCCTCGCCATCGCCGAGGGGCTCTGGCACAACATCAACCTGAAGAACCTGCACCAGAACATCCTGCCGACGCGCCCGCGCGCCGACCTGATCCTGCAGAAGGGCAAGAACCACCTCATCGAAACGGTGGCGCTGCGCAAATTGTAAGCCGGCTTACGGGTTGACCCGCCGGAGCGTCAGATTGATGCGCCCCGTCTTCTTCAGAAGCGTCGAGGTATCCGGATAGATCCGGTCGACGCCGTGGAAGATCAGCCGGCTTTCTCCGCCAAAGACGAAGACATCGCCGCTCGACAGGCGAAACGACCGGGTCGGATCGCTCCGCGAGACACCGCCGACGCGGAACAGGCACTGATCGCCAAGGGATACCGAGACGACAGGAGCGCCGAATTCATTTTCGTCGCGGTCCTGATGCAGCCCCATCTTCGCGTCGGGATCGTAGAAATTGACGAGGCACGCTTCGGGCGGCTTGTCATAGCCGGAGACCGCGTCCCACAGCGCCAGCAGCGCATCGGGAATGGCTGGCCAGGCACGGCCGGTTTCAGGATGCGTCGGCTGATAGCGGTAGCCGCGCTCCTTGTCCGTCACCCAGCCGAGCGATCCGCAATTGGTCATGCGGACCGACATGGGCTTTCCCGTCTTCGGCATGCGCGGCACGAAGAGCGGCGCCTCCGTCACCACTTGACGGATGGCAGCCGCAAGCGCTTCCTGCGCCGCGCGGTCGAAATGATCGGGGAGGTAGCGCAGCCCCGGGGCGAGGCCGCGCTCGGCGGTCGCCATCAGGCTTCCGAGAGGTCCGGGATGCGCAGGACCTGGCCGGGATAGATCTTGTCCGGGTGGGACAGCATCGGCCGGTTGGCGTCGAAGATTAGGGTGTGCTTGGCGCCCTTGCCCTTGCCGTAGTGGGATTCGGCGATCTTCCAGAGATTGTCGCCCTTCTTGACGGTGTAGAGCACAGGCTCGGTGGCGGGCGCAGAAGCCTTGATGAGATCCGCCATGTCGGCCTGCGTGAACTTGAGGCCCGAATCCGGCGCCACGACCTTGAGATCGGCGGCTTCCACCTTGGAGATGCCGAGCGTGTTGCCGACGGCGATGACCGCCTTTTCAAAGGCCGTCTGGTCAGCCACGACACCCTTCAGCACGCATTTGTCGCCTTCGACGGACACCGCGACATTTTGCGTGCCGAGATCGAAGGAATCGAGCTCCTTCTTGACCGCTTCGGCCGCCGGCGCTTCCTCGTCGTCGCCGATGCCGAGCTTCTTGCCGGCGTTCTTGATAAAGCTGAAGAGACCCATGGTCCAATCTCCCGTTCTTGGTCTTGTTTTGCGAACTAAAGCAGAGCCTTCCTGTAAAGGAAAGGTTTCGTTTTCTTCCCATCCATAAACGGCCAAGTTGCGGCGATCATTCGCCGTTCGGCTTGGCCCGCATGCGCTTCACGTCGGAGCGTCCGGACTTCGCCTTGAGCCGGCGTTCGATCGACCCCTTCGTCGGCTTGGTTTTCCGCCGTGGCGGCGGTGGCGGCTCGGCAGCCTTGAGAATCAGCTCCTTCAGCCGCTCGCGCGCGTCCTCGCGGTTGCGCTCCTGGCTGCGGAAGCGGTTGGCCTCGATCAGCAGCACGCCTTCCTTGGAGACCTTGCGGCCGGCGAGCTTTTCCGCATTCGCCTTGATGCGCTCGCTGAGCGAGGGCGAATTGCGCAGGTCGAAGAAGAGCTGGACGGCCGTCGACACCTTGTTGACGTTCTGCCCGCCCGGACCGCCGGCCAGCACGAACTGCTCCGTCAGTTCCCAGCCGGCAAGGGTGATCGTGGCGTTGATATGAAGCGGGTCACTGGCCATGGCTGTTCCTTTCCCGCCCGTTTTAGCGGCGAGACAGGCAAACGGGAAGCCGGCGCCGGAAACGAAAAACCCGGCCTTCGAGGGGCCGGGTTTCACGTGAATCATTACCGAAATCTTACTCGGCAGCGACCTTCAGGCCGGGGGCGGCGTCGCGAACGCTGCCGTCCACCTGGTCCTCGAACTTCTCGAAGTTCGCGATGAACATGTCGACGAGCTTCTGGGCCTGCTTGTCGTAAGCGGCGCCATTGGCCCAGGTCGAGCGCGGGTCGAGGATCTTGGTGTCGACGCCGGGAACCGAAACCGGAACCTGGAAGCCGAAATTGTCGTCGCGGCGGAAGAGGGCGTCCTTCAGCGAGCCGTCGAGCGCGGCGGCAAGCAGGGTGCGGGTCGCCTTGATCGGCATGCGGCGGCCTTCGCCATAGGCGCCGCCCGTCCAGCCGGTGTTGACCAGCCAGCAATCGACGCCGTGCTCGGCGATGAGTTCCTTCAGGAGGTTGCCGTAGACGGTCGGATGACGCGGCATGAAGGGGGCGCCGAAGCAGGTCGAGAAGGTGGCTTCCGGCTCGGTCACGCCGCGTTCCGTGCCGGCGACCTTGGCGGTGTAGCCGGAGAGGAAGTGGTACATGGCCTGGTCGGGCGTCAGCTTGGCGATCGGCGGCATCACGCCGAAGGCATCGGCCGTCAGCATGATGATCGTCTTCGGATGCGGTGCACGGCCGGTCTCGCTGGCATTCGGAATGAAGTGCAGCGGATAGGCGCAACGGGTGTTTTCCGTCAGCGAACCGTCGTTGAAGTCCGGAACGCCCTGGGCGTCGAGCACGACGTTTTCAAGCACGGTGCCGAAACGCTGGGTCGTGGCATAGATTTCCGGCTCGGCTTCGGCCGAAAGACGGATCGTCTTGGCGTAGCAGCCACCCTCGAAGTTGAAGATGCCGTTTTCGCCCCAGCCATGCTCGTCGTCGCCGATGAGCGTGCGGGTCGGGTCGGCGGACAGCGTGGTCTTGCCGGTGCCCGACAGGCCGAAGAACACGGCGGCATCGCCGGCCGGACCGACATTGGCCGAGCAGTGCATCGGCATGACCTTTTTCGACGGCAGCAGCCAGTTGAGCACGGTGAAGACCGACTTCTTCATTTCACCGGCATAGTAGGTGCCGGCGATGAGAACGATGCCGCGCGTCAGGTCGCAGGCGATCATGGTCTCGGTGCGCGCGCCGTGACGGGCCGGATCGGCCTTGAAGGTCGGCAGGTCGATGATCGTCAGCTTCGGGGCGAAGCCGGCCAGATCCTTCTCTTCCGGGCGGATGAGCAGGTTGCGGATGAACAGCGAATGCCAAGCAAGCTCGGTGACGACGCGGGTCGGCAGCGCATATTCGGTGTCGGCACCGCCGATGAGGTCCTGCACGAAGAGGTCGCGGCCGCCGGCATGGGCCAGCATGTCGGCGTAGAGCGCATCGAAGTGCTCCCGCGAGACGGCCTTGTTGTTGTCCCACCAGATGGCGTTCTCGGTGTTTTCGTCGTGCACGACGAACTTGTCCTTCGGCGAGCGGCCGGTGTGCTGGCCGGTGAGCGCGCGAAGGGCGCCATGAGCGGTCTTGACGGCTTCGCCGCGGCCGAGCGCCTCTTCATAGAGCGCTTCTGCTGCAAAGTTGTACCGGACCGTGCCGTTGGTGTGGATGCCCATCGCGGTGAGCCCCAGAGCGGGGTTGCGAACGCCGAGTTCCTGCATGGTCCAGATTTCCTCCGTGGACGAAGAGCCAGGTGAAGTTTTGCGGAAACTAATCTGCGACTGTCACAAAAACAAGAGGGAAATGGAAATTAGGCAATGATATCAATTAATTAATCGATTTAAATAATTATCTTACTTTTTTAATCGGTTGAATAATCGATTTAAAAACGACTCGAAAAGTGCCGCTGAAACGTCTCCCGTTATCTTCGCCACAATTTGTTCCACCTTTACCCCCAGAGAGGCGCTTCATTCATCCAGGACAGGAAGACGATCCGAGGTCGGGAAAGGCGCCTATGAATATGGAGACCAGCAGGATGCAGACGATCGCACTCGTAGACGACGACCGGAATATCTTGACATCCGTGTCGATCGCCCTGGAGGCGGAAGGCTACAAGGTCGAGACCTATACGGACGGCGCGTCCGCTCTCGACGGCCTTCTGGCCCGCCCGCCGCATCTTGCCATCTTCGACATCAAGATGCCGCGCATGGACGGCATGGAGCTGTTGCGCCGCCTGCGCCAGAAGTCGGACATCCCGGTCATCTTCCTCACCTCCAAGGACGAGGAAATCGACGAGCTGTTCGGCCTGAAGATGGGCGCCGACGACTTCATCACCAAGCCGTTCTCGCAGCGCCTGCTGGTGGAGCGCGTCAAGGCGATCCTGCGTCGGGCCTCGAGCCGCGAAGCCGCGGCCTCCGCCGGCACCGCCGGCGGTGCGGCAAAGGCCGGAGAGGTCGCCGCCCGCTCGCTGGAGCGCGGCCAGCTCGTCATGGACCAGGAGCGCCACACCTGCACCTGGAAGGGCGAGCCGGTGACGCTGACCGTCACGGAATTCCTCATCCTGCATTCGCTCGCCCAGCGCCCCGGCGTGGTCAAGAGTCGCGATTCGCTGATGGACGCGGCCTATGACGAGCAGGTCTATGTCGACGACCGCACCATCGACAGCCACATCAAGCGGCTGCGCAAGAAGTTCAAGATGGTCGACACCGACTTCGACATGATCGAAACGCTCTACGGCGTCGGCTATCGCTTCCGCGAGAGCGCCTGAGGCGTAAATTCGCTTGCATCGACCGCGGCAGCGATGGCATGCCGCGGTGGGCGGCGCGATGCCGCCGCATGAAGGATGTTGCCGCTTGTCGCAGACCGTGCCGGAAAAGGATGGAGACGACGCCGAGGGCCGGCCCGCGCCGCGCGCCGGACGCCGCTGGACCCATCCCTTCACCCTGGCGCGCCGCATCTTCGGCAACGCGGTCTTTTCCAGCCTTACGCGCCGTATCCTCTTCTTCAATCTCGTCGCGCTGGTCGTGCTCGTCGCGGGCATCCTCTATCTCAACCAGTTCCGTGAGGGCCTGATCGACGCGCGCGTCGAGAGCCTTCTGACCCAGGGCGAGATCATCGCCGGGGCGATTTCCGCCTCGGCCTCGGTGGACACCAACTCCATCACCATCGATCCCGAAAAACTGCTGGAGCTTCAGGCCGGCCAGAGCATCACGCCGCTGCCGGGCGACGAGGACCTGGAATTCCCGATCAATCCGGAACGCGTCGCGCCCGTCCTCAGGCGGCTGATCTCGCCGACGCGCACCCGCGCCCGCATCTACGACACCGACGCCAACCTGCTGCTCGATTCGCGCCACCTCTATACGCAGGGCCAGGTGCTGCGCTTCGACCTGCCGCCGGTGGAGCCGGAAAGCACCAGCCTGATCGAGCGTATGAATGTCTGGTTCAACCGCATCCTGCAGCCGAGCAACCTGCCGCAATACAAGGAAGCGCCCGGCGGCGACGGCTCGATCTATCCGGAAGTGATGAATGCGCTGACGGGCGTGCGCGGCGCCGTCGTGCGCGTCAACGACAAGGGGGAGCTGATCGTTTCGGTCGCCGTGCCCGTACAGCGCTTCCGCGCTGTGCTCGGCGTGCTGCTCTTGTCGACGCAGGCGGGCGACATCGACAAGATCGTGCATGCCGAACGCCTTGCCATCATGCGCGTCGCCGGCGTCGCCGGCCTCGTCAACATCGCGCTGTCGCTGCTTCTGTCCTCGACCATCGCCAATCCGCTGCGCCGGCTTTCGGCAGCGGCGATCCGCGTGCGGCGCGGGGCCAAGGAACGCGAGGAAATTCCCGACTTCTCCGTCCGCCAGGACGAGATCGGCAATCTTTCCATCGCGCTGCGCCAGATGACGACGGCGCTCTACGACCGCATCGACGCGATCGAGAGTTTCGCCGCCGATGTCAGCCATGAACTGAAGAACCCGCTGACCTCGCTGCGCAGCGCCGTGGAGACGCTTCCGCTCGCCCGCACGGACGATTCCAAGAAGCGGCTGCTGGACATCATCCAGCACGACGTCCGCCGCCTCGATCGCCTGATCAGCGACATCTCCGACGCCTCGCGCCTCGATGCGGAACTCGCCCGCAGCGACGCACGCACCGTCGACCTCGAAAAGCTCCTCGGCGACCTCATCGACATTTCCCGTCAGGTCAACACGCGCAAGAAGCCCGTCATCCTCGACTTCGTCGTCGACCGGAAGGACAATCCGAAGACGAAATTCGAGATTTCCGGCTACGAGCTGCGCATCGGCCAGATCGTCACCAACCTCATCGAGAATGCCCGCTCCTTCGTGCCGGATCCCGGCGGGCGCATCGTCGTGCGTCTGTCGCGCGGCCGCAACGACCGCTGCATCATCCAGGTCGAAGACAACGGCCCCGGCATCCAGGCCGAAGACATCGACCGCATCTTCGAGCGATTCTACACCGACCGTCCGGCCAGCGAAGACTTCGGCCAGAATTCCGGCCTCGGCCTGTCGATCTCCCGCCAGATCGCCGAAGCCCATGGCGGCACGCTGAAGGCGGACAACATCGTCGACAAGACGACCGGCACCCTCGCCGGCGCCCGCTTCACCCTCGCCCTGCCCGCGGGTCCGCAAAAATGACCGCCGCCCCCAACGTGCACGGGACGGCAATCGTGATCGGCACGACGGGGCTCCTGTTCCTCGGCCCCTCCGGCGCCGGCAAGAGCGCCATCGCCCTCCACTGCATCGAGGAAGCCCGCAGCCGCGGACTGTTCGCCGCTCTCGTCAGCGACGACCAGGTCCTCGTCAGCAATGCGGGCGGCCGCCTCGTCGCCCGCGCACCGGCCAGCATCGCCGGGCTGGCGGAGGTGCGTGGCGCCGGCATCGTCAGCGTCGAGACCATCGAGGCGGCGGTGCTGCAACGGGCGATCCGCCTCGTCGAGCCGCCCTTTGCCGAGCGGCTTGCACCGGAGGGCGAAACCGTCGAAATCCTGCCCGGCCGCCCGCTGCCGCTGACCCGGCTGCCGCTCTTTGCCGGCTGCACCGCCTTCTCCACTTTGGTCGCAATCCACCCGGAAATCCTCGCTGCGTGAGCGAAATGGGGCCCGCAAAAAGCGAAATCGGCTATTTTTGGCTTGCACTTGGGCTTTTCATTGACATGATGGCCACCCCAACGGTGGACGGAATTGTTGCATTGCGATATTCGGCCGTCCGTTTTGAGTTGGGAAACTGGAGCGACTGCTGATGATCGGACTGGTGCTTGTCACCCATGGCAAGCTGGCGGAGGAATTCCGGCACGCCCTCGAACATGTCGTCGGTCCACAAAAGGCCATCGAGACCGTCTGCATCGGTCCCGAGGACGACATGGACCAGCGGCGCCAGGATATCCTGGAAGCGGTGATGAAAGCCGATCAGGGCCATGGCGTCATCATCCTCACCGACATGTTCGGCGGCACGCCGTCGAACCTCGCCATCTCCGTCATGACCGGCAACGGCATCGAGGTGATCGCCGGCGTCAACCTGCCCATGCTGATCAAGCTCGCGGGCGTCCGCGGCGAGAACAACATGGAAAAGGCGCTGATCGACGCCTCCGAGGCGGGCCGCAAATATATCAACGTGGCAAGCCGCGTCCTCAGCGGCAAGTAAGGTTCCCTGCCGCCCATGACCGTCTCGAAAGAGCTTCTCATCATCAACAAGCGGGGCCTGCATGCCCGTGCCTCGGCGAAGTTCGTGCAGACGGTCGACGGCTACGACGCGGAAGTGACCGTGTCCAAGGACGGCATGACGGTGGGCGGCACCTCGATCATGGGCCTGATGATGCTGGCCGCCAGCCCGGGCTGCAGCGTGCTCGTCACGGCGACGGGCGTCCAGGCGCAGCAGGTGCTCGACGCGCTCGACGCGCTGATCGCCGACCGCTTCGGCGAGGAGATGTAAGCCTTCCGTTAATATAAGGATATAAAGACTTCTTTATATCCGGTTGCTCCAGCCGGCGTTTCCTGATAGGAAGCGCCATCAAACAGAGCCACAAGGCTGGAGATCTCATGACCAATACGAAGGACTACCACGTCGCCGACATCGCGCTTGCCGATTTCGGCCGCAAGGAAATTCAGATCGCCGAAACGGAAATGCCGGGTCTGATGGCCTGCCGCGAAGAGTTCGGCGCTTCCAAGCCCCTCAAGGGCGCGCGCATCACCGGCTCGCTGCATATGACCATCCAGACCGCCGTTCTCATCGAGACGCTGGTCGCGCTCGGCGCCGACGTCCGCTGGGCCTCGTGCAACATCTTCTCCACGCAGGACCATGCCGCCGCCGCGATCGCCGCCGCCGGCATCCCGGTCTATGCCGTGAAGGGTGAAACCCTCACCGAATACTGGGAATACACCGACAAGATCTTCCAGTGGGCCGATGGCGGCCTCTCCAACATGATCCTCGACGACGGCGGCGACGCCACGATGTACATCCTGCTCGGCGCGCGCGCCGAAGCCGGCGAGAACATCCTGGTGAACCCGGGTTCGGAAGAAGAGGAAATCCTCTTCGCCCAGATCAAGAAGCGCCTCGCCGCCTCCCCGGGCTGGTTCACCAAGCAGCGCGACGCCATCCAGGGCGTGACCGAAGAAACGACCACCGGCGTCAACCGCCTCTACCAGCTGCAGCAGAAGGGCCTCCTTCCCTTCCCGGCGATCAACGTCAACGACTCGGTCACCAAGTCGAAGTTCGACAACAAGTACGGCTGCAAGGAATCGCTGGTCGACGGCATCCGCCGCGGCACCGACGTGATGATGGCCGGCAAGGTCGCCGTCGTCTGCGGTTATGGCGACGTCGGCAAGGGCTCCGCTGCCTCGCTGCGTGGCGCCGGCGCCCGCGTCAAGGTCACGGAAATCGACCCGATCTGCGCCCTGCAGGCCGCCATGGACGGTTTTGAAGTCGTGCAGCTCGAAGACGTCGTCTCCAGCGCCGACATCTTCATCACCACGACCGGCAACAAGGACGTCATCCGCCTCGAGCACATGCGCGAGATGAAGGACATGGCGATCGTCGGCAATATCGGCCACTTCGACAACGAGATTCAGGTCGCTTCGCTGCGCAATCTCAAGTGGACGAACATCAAGCCCCAGGTCGACATGATCGAGTTCCCGAAGGGCAACCGCATGATCCTTCTGTCGGAAGGCCGCCTGCTCAACCTCGGCAACGCCACCGGCCATCCGTCCTTCGTCATGTCCGCTTCGTTCTCGAACCAGGTCCTGGCCCAGATCGAGCTCTACACCAAGGGCGACGAGTACAAGAACGAAGTCTACGTCCTGCCCAAGCAGCTCGACGAGAAGGTTGCCCGCCTGCACCTCGCCAAGCTCGGCGCCCGTCTTACGGAACTTTCCGAAGAACAGGCCGGCTATATCGGCGTCACGACGCAGGGTCCGTTCAAGGCCGAGCACTACAGGTACTGATCCTTACCCGGATTATCCACAACATCTAGAGGCGGCGCGCTTGACAAGGCGCGCCGCCTCTTTTTTGGGCCCGTCCCTTCCCGACGATTCGGGAAACAAGTATCGTTTAAGGCATTGATTCGGCGCGGAGATGCGGACCCTTGCGCGCCGGATCGGGATGTCTTGTCGATCAGGCGGCAAACGGACGGAGACATACCGGGGATGATGTCGGACAAAGAACGAGGCCGTTCCGGGCAGGTTTTCACCCTGCCGGAGCGGGATACGGCGCATACGTTTGCGCAAAATAAAAATATGGTTAACGGTTGGTTGACGAGCCGCGGCAGGCGCCTTCTGGCGGCCGGCTCGGCACTGACGTCGCTCGCCCTCGCCGGCCCGGCCCATGCTGCCAATGCCTATCTCGCCACCACCGAAGTCGTGACCGGTTCCATGCTGCTCGGCGTGATGTCGGCGGCGATGATCTCCGCTCTCTGGATGATCCGCCAGCGCGGCCGCATGGAGGCCGAGCACCGCGAATTGCGCGCGCATCTTTCCGACGCCCGCCACAACGTCTCCCGCCTGCAGGCGCTAATCGGCGACAAGAACCGCCGCATCGTCATGTGGGACGGCCTTTCCGGCAAGCCGGAATTTCTGGGCCAGCTGCCGCCGGAAACCGGCGCGCCGCAGGCCGACCGCGATTTCCTCGCCTTCGGTCGCTGGCTGAAGCCGACCTCCGCTGGCGAGATCGAGCGCGCCGTCGAGAAGCTGCGCTCTCAGGCCCAGAGCTTCGACCTCATCGTGGAAACCAGCCGCGAGGAAGTGCTGGAAGCCCAGGGGCGCGTTTCCGGGGGGCAGGCCTTCGTGCGCTTCGTGGCGCTCAACAACCTTCGCGCGGAAGCCGCCGAGCTGAAGCTCGAGCGCGACCGGCTCGTCGCCGCGCTCACCACGCTGCAGGGCCTGCTCGACCAGATCGACCTGCCCGTCTGGCAGCGCACTGCCGACGGCTCGCTCGCCTGGGTGAACGAGGCCTATGCCGAGGCCGTCGAGGCCAAGGACGCCGCCGGCGCCGTCACCGAGGGCCGCGAGCTGCTGCCGACCATCGCGCGCGAAAAGATCCGCGCCACCAGCAGCTACGACACGCCCTTCCGCGACAAGATCTCTACCGTGGTGCACGGCAACCGCAGCTTCTTCGACGTGGTCGACACCAGAAGCGCAACAGGCTCGGCCGGCATCGCCGTCAACGTCTCCGATGTCGAGGCGGTGCGCGAGGAACTGGTGCGCACGCTGAAGAGCCATGCCGAAACGCTCGATCATCTGGCGACCCCGGTCGCCATCTTCGACGGCGACCAGCGCCTGCAATTCTACAACCAGGCCTTCCAGCACATGTGGGAGGTCGACATGGCCTTCCTCGAGGGCAAGCCCGGCAATGGCGAGCTGCTCGATCGGCTGCGCGCCGCCGGCAAGCTGCCCGAACAGCTGAACTGGAAGCAGTGGAAGGAAAACGCCCTTTCCGTCTACCGCGCCATCGACACGCAGACCGACCTCTGGCACCTGCCGAACGGCCAGACGTTGCGCGTCTTCGCCACCGCCCGCCCCCAGGGCGGCGCCACCTGGGTCTTCGAGAACCTGACCGAGAAGGTCGATCTCGAAACGCGCTACAACACGCTGGTGCAGGTGCAGGACGAGACGATCGACCACCTCGCCGAAGGCGTCGCGGTGTTCAGTCCGGACGGACGCATCCGCCTCTCCAACCCCGCTTTCCGGGCACTGTGGGGCATCAGCGAGGCCGAGGCGACATCCGGCACGCATATCCGCGCCATCGAGCAGGCCTGCACCCCGTCCTACGACAAGCCGGACGGCTGGAAGCGCTTTGCGCACATGATCACCAGCTTCGACGACGAGCGGCCCTCGTGCCAGGGCGTCCTGGAGCTGCGCACCGGCCTCATCCTCGATTTCGCGGTCATTCCGCTTTCCAACGCGCAGACGATGCTGACCTTCGTCAACGTCACCGACAGCGTGCGCGTCAGCCGTGCGCTCACGGAGAAGAACGAGGCGTTGCGCAAGGCGGATGCGTTGAAGAACGATTTCGTCCAGCACGTCTCCTACGAGCTGCGCTCGCCGCTGACCAACATCATCGGCTTTGCGGACCTCTTGAAGACGCCGACCATGGGCGAGCTCAACGACCGTCAGTCCGAATATGTCGATCACATCGCAACGTCCTCGGCGGTGCTGCTCACCATCGTCAACGACATTCTCGACCTTGCGACCGTCGATGCCGGCATCATGGAACTCGACTATACCGAGATCAATCTGACGGACCTGCTCGACGACGTCTCCATGCAGTTCGCCGACCGGCTGCACGACGCGCAGGTGACGCTGGAAATCACCGCACCGGACAATCTCGGCACCATCGTCGCCGACCAGCAGCGGCTCAAGCAGATTCTCATCAAGCTCTTGAGCAATGCCGCGAATTTCGCGCCGGAAGGCAGCTCCATCGGTCTGAGATGCTGGCGCGAGGGCCGCGACCTCGTCTTCACGGTTTCCGACCGGGGGCCGGGCATTCCGCAGGATGTGCTGAAGACGGTGTTCGACCGCTTCGAGAGCCACGGCCGCCACGGCGGCGCGGGCCTCGGCCTTTCCATCGTGGAAAGCTTCGTCAGCCTGCACCACGGCACCGTCTCCATCGACAGCCAGGAAGGCCGCGGCACCCATGTCACCGTGCGCATTCCCTCCGCGACGATGACCTCCTTCGCAGCGGCGGAATAGGCCGTCCATGGCGTTCGACATCGTCCTTCCCGACGAAGCCGCCACCATCCGCTTCGGCGAAGACATGGCGCTCGCCGTCAGGCGTGGTGACTATATTGCCCTGTCGGGCGACCTCGGCGCAGGCAAATCGACCTTTTCACGCGCGCTGATCCGGGCGATCGCCGACGATGCCTATCTGGAAGTGCCGAGCCCGACCTTCACGCTGGTCCAGAGCTACGACCTCAGGCTTCCCGTCGCCCATTTCGATCTCTACCGCATCGCCGATGCCGCCGAGATCGACGAACTCGGCTTCGACGAGGCACTTTCCGACGGCGTCTGTCTGGTCGAATGGCCGGAAAAAGGTTTTGGCGCCCTGCCGGCGGTGGGAATTTCGCTCTCCTTCGTGCACGAGGGCGACGGACGGCGTGTTTCCATCGACGCTCCCGACGCGGCACTGGCCCGCATCCGCCGCTCGCTGGCCATCCGCGCCTTCCTCGACGAGGCCGGCTATCGCGACGCGACACGGCGGCACCTGACGGGCGATGCCTCGGTGCGTGCCTACGAACATGTCCATGCCGCTGGCCAGCGCTTCGTGCTGATGGATGCGCCGCGCCACGCACCCGGCCCGATCCTCGCCCATGGCAAATATTACCAGCAGATCGCCCATATCGCCGAGGATGTGAAACCGTTCATCGCGGTCGGCAGACACCTCGTCGCGCGCGGCCTTCGCGCCCCGGCCATTCACGAGGCGGATATCGAGCAGGGCATCCTGCTGATCGAGGACCTCGGCAGCGACGGCGTGCTGAACGCGGAAGGCGCGCCGATTGCCGAGCGCTACCGCGAAAGCGCCGCCTGTCTTGCCCATCTGCATGGCGCGGCGTTCACCCGCGACCTTCCGGTGGCGGAGGGCATCGTCCACACCGTTCCCGATTTCGATCGCGATGCCATGCAGATCGAGGTGAGCCTTCTGACCGACTGGTACCTGCCCTGGAAACGCGGCACGCCGGCGAGCGAAGAGGAGCGGCGCGCCTATGTCGGCATCTGGGACGCTCTGATCGCCAGCCTTTCGACGGCCGAGCACAATCTGCTGCTGCGCGACTTCCATTCGCCGAACATCATCTGGCGGCCGGACGCGATCGGCACCGACCGGGTCGGCATCATCGACTTCCAGGATGCGATGATCGGCCCCTCGGCCTATGACGTCGCCTCGCTGGTGCAGGATGCGCGCGTCGACATGCCCGACGACGTGGCGGACGGCGTGCTGGGCCACTATCTCGCGCTGCGTGAAAAGGAAGCCGGATTCGACCGCGACAGGTTCCTGCGCGACTGGCACGTCATGGCGGCGCAGCGCAACTGCAAGCTCGTCGGCATCTGGGTGCGCCTGATGCAGCGCGACGGCAAGCCGGCCTATATGCGCCACATGCCGCGCACCTTCCGCAACCTCACGCGGGCGCTCGCCCATCCCGATCTCGCCCCCTTGCGCGACTGGTGTGAAAAGGCTGGAATCCTCGCGACCGAATCATAGCGCGAGCCTGACATGAAGATCGAAGACGCCATGATGCTGGCCGCCGGCCTTGGAACGCGCCTGCGCCCCATCACCGATACGATGCCAAAGCCGCTGGTGCCGATCGCCGGAAAGCCGATGATCGACTACGGGCTCGATGCGCTGGCGGAAGCGGGCGTGAAACGCACCGTCGTCAACGTGCACCATTTCGCCGACCAGATGAAAACGCATCTGGCAAACCGGACGGCACCGGAAATCATCCTCTCCGACGAGACGGACCGGCTGATGAATTCCGGCGGCGGGCTTGCCAAGGGCCTGAAACTGCTTGGCCGCGGCCCCGTGCTCGTCATGAATGCCGATCTCTTCTGGATTGGCGAGACGCCCGGCGAGGAGACCAACCTCCAGCGGCTTTCGGACGCCTTCGATCCTGACAGCATGGACATGCTGATGCTCTGCGTGAAGCTGGAAGACACGACGGGCCACAATGGCAAGAAGGACTTTTCGATGGATGGCAAAGGCCGCCTCGCGCGCTACAGCGAGGAGAGCGGCAATCCGGTGGTCTATGCCGGCGCCATCGCCATGATGCCGGCGCTCTTCGACGATGCGCCGGACGACGCCTTCAACCTCAACATCTATTTCGACCGCGCCATCGAGAAAGGCCGGCTCTTCGGCCTCATGCTGGAAGGGCACTGGATCACCGTGGGCACGCCGGACGCCATCGGCGCGGCGGAAGCCGTCATCGGCACGTACCGCGAGGCGGCGGCATGACGGGCGGTCGGGGCGGGCGCATCTTCTCGATCCCCGCGAGCCTGCCCTTCCTGAAAACGGTCGCGACCAGCCTCATCGATGGTCGGCTCGTTCCCGGCTTCACCTACGATCCCGCCGATCCATTGGCGCTGGCCGATGTGACGATCTACGTCCCGACGCGCCGTTCGGCCCGTGTCATCCGCTCGGAATTCGTCGATCTCTTCGGCGGACGGTCGGCAATCCTTCCCACCATCCGCGCGCTCGGCGAGACGGATGACGACAGCGGCTTCTTCGACGAGGTCGCGCCGGCGCTTCTCGACATGGCCGAGCCGCTCTCCGGCCCGACACGGCTTCTGGAGCTTGCCCGGCTCGTACTCGCCTGGCGCAACCGGCTGCCGACCGCCGTCACCGCCGTGCATGCGGAGAGCCCATTGGTGGCGCCGGCAAGCCCGGCCGATGCCGTCTGGCTTGCCCGCAACCTCGCCGAGATCATGGACGCGATGGAGACGGAGGAACTCGACTGGTCGGCGCTGGAAAACCTCGACGTTTCCAACCATGCGCTCTGGTGGCAGCTCACCGCCGAATTCCTGACCATCGCCAGCGTCTACTGGCCGGCGCGGCTTGCCGAACTCAGCCGTTCCTCGCCGTCGCTGCGGCGCAATGCGACGCTGCACGCCGAGACGGAACGGTATCGCCATTCCCCACCCGCCGGCCCCGTCATCATCGCCGGCTCCACGGGCTCCATTCCCGCGACGGCCGGATTGATCGCCGCCGTAGCGCGCCTGCCGAACGGCGTCGTCATCCTGCCCGGCCTCGACCGGTTCATGTCCGACAGCGAATGGCTGCTCGTCGGCCACCAGGGCGGCGACGGCGCGCAGAGACCCGATTCGGCGGCGCGCAGTCATCCGCAATACGGCCTTCACCGTCTGCTCGCCCGCATGGGCTGCAGCCGCGACGACGTCGAACCGCTCGGCGATCCACCCGAGGCGCTGGAATACCGCGCAAGAATCCTCTCCAGCGCCTTCCTGCCGACGCAGGCGACGGCCGGCTGGGGGGAGGTTCGCGGCACACTCGATCCCACCCTGACGGCCGCGGCCTTCCGCGAGGTCTCGCTGGTGGAAGCGGCGAACGAGCGGGAAGAGGCGCTGGCTATCGCCATCGCGCTCCGCCTTGCCCTGGAGGAAAGCGACGACGCGCAGGCCGCGCTGATCACGCCCGACCGCGCGCTCGGCCGGCGGGTGGCGGCGGAGCTGGCCCGCTTCGGCATCGAGGCGGACGATTCGGCCGGCACGCCGCTCCTCTCGACCCCGCAGGGAACGCTGCTGCGACTGCTCGTCGACGCGGCGCTACGCCCCGGCGATCCGGTGCCGCTGGTTGCGCTGCTGAAGCATCCTCTGGCCCGCTTCGGCCTGCCGCTGGAAGAGCTGCATGTGGCGGTGACCGCCCTGGAACTGACCGCGCTGCGCGGCGGCACCGCAGAGATCGACATTTCCATGCTCGAACCGCTGCTCGCAGGCGCCATCGCCCGGCAGGCGGAGGATCGCCATCCTCCCGTCTGGCGCACCGCCCTGCCGGAAACGGCAATGCCGCTCGCCCTCGATCTCGCCCGCCGAATCGCCGAGGCCGTCGAACCGCTGGCCGGCATGCTGCTGCACCAGAGCCGCACGGGACGGCGGTTCTCCGCCAAGCTGCCGCTCGCCGACTGGGCGGAGCGGACCGGACGGGCGCTGGAGGCGGTCGTCGCGGACGAGCGCGGCGACCTTGCGGCGCTCTGGTCCGGCGAGGCGGGCGACAGCCTGGCGACCCTCCTCAAAAGCGTGATCGAGACGGACGGCCAGATCGAGGCCGACGGGCCGCAATGGTGCGACATTATCGAGGCGCTGGGGGCGAGCGAGAGCGTCAAGCCGCGGTCGATGCGCCATCCGCGCGTCTTCATCTTCGGCGCGCTCGAATCGCGCCTGCAGAGTGTCGATACGGTGATCGTCGGCGGCCTCAACGAGGGCACCTGGCCGGGTCAGGCGGCGAACGACGCCTTCCTTTCCCGTATCATGAAAGTGGAGATCGGGCTGGAGCCACCCGAACGGCGCATCGGCCAGCTCGGCCATGACCTGCAAATGGCGGCCGGAACGCCGAAGCTGGTGCTGACGCGGGCGCTGCGCAACGGCACCGCTCCGACCGTCGCTTCGCGCTGGCTGCAGCGCCTCATCGCCGTTGGCGGACCCGCTTTGGCGCAGGACCTGCGCGCCCGCGGCAAGAGCCTGATCCGGTGGACGGGAGCGATCGACAGAAGCCCGCCGGTGCCCATCGCACCGCGCCCGGAGCCCTTTCCCCCCGCCGAACTGCAACCGCGCAAATATTCCTTCAGCGAGGTCGGAAGGCTGCGCCGCGACCCCTATGCCATCTATGCCCGGCATATCCTGCGCCTCGACCCCATCGCGCCCTTCAATCTTGATCCCGGGCCGGCCGAACGCGGCTCGCTTTACCACCGCATCGTCGACCGCTTCGTGCGGGAGGCGGCATCCGGTGAACCGCTGGCGCGCATCGATCGCATCCTGCGCGAAGAATTCGCCGCGGTCGCCCTGCCGCCGCATATCGATGCCGTCTGGCGTCCGCGTTTTGCCGCCGTCGCGCGCGCCTTCGTGCAGTGGCATGAACAGCGGGCAGGCAGCATCCGCGACAGCCTGACGGAAGTGCCGGCCTCGCTCGATCTTTCCGTTGCCGGCATCCGCCTGACCGGCATTGCCGACCGCATCGACATCCTGCCCGACGGGCGCGCCGACCTCATCGACTACAAGACGGGCAGCACGCCGTCGCTGAAGGTCGCCCGCGCCTTGCTTGACCCGCAGCTTTCGCTGGAAGCGGCGGCGCTTCGGCGCGGTGCGTTCCGCGGGCCGGGCCTGCGCGAGCCGGCGAACCTTCTCTATGTACGGCTCAAACCCGGCGAACGGTTCAAGGCCGAACAGGTCAACAACGAGCAGGCGAAATCATCCACCTCCGTGCCGAAATCGGCGGTGGAACTGGCGGAAGAATCCCTGCAGAACCTTGAAAAACTGCTGACCGGCCTGATCGAGGGGCGTTTCGGCTTCAAGTCGCGCGTCATTCCCGAACAGGAACGGGCCTATGGCGGGGAATACGACCATCTGGCGCGCGTTGCCGAATGGTCGTCCGCCGACAGCAGCGGGGAGGACGAGGATGCTTGAGAACGAAACGTCCGGCGAAGACCGGCCCGCCTCCGCCGATCCCGCCGCCTGGCTGGGCTGGACCGCCGAGAAACAGGCGCTCGCCTCCGATCCCGGCCGCTCGGCCTGGGTTTCAGCCAATGCCGGTTCCGGCAAGACCCATGTGCTGACGCAACGCGTCATCCGCCTGTTGCTCGCCGGCTGCCGGCCCTCGGCCATCCTGTGCCTGACCTATACCAAGGCCGCCGCCTCCGAGATGTCGAACCGCGTCTTCGAACGGCTGGCCGAATGGGCGACGCTCTCCGACGAGGCCCTCTCCGACCGGGTGGCGGCGATCGAGGGGAAGCGACCCGACAGTTTCAAGCTCGCCGAGGCACGCCGTCTTTTCGCCCGGGCGCTGGAAACCCCGGGCGGGTTGAAGATCCAGACCATCCACGCCTTCTCGGAGGCGCTGCTGCACCAGTTTCCGCTGGAAGCCAATGTCGCGGGGCATTTCTCCGTGCTCGACGACCGGGCGGCGGCGGTGCTGCTTGCCGATGCGCGCCGCACCCTCCTTACCGCCACGGCGAGCGAGGACGACCCGGCGCTTGCCGACGCCTTCGCCGCCGTGCTCGACATTGCCGACGACACCGGTCTGGAACGGCTGATCAACGACATCGTCGCCAGCCGCGGGCCGATCCGCGCCTTCCTCGACGCTTCGGCGGAAGCGGGTGGAGCCGAGGCGGCATTGCGTCGGGAAACGGGGCTGGGCCCCGACGAGACCGAGGAAGACATGCTTGCCGCCTTCTGGCCGCTGGACGGGCTGGAGGGCGCCACGCTCGATGCCTATCTCGCCGCGGCGGAAACCCTTGGCAGCGACACGGTGAAAACATCGGCGGCAGGACTTCGCGCGGCGGGGCGGATGACCGACGGCGCAACGCGGCAGGCGGCGCTCGTCGATCTCTTCTTCACCAGCACCGGTGCACCGCGGAGCCTCGACCGCTCGTTCCTCTCCAAGAAAGTCCGCGACAGCGCGCCGCATTTCGAGGCGGCGCTGCTTGCCGCACAGGCCCATGTAATCGCCTGCGACGACCGGCTGCGGCGCCTGCGCATGGTCGAGGCGACGCAGGCCGCGCTCGTGATCGCCGAGCGGCTGATCGGTGACTACGAAGACCTGAAGCGCATGCGCAGCCTGCTCGATTTCGACGACCTGATCGATCGTACGGCCGCGCTTCTGACCCGTGACCAGGTCAGCGCCTGGGTGCATTACAAGCTCGACCAGGGCATCGACCATATCCTCGTCGACGAGGCGCAGGACACCAGCCCGCGCCAATGGCAGATCGTGAAGGCCCTGACGGACGATTTCTTCGCCGGCGAAACAGCGCGGCGAAGCGGCCGCACGATCTTCGCCGTGGGCGATGAAAAGCAGTCGATCTATTCCTTCCAGGGCGCCCGGCCGGAACGCTTCGCCGAGGAGGGCCGGGCGGTTTCCCGCCGCACCGCGGCGGCGGAGACCGCCTTCAGCCCGATCCGGCTGCTGCTTTCCTTCCGCTCGACGCGGGACGTGCTGTCGGCCGTCGACCGGGTGTTCCTCGATCCCGCCAATGCCCGGGGCCTCTCGCCCGACGGCGGCGAGGTGGTGCATGCCTCCAATCGCGGACGCGAGCCGGGTGCGGTGGATATCTGGGACGTGATCGCCGCCCCGCCGGGACTGGACGAGGAGGACTGGACGGCGCCCTTCGACGCCGTTGCCGAGGAAGCGCCGATCAACGTGCTGGCGCGGCGCATCGCCGATACGCTCGCCGGCTGGATCGGCCGCGAGACGGTGACCGAAAAAGGCAGGGCCCGACCGATGCAGGCCGGCGACGTGATCGTGCTGGTGCGCAAGCGCGATGCCTTCGTCAACGCGCTGACCCGCACCCTGAAGCAGCGCCACAACCTGCCCGTCGCCGGTGCCGACCGGCTGGTGCTGACGAGGCACATCGCCGTGCAGGACCTGATGGCGCTCGGCCGCTTCGCCGTGCTGCCGGAGGACGACCTTTCGCTGGCGGCGCTGCTGAAGAGCCCGCTGTTCGGCCTTGGCGAAGAGACGCTGTTCGCGCTCGCGGCCCGGCGCGCGGAACGGCAGAGCCTCTGGGCAAGGCTGCAGGAAGCACCGGAAACGGAGGCGGCGCTGGCCCCCGTCCTCGATCGCCTCCGGGGCGCGATCCGCGATGCGCGCAGCCAGCCGGTGCACGAATTCTATGCCCGTATCCTCGGCGCGGGCGGTGGACGACGAGCGTTCCTGGCACGGCTCGGGACCGAGGCCGGTGAGATCATCGACGAATTCCTGACCTTCGCGCTGGAGCAGGAGGAGAACGGCCTGCCCGGCCTGCAGGCCTTCGTCTCGACGCTGGAACTGGAGGCGCCGACCGTCAAACGCGAACAGGACAAGGCGCGCGGCGAAATCCGTATCATGACCGTGCATGCCGCCAAGGGACTGGAGGCGCCGGTCGTCTTCCTCGTGGACGGCGGGGCAAAGCCGTTCAGCCCCAGCCACATGCCGCAGCTCCGCTTTCTCTCGGCAGCAGACAGTTCCACCGGCCTGCCGGCCTGGCTGCCGCTGAAGGACCTCGGCAACACGCTGACGGCGGAAGACGCCGAGCGCATCAAGGCGGGTGCGGAGGAGGAATACCGCCGCCTGCTCTATGTGGCGATGACACGCGCCGCCGATCGGCTGGTGGTCTGCGGTTACCGCGGCAAGCAGGAGAACAAGGACACCTGGCACCCGATGATCGCCACGGCGCTTTCCACCGAGGGCGAACGATGCGTGGCGACGACCTTTGCCACCCGCGGCGAGAGCTGGCCGGGCTTTGCCTGGCGCGAAGCCGGCGCGGCGACGCTCGCGGCTGCTGACGAGACCGCCGTGACGCAGGAAGCGGAGACCGTCCTGCCCGAGGCGCTGGGGCGCCCCCTGCCCCCGCAGAAAGCCCTGCCCCGACCGCTCAGCCCCTCCGGCGCAGCCGCGGTGATCGAGACGGATGCCGCCGATCTCATGGTTCCCTCGGCCCTTTTCGGCCGCAGGCGCGGTGCGCCGGGCGCGGGCCTGGCGCTGGAGCGGGGACGCATTCTGCACCGCTTCCTGCAGGTGCTGCCGTCCTTCGATCCGGCGGAGCGACCGGCGGCGGCAGAGCGCTATCTGGACCGGGCCGCGGCGCATTGGCCGGAAAGCGCACGCCGTTCTCTCGTGAATGCCGCGCTTTCCGTGATCGACGACGAGAGCCTGACGGCGGTGTTTTCCTCCGCGGCGCGGGCAGAGGTTTCGATCATGGGAACGCTGACGCTCGGGCGGCGGGACTATGCCGTCTCCGGTCGCATCGACCGCATGGCGGTGACGCCAACCACGGTCGAGATCGTCGATTTCAAGACCAACCGCGTGCCGCCGACCCGGGCGGAGGAGATCCCGTACGAGCATCGTGCACAGCTTGCGATCTACCGCGCGATCCTCGCCCCGCTCTATCCCGGCCGCGAAATCCGCTGCGGGCTGATCTATACGGAAGCGGCAAAAGCCTTCTGGCTTGAAGCCGATCTGATGGACGCAAGCCTTGCCGAACTCGGTTCAAAGTGAGATACCGGACGGGACGATCCGCCGCCCGGCCTGTCCGGCCGGACCTTGAAATCGGGCACCGGCGGCATCACATTCACTCCAACGATCACCCCTTCAAGGAGAGCCTCATGGCTACCGTAAAAGTCGACCAGTCCAACTTCGAGGCCGAAGTCCTCAATTCCGCAGAGCCGGTCGTCGTCGATTTCTGGGCCGAATGGTGCGGCCCGTGCAAGATGATCGCGCCCGCGCTGGAAGAGATCTCGACCGAACTCGCCGGCAAGGTGAAGGTCGCCAAGCTCAACATCGACGAAAACCCGGAACTGGCCGCAGCCTATGGCGTGCGCTCCATCCCGACGCTCGCCGTGTTCAAGGGCGGTGAAGTGGCCGACATCAAGGTTGGTGCTGCACCGAAGACGGCCCTTGCCAGCTGGATTTCCAGCGCAGCCTGATCGCCTTTCGCGATATCATCATAGAGCCCGGCCTTCGCGCCGGGCTTTTTGTTGTGTCAGGTGGGCGGGGTGCCGTTGTCGGCCAGCACATCGCCGACGAGGTATAGCGAACCGCCGACGAGAATACGCGGCGGCACCGCATCTTCCGCGGTGATGCGGCTGATTGCGGCCAGCGCCTCGGCGACCGTCGAGAGCGGTTCGACCTCGAGGCCGGCGCGGGCCGCATCGCCGGCAAGCGCCACCGGATCGAGGCCGGCATCGGAACCCCGGATCGGCACCGTGAAGACACGCTCGGCAAGGCCACGGAAGGGCTCGAAATAGCCGACCGGATCCTTGGTGTTGATCATGCCCGTGACGAGGAAGAGCGGGCGCGCTTCGCGCTCCTCGAAATTCGCCATGGTTTCGGCAATGACCTGACCGGCGCCCGGATTGTGCCCGCCGTCGACCCAGATCTCGCTGCCGCGCGGGGCCAGTTGCGCGAGCGCCCCGTCCGTCAGCCGCTGCAGGCGTCCCGGCCATTCCACGCGGGAAAGGCCAAGTTCCATAGCATGCTCTGTAATCGGCAGACCGGCCGCCTTGACGGCGCGGATCGCCGCGGCGGCATTGGCATATTGATGCCGGCCCGGCAGGCGCGGCAGCGGCAGATCGGCAAGGCCGAATTCGTCCTGGTAGACGAGGCGGCCATATTCCTCATGCGCCATGAAATCCTGGCCATAGACGGCATGCGGGCAGCCGAGCCGTTCGGCCGTCTCGATCAGCACGTCGCGGGCCGCATCCTCCGTCTGGAAGCCGATGACCACGGGCGTACCGCGCTTCATGATGCCGGCCTTTTCCGCCGCGATCAGTTCGACGCGGTCGCCGAGATAGGCCTGATGATCGAGCGAAATGGGCATGATGATGGAAACGGCCGGGCGCGGAATGACATTCGTCGCGTCGAAACGGCCGCCGAGGCCGACCTCGATGATCGCCACGTCGGCGGGATGTTCGGAAAAGAGCAGGAAAGTGACCGCCGTCAGGATTTCGAAGACCGTGATCTTCTCCCCGCCATTGGCCGCCGCCACGCGGCGCACGGCATCGGCAAGGACGGCATCCTCGACGAAACGGCCACGGCCGCCCGCAACACCGAGGCGGTAGCGTTCGTGCCAGTTGACGAGATGCGGCGAAGTGTGGACGTGGACGCTGAGGCCCTCGGCTTCCAGGATCGAGCGGCAGAAGGCGGTGACGGAGCCCTTGCCATTGGTGCCGGCCACATGGATGACCGGCGGCAGTTTCAAGTGCGGATCGCCGAGCGCGGCGAGCAGCCGCGTGATGCGGTCCAGCGAAAGATCGAACCCCTTGGGATGGAGACCGAGAAGCTTCTCGATCTCCGCTGCCGCTTCGCTGGCCGCCACCATGCTCATGGATTTACTGCGCCGCGATGGCGAGGGCGCCGTTCGTTGCGACTGAGGCGGCCGCGGGCTTCTTCAGAAGAATCTTCAGAAGGCGGGCGAGCGTATCGGGAATGTCATGGCGCTTGACGACCATGTCGACCATGCCGTGCTCAAGAAGGTATTCCGATGTCTGGAAGCCTTCGGGCAGCTTTTCGCGGATGGTCTGCTCGATGACGCGCTTGCCGGCAAAGCAGATTTCTGCGCCCGGCTCGGCGAGATGGATATCGCCCAGCATGGCGTAGGAGGCCGTCACGCCACCCGTCGTCGGGTTGGTGAGCACGACGACATAGGGAAGACCGGCTTCCTTCAGCATTTCCACGGCGACCGTGGTGCGGGGAAGCTGCATCAGCGAAAGGATGCCTTCCTGCATGCGCGCGCCGCCCGAGGCGGGGAACATGACGAGCGGGCACTTCTCGGCGATTGCGCGCTCGAAGGCCTTGATGATCGCTTCGCCGGCGGCAATGCCGAGCGAACCGCCCATGAAGTTGAACTCGTGCACGACGGCAACGAGCTTGAGGCCGCGCACCTTGCCGACGCCGGCGACGATGGTGTCTTCCAGCTCGGTCTTGGCGCGGCTGTCCTTCAGGCGATCCGTGTACTTCTTGGAATCGCGGAACTTCAACGGGTCCTGCGCCACCTTCGGCTGCTGCAGGGCCTCGAAGACGCCGTCGTCGAAGAGGTCCTTCAGGCGAGCCTTCGCCGGCATCTTCATGTGGTAGCCCGAAGCCGGGATGACCCACTTGTTTTCCTCGAGATCGCGGTGGAACACCATCTCGCCGGTTTCCGGGCACTTGATCCAGAGATTGTCCGGTACATCCCGGTTGGGACGGCCAAGCATCGAATTGATCTTCGGCCGAACGTAATTCGTGATCCAGTTCACGGTCTAGACTCCCGTTTCAATGGTGGTTCCCATGTGGGAACTTTACTCCGCCGCCGCAAGGCGCGACGCACGCACGCCCGAGGCAAGGCTCATGACCAGCGTCTCGACGCCGGCAACGGTGGCGGCGCTGGCCTTGCCATCCGCCGTCAGGCTGGAGGCGATCTGGTTGACGATGGCGGTACCGACGACGACGCCATCCGCCGAGGCGCCGATGGCGCGGGCATGCTCGGCCGTCTTGACGCCGAAACCGACGCAGACCGGCAGCTTCGTATGCGCCTTGATGCGGCCCACAGCCCCGCCGACAAGCGAGGGATCCGGCAGCGCCGAACCGGTGATACCGTTCATCGAGACATAATAGACGAAGCCCGACGTATTCTTGAGGACCGTCGGAAGGCGCTTCTCATCCGTCGTCGGCGTCGCGAGACGGATGAAGTTGATGCCCTTGGCGAGCGCCGGAATGCATAGCTCGTCATCCATTTCCGGCGGAAGGTCGACGACGATCAGGCCGTCGATGCCCGCTTCAAGCGCCTCGTCGAGGAAGCGGTCGACGCCGTAGATGTAGATCGGGTTGTAGTAGCCCATCAGCACGATCGGAGTCGCGTCATCCGTCTTGCGGAAGTCGCGGGCCATCTGGATCGTCTTGGCGAGCGTCTGGCCGCCGGCAAGGGCGCGCTGGCCGGCCACCTGGATCGCCGGGCCATCGGCCATCGGGTCGGAGAAGGGCATGCCGAGCTCGATGACGTCGGAGCCTGCCTTCGGCAGCGCCTTCATGATCTCCAGCGAGCTCGCATAATCCGGGTCGCCGCCCATGAAATAGGTGACGAGGGCCGGGCGGCCTTCGGCGGCGAGATCCGCAAAGCGTTTGTCCATGCGTGCGGTCATCTTAGAGCTCCATGCCGAGGATCTTGCCGACGGTGAAGATATCCTTGTCGCCGCGGCCGGAGAGGTTCATCAGGATGATCTGGTCCTTGCCCATCTTGGGCGCACGCTTGATCACTTCGGCGATGGCATGGCTCGGTTCCAGCGCCGGGATGATGCCTTCGAGCTTGGTCAGAAGCTGGAAGGCTTCCAGCGCCTCATCGTCCATGATCGGGACATATTCGGCACGGCCGATCTGATGCAGCCAGGCATGTTCCGGACCGATGCCGGGATAATCGAGACCGGCGGAAATGGAGTGGCCTTCCTTGATCTGGCCGTCCGCGTCCTGCAGCAGGTAGGTGCGGTTGCCGTGCAGCACGCCGGGCGAACCCGCCGTCAGCGACGCGCAGTGCAGATCGCCGTCGAGGCCCTTGCCGCCGGCTTCGACGCCGACGATCTGGACGCTCTTGTCGTCAAGGAACGGATGGAAAATACCGATGGCGTTGGAGCCACCGCCGACGGCGGCGATCACCATGTCCGGCAGACGGCCTTCGGCGGCGAGCAGCTGCTCGCGCGCTTCCGTGCCGATGACGGCCTGGAACTCGCGCACCAGCTCCGGATAGGGATGCGGGCCGGCAGCGGTGCCGATCAGGTAGTAGGTGTTCTCGACATTGGTAACCCAGTCGCGCAACGCCTCGTTCATGGCGTCCTTCAGCGTACCGCTGCCGGCTGTCACCGGCTTCACCTCGGCGCCGAGGAGCTTCATGCGGAAGACGTTCGGCGCCTGGCGCTCGACGTCGGTCGCGCCCATGTAGACGACGCAAGGCAGGCCGAAGCGCGCGGCGACGGTGGCCGAAGCCACGCCGTGCTGGCCGGCGCCGGTTTCCGCGATGATGCGCGTCTTGCCCATGCGCTTGGCGAGCAGGATCTGGCCGATGCAGTTGTTGATCTTGTGCGAGCCGGTGTGGTTCAGCTCCTCGCGCTTGAAGTAGATCTTCGCGCCACCGAGATGCTGTGTCAGGCGTTCGGCATAATAGAGCGGGCTCGGGCGGCCGATATAATGGGCGCCAAGGTCCTTCAGTTCCGCCTGGAAGGCCGGGTCGGTCTTGGCCTTGTTCCACTCGTCCTGCAGGTCGAGGATCAGCGGCATCAGCGTTTCAGCGACGAAGCGGCCCCCGAAAATGCCGAAACGGCCGTCCTCGTCCGGACCCTCGCGGTACGAATTCAGGTTGGGTGACTGGTTCACTTGCCTCTCCCTGCGCCGGCGGTCTCGCGCTCCGCGTTTCGCGCCGCTTCAAAAAACGCTTCCATCAGGCCGAGGTCCTTGACGCCCGGTGCACTCTCGACCCCCGAACTGGCGTCGATGCCCGGCGCGCCGGTCAGCCGGATGGCCTCGGCGAGGTTATCCTTGTTCAGCCCACCCGAAAGCATGTAATCCACGCTTTCGTCAAGCAGATGCATGAGGTTCCAGTCGAAGGAAACCCCGTTGCCGCCCGGAAGCTCGGAGCCTGCCGGCGGCTTGGCATCGAAGAGGAACCGGTCGGCGATGCCGATATACGGGTCGATCCTCTTCAGATCGTCCGCCTCGCGGACGGAAAAGGCCTTGATGACCGGCAGACCGTAGACCGCCTTGACGGTGAGCACGCGCTCCGGGCTCTCGCTGCCGTGCAGCTGGAGCATGTCGGGCGAAAGCTGGTCGACGATCTCGTCGAGCGTATCGCTGTCGGCATTGACCGTCACGGCGACGATCTTGGCCTTGCCGCGCGCGCGCGCAGCAAGGCGGCCGGCATCGGAGGGCTCGATATTGCGTGGGCTCTTCGGGAAGAAGATGAAGCCGATATGGCTGGCGCCGAGCGCGATGGCCTTGTCGACGGCCTCTTCGGTCTTCAGCCCGCAGATTTTGATGTCGAGTGTCATGATGGCAGGGAGTCGCACGAATCACCGGAAGAGTCGAGCCGAAAGACGGCGGCAGAAAGCCCGAAACCGGCACCCTTGCGCGGCATCTTGCATGGCCCGTCGCCGCGCCCATATGGAGGGGAGACCAAGACCGGAGATCACCATGCGGCTCATCATTGCCATCCTGCTGCCCTTTCTCGTTTTCTTCACCATCGGACGGCCCATCGCCGGCATCATCTGCCTCATCCTGCAGGTGACGCTGATCGGATGGCTGCCGGCCGCCATCTGGGCGGTCTACGCGCTGGGGCAGTACAATACGGACAGGAAGATCCGCGAGGCGCTGGCAGACCGGCGCTGACATACCCTCCCTCGGTCCGAGCGAAAATCAGCCGAAATCGACGGCGTGCAGCAGGCTGCCGTTGCGCTTGAGCCAGCGCTTGGCCTCTTCCGTCGTCGGGCAGAGCTGTTCGCAAAGCGACCAGAAGGCCGGGCTATGGTTCATCTCGCGAAGATGCGCCACTTCGTGCGCCGCGAGATAATCGATGACGTGAGGCGGCGCCATGGCGATACGCCAGGAGAAGCTGAGTGCGCCATCCGCCGAGCAGGAGCCCCAGCGGCTTCGGGTGTCGCGCAGCGTCAGCGACTTCACCCGCTTTCCGATGCGCCCGGCATGGACCGCAACGAGCCTGTCCAGTTCCAGCCGCGCTTCCTTCTTCAGAAAATCGCTGATGCGACGGGGGATGCTCTCCTCCATGCCGCCGACGCGCAGCACCGCCTCGTCGTCGACGACCACGGCTTCGGTGAGCCCGCGCAGCTTGCCGGTCGCCTCGATGCGGTGGGCGACGCCGCGGATCATGACGTAACCGCCATCCTCCAGCTCGTTCCGCGAGCGGAACTTCGCCAGTTTCGTCATCAGCCAACCCTGATGGCGGGTGAGGAAGTCGCGGATTTCCCGCTCGGCGATGCCGTTCGGCACCGTCATGCGCAACGCCCGTCCGCCCGGCTCGATGCGCAGCGTCAGGCGCGTGGCGCGCAAGTCCCGCTTGATGGTGAGCGGCAGGGCCCTGCCATTGACGTCGATCTCGCGCCGTTCGGGCGGAGGCGGGGTCTTCAGGGCCTTGCGGGGCTTGCGAGCCAGGGAAAACATGCTGCCTTTCATAGCCGATTCGGCGCGGGCTGAAACGCTTTCACGAAAAACCGGCGCACGAGGCGCCGGCGATGCTGTTTTCCGCGAAGTCCGTTTGTCTGACGGCGGTTGTCAGGTCGCGGGGAAACCCGGGACGTCGCCCTGGCCCTTGGCGCGGCGTTCGCGCATGAAGCGGTCGAAATCCTCCTGGTCCTTGGCGCGGCGCAGTTCGCGGCTGTAGGTGTCGAACTCCTCGCGCATTTCGTCCAGCTTGCGACGCTCCTCGTCGAGGCGGGCAAGCTCGGCGTCACGCCAGTCGTCAAAGGCGACATTGCCGGTGGCGCTGCGGAAGGCGGCGTGACGGCCGCCACGGAACTTGCCGCGGCAGGAGGCGAACATGCCGTCCACGGTGTCGTTGGCGTCTTTCTTGAAGTTTTTCAGGCGGTCGCCGAAGATGATGTAGGCAAGCATGGCAAGGCCGAGCGGCCAGAACACCACGAAGCCGAGCACCATCAGGGCGATGGTCGCAGGCGTCCAGTCCGGACGGATCAGTGCTGACTGGTTCATGTGCAATCTTCCTCACGATCGGCGGAAACCACTCCGGTTTCCGGTGAATCCGATGTGGGCAGAGTGCCCCTGGCGTTCAAGGCAATGCCCGACAGAATCGGGCAAGTGCCTGAAACGAGCCTCAAAAATCAGGCGGCGCCGCCAGCCTTGCCGCCCTTGATGACGCGCGGCACCGGCTTTGCCTTCGTGGCCTTGCCGTGCTGGTCGATGAAGGACAGGATGCGCGGCGCGATCTCCTTGCGGAAGCGCGAACCGTTGAAGACACCATAGTGACCGACATCCGGCTGAACGTAATGCATGCGCATGTCGTCCGGGATGTTCGTGCAGATGGTCTGTGCCGCCTCTGTCTGGCCGACGCCGGAAATGTCGTCGTTCTCGCCCTCGACCGTGAGCAGCGCCACCTTGCGGATGGCCGTCGTATCGACGCGGCGGTCGCGATGCATCATCTCGCCCTTCGGCAGGGCATGGCGCATGAACACGGTTTCCACCGTCTGCAGATAGAATTCGGCCGTCAGATCCATGACGGCAAGATACTCGTCATAGAAATCGCGATGCTTTTCGGCCGCGTCGCCGTCGTTCTTCACGAGATGGGCGAAGAACTCCTTGTGCGCGACGACATGGCGGTCGAGATTCATCGACATGAAACCGGAGAGCTGCAGGAAGCCCGGATAGACCATGCGCATGACACCCGGCTGCGGCCACGGAACCGGCATGATGACATTGTCGCGGAACCAGTCGATCGGCTTTTCCTTGGCGAGCTTGTTGACCGCCGTCGGATTGATGCGCGTATCGATGGGGCCGCCCATCAGCGTCATCGTGGAGGGCGAAAGCGGATCGTTGTCGGCTTCCATGACGGAAACGGCCGCAAGAACCGGCACCGCCGGCTGGCAGACGGCGACGACATGGGTATCCGGCCCCAGCGCATGCAGCATCTGGATGACGTAGTCGATATAGTCGTCGAGATCGAAAGCGCCTTCGGACAGCGGCACCATGCGCGCATCCACCCAGTCGGTGATATGCACTTCGGCATGGGGCAGCAGCGCCTCGACGGTGCCGCGCAGCAGCGTCGCATAGTGGCCGGACATCGGCGCCACGATCAGGATTTTCGGATCCTTGCGGTGGCCGGCCGGCAAACAGCGCTCGAAATGGATGAGATTGCAGAAGGGGCGCTGCCAGACGACCTTTTCATGAACGGAAACGCTCTGGCCGTCGATGACGGTGGTGGGCAGGTCGAATTCGGGCTTGCCGTAGCGCCGCGTCGTGCGCTCGAGCACCTCGAAGCCGGCGGCCATGGTGCGGCCGAAATAGGTATGCGACAGCGGATTGAGCGGGTTGCGGAAGGCGATCCGCATCTGGTCCGCCACGGCGCGCCAGGGCGCCATCACCGCATGGTTCAGTTCGTACAGCTGATAATACATCGGACGCGTTACCCCATTTTCCCAAAGCGCGGGGCCTAGACCCTCTGCACCGTCGTCACCCGGTTTCCGCAGATGCGAAAACACTAACATGTTTTCGCTGCGTGGCAACACGCCACGAGAGCATCCTAAACCTGTGAACCTTTCGCGGACATGAACGTATCCGGGGCAGGAAAGGGCTCAGTAGCCGCCGCCGCGCCGTTCGCTCGCCGCTTCGCCGAGGAAGCTGCGGCGAAGTCCTTCCACCGCCGAAACGAGGCAGTTGACGTCGGTGCCGATCGCCAGGAAGTCCGCGCCGAGATCGCGGTAAACCTCGGCCTGCGGCAGCGAGACCGTCATGATGCCGCGCGCCTTGCCGTGCGCCTTCGTGCGCTCGAAGATATGCGTGATGGCCGCCAGGACCTCCGGCGCGCCGGGATTGCCGAGATGGCCCATGTCGGCGGCAAGATCCGACGGGCCGATGAAGATGCCGTCGACGCCTTCCACGGCGGCGATCTCGTCGACCGCCGCAAGCCCGGCCCGGTTTTCCACCTGCACGATGAGGCAGACCTCCTCGTTGGCCGTGGTGATGTAATCCGGAATGCGGCCGAAATCGCTGGCGCGGCCGAGGCCGGCGCCGACACCGCGAATGCCGTGCGGCGGATAGCGCAACGCACGCACCAGGGCCTTCGCCTCCTCGGCCGATTCGACCATGGGAATGAGGAAGGTCTGGGCGCCCTGATCAAGCAATTGCTTGAGGATCCAGGCCTCGCCCATCGGCGGGCGCACCATGGCATGGGTCGGCGAATGACGCAGGGCGCCGATCTGGGCGCTGATCAGCGGCATGTCGTTCGGCCCGTGTTCACCATCGATCAGCAGCCAGTCATAGCCGCTGGTGGAGAGGACTTCCGCCGCATAGGCGCTGCCGAGCGCCGCCCACAGGCCAAGCTGGAACCGGCCGTCGCGAAGCGCGGCCTTGAAGGTGTTTTTCGGTGCTGCCACGGATCTTTCCTCTCGAAACGAAACCGGCCGGCAAATGCCGGCCGGGTCTTTCAGCATTGTCGGCTCAGGCGATGCCGCCGAGGCAGACATACTTGATCTCGGTGAACTCCTCGATGCCGTACCTGG
>NZ_JBBEYH010000031.1:0-54567 GCF_050172695.1 Shinella sp. G-2 | reverse complement strand
ACGTTGGCGCCACCATTATACTACGCCCCACGCCCGAAACCTCCCCCTCCCCGTCATCTCGCGCAGGCCAAGCTCCAAAACAATCCGCCGCGCCGCCTGCGGCGTGACGTCGAGCGTCTTCGCCACCATCCCGGCCGAGACCAGTGGCCGTGCCATGACAAACGCGACCAGTTCCGGCAGCTTTGAAGACGTCCGCCTCCCCTCCAGTTTCCGGTCCATCATCGTCTTTGCCAGCGTCAGCCGATCATGCTCTTTCAAGCCAATCTCGGCGGCCGCGATCAGGCCGTGGGCGATGGCCAGCAGCCGGGTTTCCCGATCGCGATGCCGGCGCCGATCGACGGGAATGGTCTTGAGACCAAGGTTGATGGCAGCGAGATGAGCACCTGACGTGATGCCTGCCTGGCGCAATATCGGCGCGGCCAGCAGCCGGCCGAGCCAGGGTGCATGCTGCAGGACGGCAAGCTCGTTCCAGGCATCCAGGGCGACGATGGCCTGCAGCATCGCCGGCAAGTTTTCGGCCTGACGCAACACGCCACGCCATTCATCGAGCCGGGCATCCTCATCCCAGTCGAGATCATAGACCAGCGGATCGGCCGGAGCCCGGCCGGGCTTTTTGGCTCGCTCGATCGCAGCGTCAGAGCGCGCGAGCAGCGCATCGATAGCAACATAGTCGACGCCAGGGAGATCTTGGGCGTCGTCGGTGTCATCCCCCTCCCCTTCCGCGTCGATCGCGATCGCCGGCCGAATAACTCCGGTCGTCGTAGCCTCGTCCGCGCCGCCCGCCCCGATCTCCGAAGTTTTCCGCAGCGAGCGGATGCCGTCGGCAGAGAACGCCCAATCCGGGGATTGACCGGCGATGCGCCGACGGGTTCGCAGCACGTCGCGGGCGATTGTCAGCTCATGGGTGGGTGTGCGAATATCCTTCGTGGCGTCGTGGAGGACGAGGTCTTCGAGATGGACGAGTTCGCCGTCGATCCACAGTGAGGCACAGGCGTCGGTGAAATGCATGCGTTCGAGGAAGCCTTGGCCAACCGGCGAGCAGGCAATGCGCTCATCCAGACGCGTAAGCGCGATACCGGCGTCGAAAGCCGGCCGCATCAAGGTGGATATACAGATTTTCGCGAGATCGTAAGCCATTGAAATCATGGTAAATGATTTCTTATAAGAACTCTATCTGAATATTCCGGTTCCTCACATAGTATGATTGGCGGTTGGTGCTCTAACCATCGATAAGTAATGCTTATCGGAAGTGATTGCCAGAAGCCCGCAAATCAGCGATGTCGGTCGCCCTGGATCGCCGGAAACGCCTGGTTTTCCGGGCTTCCAAGGCGATTTCGGCCGGGATGACCGGATTCACTCATCGCAAAATTCGGCGACCGCCGCCGGTGCACATGGCCGGTCCTCATTTCCGGAATTGAGCGCCGGCGCCCTTCAGCAGGCTTCTCCTCCCGCAGCCATCACCAAAGCCGCTGTTTTTCGGGCATTTCCGCCCTGGAAGCCCGCTGACGCGCATTTGCTACTGCGGACGCTCCGTTGCTCGTCCGCGGTAGCATTTCGAGTCTGATGGGCCGCTATTCAATGCCTAAAACACGCTTGCAACTGACCATTTTCTCGCGCATTCTTTGTTTGTACAAAGCGGTTTGAAACGAGACTGGTGAGGCGTCATGGCGAAGCGACAAACCGCAAATATCCAGCAGCCCCCAAAGCGGCTGATCGGCTACGCCCGTGTGTCGACGGACGATCAGCTACACGATGCCCAAATCGATGAGTTGAGAGCCATCGGCTGCGATCGGATCTATCAGGAGCATGGTTCCGGTGCGTCGCGCGCGCGACCCGTCCTGACGCGGCTGCTCGGCGAACTCACCGCGGGCGACGTCCTGGTCGTCGTCCGCCTCGATCGGCTGGCGAGATCCGTGAGCCACCTCTTGTCCGTGATCGAGGATCTGGAGGAACGGGGCGTGCATTTCCGATCGATACGGGACCCGATCGATACTTCGACGCCACAAGGCATGTTTTCCCTTCAGGTCCTCGGTGCTGTCGCGCAGCTCGAGCGGGCGCTGATCGCCGAACGCACCAAAGCCGGCATCAGGGCGGCGAAGGCACGCGGCAAGCTTCCTGGAAACCCGGGTCTGCGAGAACGACGACCGGAAGCAATCAAAGCAGTATCAAAAGCACGCGAGAAACTCTATCTCGACGAGCTCGTTGCGTCCGCGCAGACGTGGCTGCCAATGGTGCGGCAACTCCGTCCGCAACACAGTTGGGACAATGTCGTGCGGGTGCTCAATCGCCGCGGCCACGACTGGACCGTTGAGCGCCTTCGTCGAGCCGTTCATCGCATGGTTCGCGAAAAGCTCGCGGAAAAAGAACTTTTGGCCCGGTCCCCTCGCCGCGCGCCCGAGGACCATCTGATGAAGCTGGTAGCAGCAATCACCATTGCCGATCCAACTCTATCTCTTCGCGACATCGGCGCTCAACTTGACCAGATGGGTGAACGGCCCGCACGAGGCGGCAAGAAATGGCAGCCCTCTTCCGTCAGGGACTTGCTGGACGAAGCCCACCGGTTCGGCCTTATCCGGCGCTGAGTCACCATCGATGAGCGACCGATCGCTCGGTTCTCTTTACTGCCGAGGAGTGTCGACCGGTTCTCTAGGCCCGGCATTGAAGAGTTCCACTACCTAGTGCTTTTCGACCGTCAGGGATCATCTATTATGGCCAAACACATCATCGATCTTGCGGAAGTTGCACACCCTGTCCACCAGCTGATCCACGGACTTGGCAAATTGCATCGGTACGATCCTGTCCGTAATCAACGCCGAACGCAGAATAAGTCTGTCCGGATCTAAGCCGGTGAGTTTTCCAAGAGGACCAGGGTTCTTTTTGAGGAAGGCGACGCGATCCAGATGCTTCTGGATCGGTGTACGCTTTCCGTTGCGCTTGCCCGCCGTCGTGTAATCCGCCAGCCGGTCGCCGACTTCTGCGACGGTGCGGTCGAGTAAAAGGCGCTTGCATTCGATGATCCAGACTTCCTTCGTTTCTGTTTTCCAGGCCAGAACATCGATATCGCCTGCCTTCTTGTCCGCGCCAAAAAGGGTCATGAGTTGGTCCGGTTGCGCATCAAAACCGTTGCGACGGAGGCTGGCGGCCACCGCATGATTGAAGGCATGACCACGTTCATTCACGACCTTACCGATCCAGCGATCGATCTCCTTTGTATCAAACATTTCCGAGCCCAGCCGCCCATCAACGACATCGAAGATTCTTCGGATAACCCGGGATGTGAGAATTGGAAAAAGCAGCATTTCAGGATCAGCGTCCTCGGTAATCTGGATCCACGGCCGGCGTGTCAATGAAAGCCTTCGGTTCATCCGCCAAGGCTGCCAGTCGCGTCCCGATCCGCGTACTGGGTGCGGATCGTTCCACACAGGTCGAGGCAGCAGTGTCAAAGCTTCGTATGCGCGTTCCGCATCAACATCAGCACCAACTTCTCTCAAGATGGCCAAAGTCTCGCTTTTTCGCAGAACCAGGAAAAGCGTGCGTTGCTCCAACCCGCGTGCGGCTACCACTTGCGAGAGGTCGATAAGATTTACAATGGACATCCCGAATTCGGCATATATCGCTGCGTTCAAATCAGGATCTAGCCCGTCCGGCACATCGTCATTGCTTTCGTCAGAATCCGCTTGCGCAAAAGCGGCACCATAGGCTTCCGCAGCATCATGAAATGCGCGGTCGCCCTGGGCATACATGTAAGGTAGATGGAGTTCCTCCAAGAAGCCCCTGTCAAAGATGAAGCTGCCGTTCCTCGCGATTTCAAGCGGTACTTTGGCAAGCCCGTAATAGTAGGCATCGCTCTGCGTGGCACAGTCGATCATTGCACATGTATCGGCCAGCAGTTCGTCAAAATCGATAGCGGAGCAAGAACGACCGCCGTCAACGGGGGAGGTGCAGATTGCCATTTCTGCCAAGGCACGGCTCGCAACACTCGACGCCGCCCGCTTTGCCTCCCGTTCATTATGCACAAGCAGGACGTTTTCCTGGTCGCGGTGTAAGGAAAGGAGTGCGGCCGCCGTCTGCTTCCAATCAAAGCGGTCCTTGTCGATCGCCTCGTGATTGAGGATCGCCAGTTCGACAATGCTGCGGCGGTTGATCGTCTCCAATCGTGCTTTTATGCGCGCCCAGACAAAAGCAACTGTTGAATGAAGCAGCGGTTTGACGTCAGCGGCGGGGACGACACCATGGCGGTCAGTTCCGGCGCGACGAGCCAGTCTAGATACGGACCAAGCGTGATCTTCCTCAAGCCAGAAGCGCGGCTTGGGCATAGGAACGGCTGACAGGAGCATTTGCGGTATGTCTTCGGCGGGAATGGCGTGTACGAACCTCGCCTCATCCGTTCCAACGACCCTCGAGGCAAGCAAATCCGCCCAGTCCAGCGAGCGTTCAACACCAGCAAATTCACTTGCACCCATTGCCATTGCGGCGATCAGGTAGCGTTCGGCAATATTGCTGGCATTGACATAGCCCCGAAGCACGGGAACGGTGGACGTGATATGAACAACACCTCCGACCAACCTGACACGCGGCCGCTGTGGTTTCTCATCGGCCTTGGGCAGACTGTCATCGAGATCGGCAATATCCGGAAAGTCCAGCACGAAGGAAACCGGCCAATCGGGTAGGGAGGCCAGATCCGCCTCAAGAAGTCGCGCGAGTCGCACCAGCCATTGCTGCGCAGCATCCCAGATCCGCAAAGTAAGCTCGGGTCTATCATTGTCAGTCCTGCGATACTCCACCCACCAAGGTCGGCGCGCGGTTTCAGTGACAGCCATAAACATATCGTCTACGGCTTCCTGCGGCGCAATGAACAAGGGGAGCGTCTCAACTTCCTTGAAGAACGATGCGGTTGACCGGCGTTCGACTTCGATCAAAGTGCGGCCCGTCGGGCTAAATGTCAGATGGTAGTCGATGGCCTTTCGAATGCGCGCCCTCTCCTGCCCCTCGAAGTCCGCCGGGATAATAAGGATGTCCGCAGTTGTATTCTCTGCCGGCAAAAAATCGAAATGCTGGCTGCGGAGATAACCGTAGAAATTTAGAAAGCCGCCGAAATTGACAAGCGAGTTCCCTTCAGAGGCGATCTCCTCCTTACGTGACAAGAGCTTCCAGATGCGCTTGCCGGTAAAGTCGATGTCTCGAGCCATCCTGGCCGCGTCGCCAAGGTCGAGATCGGCGCGATGCCAGGGAATTGGCGACCGGTCGAGGTCGATCGTATATCCACGCCCTGCTCCGCCGCGCACGAATACGGTAAGTCCGCGGCGATAGTCCGCTCGCGCGGCAACCTCCCGCTCAAGACGAGAAAGGGCCTCGCAGATGCCGACTGAGATTTGCTCCATCCCATTGAGACCCGTGCCGAGCGCTGCGTTCAAATCGTCGGAAAGATGGACGATCAGCGCGTAGGCGCCCTTATCGAACTGGGTTTCGATCACATGGACATTCCGGCTGAGCTCGACCGGCCCCGAGGCGTTTGTCATTTCCCAGCCAGGTAGGATTCTGTGATAAATTTCCTGCAACTCAACGGCCCTGAGTGCGTCTTCATAACGGGGGAGGGCAGAGGCGTCGTTCGCTTTCTCCAGGATAAACCTGCGCGCGGCGACACCGATGGCAGTTGGCAAAGCAACCAGCCAATTGTTGCCCTTACGGATGAGCGGGTAGCGTTCGAGGCTGCTGTGGGAAAGGTTCTCCGACGCCAAAACACCATAATCCCGGGCATCCAGGACGAAGGGCGCTATGTCGCGGGCAACCACGTGAAGCGCGATGATGTCCTGGAAGGAAAATTGAACCGCGCGTCGTGTCAACTCGACGCGCTCTGGAGTCACCTTGATCTTTTGCTGTGGCCCAACGGTTGTCATTTCGTAGCGTTGGATCCCGGCTTTTTCTGCCATCTTGCGTGCGAGTTGAAGTAAGGCCATCACATTAGCCATCGCGGACGCCGCCCAGGGTTCGTCCATCAACCGGAGCAAGGCAGCCATCATATTTTGAAGGCAGAAAGCGCTATCGCGCCACGCACCCTCCAGCAGGATCGCGCTACCACTCGGTGAGGGAACGACAGTGGCAAAAACGTCTTCGACGCGATCTTCGCCGATGCCAAGGGCATCGCTCAAGAGGATATCATTCAGCCATTCACGGATCTGCAGGAGAGTTGGCTTCTGCGTTCCCCGGCAGTGCAGGACAGCCAAGTGGATGAGGGCTTCAATGCGAGGGGTTGCGCAATGGTTGTCGGGGTGGGTTAAGAGGCCGGCCAGGATCTCAACAATCTCAACCAGATCGAACTTCGCCAGTCGTTTGCACAGTTTGGTCTGGCGCCGGGAGAGGGCGCTCACCTCGGACTCACCGTCACCCGCACGCAGGTCCGCCACCGTGGCAGCGACTGCGGTGAAAGGGCCGTTGTCGAATGGCTTCATGAAACTGACCTTCTATTCATCAACAACCGAAACGCAGGGCGTCCGAAAACCCTGCTTGGGTAAACCCGGAAGCGATGCGACTGTGCAGGGCGGTTTCATATCATGAGTCGTCGTGGTGAGAGCGCGGCGTCAGATCGACCCCTTGCTTTTCCGCCTCTTGCTGTTTGTTGGGAGCTCCCAACAGCTCGCTTCCTATCGCATATTGCTACGCCGATTTGGCCTGGGTTGACGCGGCGCCTCGCATGAGTGCCATCAACATCGGGCCGAGGCTAAACTCACCCCGTTGCGCGCGAGCGGTGAGATCGCGGAGATATCCGCCCGCTGAATTGATGTGACCTTCCCTCTCAAGAATGCAGGCAATCACCGCGGCAGCATTTTCGGGGCCCATGATTTCGCAGGCCTCCTGATAGGCAGAAGGAGAAACGCCCAGCATGGAACGAACCACCACAGCAGCGGCCATCATATCGCGCCATTGATCGATTTGTCCGCCGGGCGCGTAATCCGATATCTGCGGGCACGCCCGAACCACCATACCAAGTGGAAATGATTTCATCGGCTCCCCGTGACGCCTCGGCGCTTGGCTCGGTTTTGCCCCGAGCTCATTTCTAGAGCTAGGTTCAAGTTCATTGATGGATTCGGTATTTGAATTCTGTATGTGCTGACGGATTTCGCTATCATTGGCATCGGATTTTGCTGAAAGAACCTGCACTTCCAACATGTTGACCACGCCTTCCCGCAACAACGTCAATTCGTCGAGGAGATCTGCCAGTTCCCTAGCCGCCCTGGTGTTTCGAAGCCGGGCGACAATGGCAACAAACTGGTCCTCAATCCCCTGCCAATCACCCGAAACGCCCTCCTCTACTGCAGCGGAAATGAGCTTCCGGATATCCCGGCGCTCGATCGTGATCTTTTCCTTCATCACCTTAAGGCGCTGGTTTTCATCAGCCACCCGCTGGGCCATGACCGCGAGCTCTTCTGATCGAGCAAGCAGCGGAGCCAAATTGAAGCCAAAAGCGGTTTCGATAGTACCGTCCCGCCCCTTTCGCGCGTAGCGCTTGCCGTTCGGACTATCATTTCGATAGATCAGACCGGCCTCCACGAGAAGCGCCAGGTTCTCCCGAAGTGTCGTGCCGGCGATTCCATTAGCGCGAGCCGACAACTGCGCGTTTGACGGAAACACGATGAGATTGGCGCCTACAGTCAGGTCGCTTCCGGGGTAAAAAGACAGCAGTGCGTTGAGTACAGCCAACGCACGATCGCGCAGCCCAAGTAGGGTCCGCGCATCGCATACGTCTCGGTAGATCTTCCACTTGTCGGCTGACTTGTGCTTTTTGATGGTCGCGGACTCGAATTGAGCCTTCACCAAGGCAAGCGTCATCGGCCGCCGCCCGAAGGGCGTCGCTATGCGATCAGTCTGCATTTTTCATTACCTTTCGAAAGGCAACAGAAAAACGTTCACCAAAACGATGCCAAAGACTCTTGACGTGGATTCCGGGAAATGCGATTCTCTAGGTGCGAACTAATTGAGAAGGGCTTCCGGGATCTGTTTCGGGGGCCTTTTTCTTTGCCGTGTGAGTTTGGCCTGTTCACCGAACACACGCTTAGCTCATCGCTCTTCTCCATTACTGTTAAGTTCTTGGAATTCCCTGTAAAGCTGATCCAGCTTCGTCGAGACGAACTGCCCAAAAGCAGGGACGACCTTCTCCTCGAAGGTGATAGTCGTCTTGCCTTCACGCGCCTCGACGCGTGCTCCGCGCTTCCCGAGGGGTGTTTTCCAGAGGTCCGAGCTCTTGGCACGCTCTTTCCTGCTTGGCTCGCTAAGCGCGCGCAACAACGCGTCAAAACGCCCGTCGCTTTCCAGCCTCTGCTCCGCTAAGCCAGCGAGCAGCTCACGTGCGGTCTCAAGCTTGGCGGGGGAAGCGAGATGTTCGACGAGGGTCATCCAGCGAGCGCGTCCGGCTTTCGGTGCGGGACCGATTAATTTAACCAGCTCCTGGGGGACCTGGCGCGCGATGGCAACGTAGCGGCTCACGTCCGCTTTGTCAGAGACCAGAGCCGCGATGATCGTTGGCCGGTCGCATCCGTCGTCTTCCAGGTTCTTCGCAAAGAAAGCCTTCTCGATGAACGACAGGTCTTTCCGGTCGAGATTTTCTCGGCCTTGGGCGACATAGAGCTGGCTGTCCGACAAGTTTCGGACGATCGCACGGACGGGACGGCCGAGCTTTTCTGCTGCTTTCAGGCGGCGGCGACCATATGCGATTTGGAATCGCCCTGCCGCCTGTGGGTTTGGCCGCACAAGTATCGGAACCTGCTGGCCATGTTCTGCGATGCTCTCGACAAGAGCGTCGAACGCAGGATCGACTTCGATCGGAATCCGATCAATGATCTTGGACGTATCAATTGACGCCGGTTCGATCGAGATGACCGCTTCACCTTCGGCAAGCTGCTGCTGTAGTTTGGACGCCTGTTTGGCGTTTTCAGCCATCTCATGGAGCGACGAACCCATCGCCGAGATTGCGCCGGTGCGCACGCGGTCGGCTGACTTGGAGGCTGATGAAGCGGTAGCGACCGGCTTCTTCAGGAAGAGAGAGTCGATAGAATCCTTCCTGCTCACATTTCCTCTCCTATTCTAATCCGACCCGGAGTTTCGCTCGTTGTTGGGAGCTCCCAACAAGCAGGCCGGCAGGGGAATATGCCGGTGAGAATGTCCATCACGCGCGGCCCCAGGCCTGCTTAATGAGGGTCTCGATCTCGACATTGACGGCGTCCAGCGCTTCCATCGCCCTGTCATAGGTTGATCGGGTGAGATTTTCGCGCCCGATCTCGTAAAGCGTTTGCTTCGTAAGCCCGGCATCCGATACGGCCGCCGACTTGACCATGGGGTTGGTGAGGACGTGATCGTCGAACAGGTTGCGAAGGAGGGCTGCGACCTTTGTTTGGGGCGCATCCTGTGGCTCGAACCTCGTCAGAAGATATCGAACGAAGTCATATTTGAGGTCGCCCCCTGCCTCCCGAACGACACCGAGAAGGTCTCGGGTCATCAGCAGAAACTGGCTCATCGACGAGATGTCGAGCATCTGTGGGTGTACAGTCACGATCATTGCTGTCGCGGCGCACAGCCCGCTCAGCGTAAGGAAGCCCAGCTGGGGCGGACAATCAATCACGACCATATCGTAATTGTCGGCAACACCGTCGAGTGCTTCTGCGACCCGCGCGAAGAAAAGCGTTTCACCGCTACCGCCAGCACTCAGCGCCTTGGGAGTCGTGTGCTCAAACTCCATAAGCTCGAGATTACCAGGCACCAGGTCGAGCCCGTCGAAATAGGTAGGGCGAATAACCTCAGATAAAGCGCGGCGCTCCTGATCATATCGGATTGCAGCGTAGAGAGTCTGGTTGGACGCGACATCCAGTTCCGGGAGAACGCCGAGCAGGGCGGATAAACTCGCTTGCGGGTCCAGATCCACAGCAAGAACCCGATAGCCCTGAAGTGCCAGATGTTGCGCAAGATGAGCAGACGTTGTCGTTTTGCCTGACCCGCCCTTGAAATTGGTGACTGCGAGGACTTGAAGATGCTCGCCTGGACGGCGATGGGGGACGAACTCGATGCTTCCGCGTCCGCGGGTCGATTGTGCCAACAGATGCCGAATTTGATTGATGTCGGAGAGAGTATAGAGCCGTCGACCGTTGCTCGTAGTTTCCGGCTGAGGGCCTTCGCCAGCCAAAGTCATTTTTCTCAGCGTGGAATCAGATACACCCATCAATCGCGCGGCTTCGCCGGACGTAAACTTGCGTAGAACCTTTTGAGAGGTTGGGGGAAAGAGCGCTTCGCTCATCGACTGAAGGTGCGAGCTCAGCAAATCGGCCTGCTCACCAATGGTTTCATCAACGCTGGGCAAAGCCTTACGGTTCGAGTTTGTCGCGAAGCTCACGTTAGAATCTCTCATCACGGAATTTTTGCCAGAACGGCAGATTTACCGTGACGATACTCAAAACCCTTTGGTTGGCAAGGACTTAATGGTTAACGGCTGGTTAACCTAAGCTAGATGAAATCGAGATCGTAGGCCTGTTTTCCGAAACATTTCCGAGAGTTACCCGATCATTCGCGCTTTCGCGTTCTCGATCTGTTTATCTGTGAATCCTGCAAACCGCTCTACCCACGTTGGGCGTGAAACGACCTGATCTCCCCAAACTCGGCGAGCACCGCGCTGCGACTCACTCGCCCACCATTGCAGGATCCTCCAACTACCGCTCAATTCCATTCCATGCTGACTTCTCCGCCGATTAAACGACGACGGAGAAATTCATGCAGGTTTTCGCGCTCACCAAACCGCGGAATGTTCACGAAGCTCGGCTCATCCAGCAACATCACCAACTACGCGCTCGCGTCTTCGCTGAGCGGCTGGGTTGGGAGGTCAACGTTGTAGACGGTCAGGAATCGGATGGGTTCGACACTCTTGATCCAACCTACGTGTTGGCGGTTTCCAACGCCGGCGATGTGAGTGGTTGCGCACGGCTCCTGCCGGCCGTTGGCCCGACGATGGTGACGAGCGTCTTTCCGTCGCTTCTACCGAAGGACGGGCTTAGCGCACACCCGGCGATGGTGGAGAGCTCCCGCTTCTGCGTTGATACCAGCCTTGAGGAAGGCAGGGGATCGGGCTCGGTGCATGAGGTAACGCTGACCATGTTTGCGGGCATAATCGAGTGGTGCCTCGCAAACGCCATCACCGAGATCGTTACCGTGACCGACCTGCGGTTCGAACGCATTCTCAGCCGTGTCGGCTGGCCGCTTGGGCGCATTGGCGAGCCGAGCCGTATCGGAGTGACCATAGCCGTAGCGGGAATCCTTCAGGCGAACGCGGAAGCGTTCCAGAGGCTGCGTCCGTCCAGCTATCGCTCTCAATTCACCGGCCCTCTGGGCCAGGCAGCCTAAGGAAAAAGCCGTGAACCAGCTTCGCTCTCATCCTCGACTCGTCCGCAAGCTTCAGGAGGCGCTCGGCGATCAGCTCTGCGTCGCTCTCGATGATTCGACCGTGGTCGAAATCATGCTCAATCCAGATGGCAAACTGTTCATCGAACGGCTCGGCCATGGCGTGGCACCCGCCGGAGAAATGTCGTCCGCGGCGGCGGAAATGGTGATTGGAACGGTGGCGCATGCGCTCCAATCCGAGGTCGATACCGAGCAGCCGATCGTCTCAGGCGAGTTGCCGATCGGAGGCCATCGCTTCGAGGGTCTTTTGCCGCCCGTCGTCTCGAAGCCGGCTTTCACCATTCGCCGTCGCGCCTCGCGCTTGATTCCGCTTGAGGATTATGTGCGTTCCGGCGTGATGAGCGAACAGCAAGCGTTGACGATCCGCAGCGCAATTTCGTCCCGGCTCAACATCATCATCTCCGGTGGGACCGGCTCCGGCAAGACGACGCTCGCGAACGCCGTCATCAACGAGATCGTCAAGTCGGCGCCTGACGACCGCCTCGTCATCCTCGAGGACACAGCAGAGATCCAGTGCACAGCCGAGAACGCCGTCCTTCTCCACACAAGCGATACAGTCGACATGGCGCGGCTGTTGAAAAGCACGATGCGCCTGCGTCCCGACCGGATCGTCGTCGGCGAGGTCCGTGACGGCGCTGCGCTTACACTGCTCAAGGCCTGGAATACTGGCCATCCAGGAGGCGTTGCCACGATTCACTCGAACACCGCCATGTCGGCGCTCCGCCGTCTCGAGCAACTGACAGCTGAAGCCAGTCAGCAGCCGATGCAGGATGTGATCGGAGAAGCGGTCGATCTCATCATCTCGATCGAGCGAACGGCAAGGGGTCGGCGGGTTCGCGACGTCATACAGGTCGAGCGCTACGCCCACGGTGAATACGAAATCGAGTCTGATGAGCTCACGGAAGAACAGGAGGCCCGCCATGTCGCGTAAGAACGCTGTTATCGCCGCAGCACTCCTTGCAGCGCCCATCATCTTAGCGTCAGTCGCCCCGGCACTCGCGAGCTCCGGCGGCGGCCTCCCATGGGAAGGTCCGCTGCAACAAATCCAGGAGTCGATTACCGGCCCGGTTGCCGGTGCCATCGCACTTGCAGCAGTAGCGATCGCCGGCGGCATGCTGATATTTGGGGGCGAACTCAACGATTTCGCGCGGCGACTGGTTTATGTCGTGCTCGTCGCCGGCATTCTGCTCGGCGCCACCACCATCGTCGGCCTATTCGGCGCCACCGGCGCCTCTATCGGGCTCTCCGACGTGCGAGCCACCTCCATCGATCCAAGCGGAGAAGGGGAGGGGGCTCATGGCTGAGTCCTCATCGGGACTGCAACGCAACCGCATTCATCGTGCCCTGTCACGCCCGAACCTGTTGATGGGGGCGGACAGGGAACTTGTGCTGCTCACTGGGCTTGCTTCTGTCATTCTGATTTTCGTGGTGCTGACGGCATACTCCGCCTTGTTCGGCGTTGCCATCTGGATCGTCATCGTTGGTTTCTTGAGAATGATGGCAAAGGCGGACCCGCTGATGCGGCAGGTCTATATTCGCCACATCTCCTACAAGCATTACTACAAGGCGACCTCCTCGCCATGGCGCCGGTATTGAGGGAAGACATGGTCGCTCTCAAACGCTTCCGGGCCACCGGCCCATCCTTTGCGGATCTCGTCCCTTATGCCGGTCTGGTCGACAATGGCGTCCTTCTATTGAAGGACGGGAGTCTAATGGCAGGCTGGTATTTTGCCGGGCCGGACTCCGAAAGCGCGACTGACCTGGAGCGCAACGAACTCTCTCGCCAGATCAATACGATCCTGTCGAGGCTCGGAAGCGGCTGGATGATCCAGGTCGAGGCAGTGCGCATCCCGACATTCGACTATCCGTCGGATGATCGATGCCATTTCCCCGATCCGATTACCCGCGCGATCGACGCCGAGCGGCGCGCGCATTTCGGGCGCGAGCAGGGACATTTCGAGAGCAAACACGCGCTCGTCCTCACATATCGGCCGCTCGAGTCCAAGAAAACGGCGCTCAGCAAATACATCTACTCGGACGAGGAGAGCCGTAAGAAGAGCTATGCCGACACGGTACTGTTCGTCTTCAAGAACGCTGTGCGCGAGATCGAGCAGTACCTCGCCAACACCCTTTCGATTCGCCGGATGGAAACACGCGAGGTCGTCGAAAGGGGAGGGGAGCGGCTCGCCCGCTACGACGAACTGCTGCAATTCGTTCGCTTCTGCATCACTGGTGAGAACCATCCGATCCGACTGCCCGATGCGCCGATGTATCTCGACTGGATCGCGACGGCTGAGCTCGAGCATGGCCTGACCCCAAAGGTTGAAAGCCGCTTCCTCGGCGTTGTCGCGATAGACGGTCTGCCGGCTGAGAGCTGGCCGGGGATCCTCAACAGCCTCGACTTGATGCCCCTCACCTATCGCTGGTCTTCGCGCTTCATTTTCCTCGATGCGCAGGAAGCAAGGCAGAAACTGGAGCGGACCCGCAAGAAATGGCAGCAGAAGGTGCGGCCATTCTTCGACCAGCTCTTTCAGACGCAGAGCCGTTCGGTCGACCAGGATGCCATGACCATGGTGGCCGAGACGGAAGACGCCATCGCCCAGGCGTCCTCGCAACTGGTGGCATACGGCTATTACACGCCCGTCATCGTTCTCTTCGATCACGATCGCGAGGCGCTGCAGGAAAAGGCAGAGGCGATCCGCCGGCTGATCCAGGCAGAGGGTTTCGGCGCGCGGATCGAAACGCTCAACGCCACCGACGCTTTTCTCGGTAGCCTGCCGGGCAATTGGTATTGCAATATCCGGGAGCCCCTGATCAACACCAGCAATCTTGCCGATCTCATCCCGCTCAACTCTGTCTGGTCGGGCAACCCCGTCGCCCCGTGCCCATTTTATCCACCGAGTTCGCCTCCGCTGATGCAGGTAGCAAGCGGCTCCACGCCGTTCCGGCTGAACCTGCATGTTGACGATGTTGGCCACACCCTGATCTTCGGGCCGACCGGCTCGGGCAAGTCCACACTGCTTGCACTGATTGCGGCGCAGTTCCGGCGCTATCGCGAGGCGCAGATCTTCGCCTTCGACAAGGGAAGCTCGCTCTTGCCGCTGACGCTCGCGGCGGGTGGCGATCATTATGAGATCGGCGGTGACGCTGGAGACAAAGGGAGGGTTCTGGCCTTCTGCCCACTCTCGGACCTCGCGAGCGATAGTGATCGCGCATGGGCGACGGAATGGATCGAAATGCTCGTGGCGCTGCAGGGTGTCACAATTACCCCTGATCATCGCAATGCTATCTCTCGCCAGGTGGGGCTGATGGCGAGCGCATCCGGTCGATCGTTGTCAGACTTTGTCAGTGGAGTGCAGATGCGCGAGATCAAGGACGCGCTGCACCACTACACGGTCGACGGACCAATGGGTCAACTGCTCGACGCCGAACAGGACGGTTTGACCCTCGGTGCGTTTCAGACGTTCGAGGTCGAACATTTGATGAATATGGGCGAGCGCAATCTCGTGCCCGTACTCACCTATCTGTTCCGCCGGATCGAGAAGCGCCTTGTCGGCTCGCCCAGCCTGATCATCCTCGACGAGGCCTGGTTGATGCTCGGCCATCCAGTCTTCCGCAACAAGATCAGAGAATGGCTGAAGGTTTTACGCAAGGCGAACTGCGCGGTCGTCCTCGCCACTCAATCGATCTCGGACGCCGAGCGTTCCGGAATTATCGATGTCCTGAAGGAATCCTGCCCGACCAAGATCTGCCTTCCGAACGGCGCCGCGCGGGAACCAGGGACGCGCGAATTCTACGAGCGGATCGGCTTTAACGAGCGGCAGATCGAGATCGTTTCGAACGCGATCCCCAAGTGCGAATGTTACGTCGTTACCCCAGAGGGCCGGCGGCTGTTCGACATGTCGCTCGGCCCTGTGGCGCTCAGCTTCGTCGGCGCATCGGGCAAGGAACACTTGAAGCGTATCCGCGCGCTCAATTCCGAACATGGCCGCGACTGGCCAATCCACTGGCTTCAAACGAGAGGAGTTCACGATGCCGAAGCCCTGCTCAACTTCGAATAGATTGCTCGCTGGTCTGGCGGCAGTTGCATTGATGACCGGCACTATGTCGCCAGCATCAGCGGGCACCGCAACTGGCGCCGCAACGGAGTGGACGCAGGTCCTGAACAACGGTGAGTTGGTCGCTTTGGTCGGGAAGTCCGGCGAGCAAGTCCAGAACCAGCTCACCCAGATCAGCCAGTTGGCGCAACAGATCGAAACGCAGCTGAACATCTATCAAAACTTGCTGCAGAACACCGCGACGCTCCCGTCGCATATGTGGGGTCAGGTCGAAAGCGACCTCAATGAGCTGCGCAGGATCGTCGATCAGGGTCAAAGCATCTCGTTTTCGATGGGCAATGCTGACGACGTGTTGCAGCAGCGCTTCCAAAGCTATTCGCGCCTCAAGACCAACCTGCCGGACGCGACAAGCTTTTCTTCGAGCTACCAAACGTGGTCCGATACGAACAGGGATACGATCGCCAGCACGTTGAAAGCGGCGAGTCTGACCGCCGACCAGTTCGATAGTGAAGAGGGCACAATGTCCTCTCTGCGGTCGATGTCTGAGACCGCCGACGGCCAAATGAAGGCCCTGCAGGTGGGTCACGAGATTGCAGCGCAGCAGGTCGCGCAAATGCAAAAGCTTCGCGGCCTCGTCTCCCAGCAGATGACGATGATGGGAACCTGGCTTCAGACCGAACAAACCGACAAGGACCTTGCCCAGGCGCGGCGCGAGAAGTTCTTCGGCGCGACAGCGCCGTCCACGTCCGGCGGCGAGAAAATGAAGGTGGAATGGTGAGCACGAAATTGATCCTCCTCGCGACTGCAGCGTTCATGGCGGCCGGCAGTGCTGGTATTTGGCTTCTCATTTCTGAGAAGCAGGCTGCGCAGCAGCGCCGTGAAACGTTCTTCGGCTCGTCGCAGAAGTACCCGACCTCCGGCGGCGAAAAGATGAAAGTCGAGTGGTAGCGGCATGACAGCGATATCTCTTCACCGACTTCGATCCGCCATGCTGCTTACTGCCTTGGGCGTGCTGGTGGCGCAGCCGGTCCTCGCGCAGGAAGGTTCGGTGCTCACCTCACTGCAAAGCCAGATCACCACGGCCGCAAAGGGTTGGGAGACCACGGTAATGGATGCGGCGAAATCGCTGTTCTGGATCCTGGCGACGATCGAGATCGGCATTGCTGCAGTCTGGCTCGCGATCCAGGCCGCATCGCTCGACAGTTGGTTCGCCGAACTCGTACGGCGGATCATGTTCGTCGGCTTCTTCGCTTTTGTGCTGGCGCAGGGACCGACCTTCGCGAAGGCCGTGGTCGATAGCCTGTTCCAGATTGGCGCTGGCGGCGGCACGGCCTCGCCGGCCGACGTCTTTAATGCTGGGCTCGCTGTTGCAACGAAAATGTCGGAGAAGATTCAGTTCGGTCTGTTTGAGGACAACGCGCTGGCGATCTCGGCCGCTTTTGCCATGGTCGTGGTGGTTATTTCCTTCTCGCTCGTCGCCGCAATCTTCGTTTCGGTCATGGTGGAAATGTATATTGGCCTGCTCGCCGGTATGATCATGCTTGGCCTGGGCGGTTCGTCCTACACCAAGGACTTTGCGGTCCGATATTTGGTCTATGCCTTCTCGGTCGGAATGAAGCTCATGGCACTCGTCATGATCTCGCGGATCGGATCGGAAGTTCTGATCGGACTGGCAAACCAGCCCGACATTGGCGACCAGTTCCAAACGGCACTCGCGATCGCCGGCATTGCTGTGGTCGTCTTCATCATCGCGATCTACGTCCCGAACATCATGCAAGGGGTCGTCCAGGGCGCATCCGTCTCAGGCGGCATGGAAGCGATCCGGCATGGCGGCCAAGCGGCATCTTTCGCCACGGGTGCCGGCTTTCTCGCAGCGGGTGCAGCGGGTGCAGGCTTTGCGGCTGCCCAGGCCGCGCGAGCGGCGGGTTCATCCGTCGCAGGTGCCGCTCTTCGTGGCTTCGGTGCAGGGATCGGGTCGGCGGGAAAAGCTGCCGGCTCAGCTGCCAAGGAGAAGGCCATCGGCTCTCCCGGCGCCTATGCCGGGTCTATCCTGGGTCTCGCCAATTCCAAGCTCGATCAGGCGCGCAGTGGGAACAGCGGACCAAAATCACCTCCCGAACGCAAAGACTAACAGCAATCAGAAAGTGATCGATCGATGGCAGCGAACCGCGCCCCCGAAAACCCCTACCTTGCCGCGCGTCAGGAATGGAACGAGCGATATGGTTCGTATGTGCAGTCCGCCGCCGCGTGGCGGCTCGTCGGCATCCTTGGTTTGACTATGGCAGTGATTGGCTTCGCATATGCGATGTATCTCAGCACCCAGGTCAAGCTGGTGCCCTATATTGTCCAGGTCGATAAACTCGGTACCGCAGTAACCGCCGGTTTCCCCGAACAGATCGAATATGCCGACGTCCGAGTTGTGCGCGCCACGCTCGGCAATTTCGTCACCAGCTTCCGTTCGATCACGCCGGACGCGGTGGTGCAGAAGCAATACATCGACCGGACCTACGCGCTGCTTCGGACCTCCGATCCGTCGACGCAGAAGATCAACGACTGGTTCCGGAGCAACTCGCCGTTCGAGAAAGCGAAATCGTCGACGGTTGCCATCGAGGTCAACAACATCGTGGCGCTCTCGAACCAGACCTATCAGATCGACTGGACAGAGTACGAACGCGACCGGAAGGGCAAGGAAATCGGCACGCGCCGGTTCCGCGGGATCGCGACAGTCACGCTCACCGCACCGCAGGACGAGGCAACCATCCGTCTCAACCCCATCGGTCTCTATGTCCGGGACTTCGACTGGACAGCACAGCTTTAAGGGCAGGGAATTCACCTACATGAAAAGAATAGGATTGATCGCAGCCGCGGGCTGCCTGGCCGGACTCGCCTTTGTCAGCGGCGCTGCGGCGCAGAGCATGACGAACAACGAGGTGAAGGGTACCAACATTTCGAGGAAGTGGCGCGGTACACCTGGCCTGGTCACGACCGGCCCGGACGGCAAGGTCATCTTCCTCTTCGGCGAGACGCAGCCGTCGGTCGTCTGCTCACCGCTGCAAGTCTGCGATATCGAGCTCCAGGGTGGCGAAATCGTTCGCGATGTTCTAGTTGGCGATACCGTTCGCTGGAAGGTGGAGCCGGCAACCTCCGGCGCTACGGGCGGGCAGGCCATCCACCTGATCGTCAAGCCATCGGAACCGGGGCTCGTCACTTCCATGGTCGTCACGACTTCGCGGCGCACCTATCACATCCAGCTGAAATCGCATCCGAGCCAATACATGGCCCGCATTGGTTTCGAGTATCCCGAGGACGTGTCAACCAAGCTGGCCGATATCAACTCGCGACTGGAGACCGCAGGCATTCCTGGCGCCGCGCCCGACAAGCTGAACTTTTCCTATTTGATAAGCGGCAGCGCGCCCTGGAAGCCGAAGAGGGTCTATTCGGATGGCGCCAAGACCTACATCCAGTTCTCGAAATCGGTCTCGAGCCAGGATGCGCCGGTTCTTTTCGTCGTCAGCGGCGGCCAGAACCGCATCGTAAATTATCGGATGAAGAACGACATGATGATCGTCGACTATGCTGTCGAAAAAGCGATCCTCGTCTCCGGCGTCGGCTGGCGCCAGCAGAAAATCACAATCCGGCGGGGAGGCTGAATCATGCGCAAGCGTATTGCCATCATCATCGCCACCGCCATGCTTTCCGGTTGCCAGACAGCCGAGGACGGGCTAATCACCAATTCGACTCCCACCACCGTCACAGGTCCGGCCGCAAGCGCGATTGCGGGCGACATGGCAAGCCGGCTTGCCGAGCAGATCGGTCCTTCAGGCACGACAACCATCAAGATGGAGAAGGACTCATCGGACTATGCGGCGGCACTCGAGGCGGCGCTGAAAGGATGGGGCTATACGGTCATCACCGACGGCAAAGCCGGAAAGGACGTGAAACCCGTCGAGCTCGCCTATTCGATCGACGGCGTCGACGGCCAGGTACTCGCGAGGCTCTCGACGCCATCCATCGCGCTTGGCCGGGCCTACACGGCGACGGCTGCGGGTGCTGTGCCCGCAAGCCCGCTCTCGATCATGCAGCGCAATTGAGGGGAGGCGAGCATGGTCCAATCTCTGCAACTGGGCACCGCCAGCCAGGTCGACGATCAGAAGGGCATGCGCCGTCTGAACCGGCTGCCGATGATCATTGCCATCGTAATCGTCGCGATCTTTGTCGGCGTGGTCGTCATCGGACTTTCATGGCGCGGGCTCCCTTTCAATCGAAACAACGATCTCGACAGCACATCAAATGCTCCCGCGACGAACTTCGGCGACCAGCTCAAGCGTGGTGTCACCGATGGCATTATTGGTGATCCGGAACAACGCGAAGTGTTCCAGCCGACGCCCGCCGTCGAACAGAAGGTCACGAAGGAAACCGCCGTTGTCGATCGGACGCCCGAACAGCGAGAGGAGCCGCGCTCGAGGCTTGAATCTGAAGCGGAATGGAAAGCGCGCCTGAAACGGGAGCAGGACGAACAGTATATCCGTGAAGTGCAACGGCAGCGCATGGCTCGGCTACAGGCGCGGGCGACGGCTTTGGACTCGCCGTTGAAGGTGGATATTTCCGACGTCGACAAGGCCGTCAATAACTCTGCAGACATGGACCGGCAGACGACGACTGCCAACAGCACCTCGGACCTCTATGCCGCCGCCATGAAGTCCGGTCTGATGGGCCAGAACGTTGATCCAAACGCTCAAACCTCGAAGGAAGATTTCTTCAATCAGGACATCAAGGACCTTGGCTACCTGCCGAACCGGGTCGTGCCGCAGATGTCTGCCTACGAACTCAAGCGTGGCTCCGTCATTCCCGCCACCCTGATCACCGGTCTCAACTCCGACCTTCCCGGACGGATCACTGCGCAGGTCAGTCAGAACGTCTATGACAGCGCCACCGGTTACCGGCTCCTGATCCCGCAGGGGGCCAAGCTCTTTGGCCGCTACGATTCCAAAGTCTCGTTCGGGCAGGAGCGTGTCCTCGTTGTCTGGACCGACCTTATCTTCCCGAATGGATCAACCCTGCAGATTGGCGGCATGGCCGGTACCGATGCCGAAGGCTATGGCGGTTTCAAGGATAAGGTCGATCGCCATCTCTGGCACACGTGGAGTTCTGCGGCACTCATCGCACTGATCGGGGCCGGGATCGACATGTCGATGCCGCAAAGCTCGACGCTCGCAACACAGGAAACCGCCTCGGATGCGGCTCGGCGCAACTTCGCGGAATCCTTCGGCAGAGTCGCCGAGCAAACCATTTCCAAGAACCTGAATGTGCAGCCGACCATCCAGATCCGCCCCGGCTACAAGTTCAATGTGCTCGTTGACCAGGATATTATATTCCCGTCGACCTACGGCAGAAACTGACGAACAGCGCCCGGCTTTTGCCGCATATCAGTTCACCGGCCCGCCGCGGCGGGCCGGTGCAACATTGCTATCCCCCGCAATAACTTTTCTGAGTTTGTCATCTTTTTAGTTCAGGGAGACTTGCAACTTGGCTTTTCGCAGGTAGTGCTAGACGTACACGGCTAGAGGGACTGCTGCTTGTTGCTCCCGTAGCGTGGGTTGCGTCGAGACGCCTGTGGCTGACACTGCCATGGCTTGGCCGCCAGGCGGCAAGGCGGTTTGAGTGTCTCGACGTGCAAGATCATGGCCGACCTACAGGTCGATAAGACAGGAGAAACGCTGTTGGATGGAGAATTTCGCTCACTCGTGGACATGTTGGAAGCGGCGCAGGACGAGCTCACGATCAAAGGTGCCATGAAGCGCTTCGCGCGGTCCTGCGGGTACGAGCGGTTTGCCTATCTTCAAAAGGAAGGCGCTCAGATCAAGACCTTCAACACCTATCCAAAGCCATGGGAACGCATTTATCTCTCGGCCGACTACTCCAATATCGATCCAGTGGTGACGCAGGCGAAACGGAAAGGCGACATATTTTTTTGGACGGCGGACGATTGGAGGGCGCGCGGCTCGTCTGAGCTCAGAAGGTTCCGCCATGGGTCCATCGAGCATGGGATCCGTTGCGGCATGACTATTCCAGTTGAAGGCAGCTACGGCACATCGATGATGCTGACCTTCGCATCCTCCGAAAGGAAAGTGGACCTACCGGTCGCCTTCGACCCGAAGAGAGCAGTGCAATTGGTGATGATGATCCATTACCGGCTAATGATGATCGGCGGCAAAACCGCACTCAATCCGAAGCAGGCGTTGTCGCCTCGTGAAATGGACTGCTTGATCTGGGCTGCCAAGGGGAAGAGTACACTCACAACCGCCAATCTGGTCGGCATCGCTTTCCGAACCGTGCAGCATCATCTCGATAAGGCCCGTGGGAAACTCGGCGCCGAGTCGGTGCCACAACTGGTAGCGATCGCCAAGGATCGTGGTTTGCTGCCTCCTAGCTAGCCTCATCGTCGACCGGTACTTCCGGCACGAAACCGAGTACGTCTAGCATATCCGAAAGCTCGTCCTGCTGAGCTGCCGCCCTTTTTTGGCGCGCGAAATGCTCTTCCTGAAGGGTCTCCACGACCGAATTGGCGATTGAAGGATCCTCGCTTGCGCGTGTCCATTCGTCGTACACGGCCTGGTCGGCGGCGAGGAGACGGCGATGTTCGCGAATGGCGGACACAGTGAGCGTCTCCAATTCCGCCTTATCCATCAGATCGTACCGAGGTTTCCTCTGATCTCCTTCGGTTTGCGAGGAGCCCGCATCTTCCATTTCTTGTCCTTCCCAGAACGATAGATTGGCACGACCGTTTGATATTCGCGTTCGCGTCTCTTGTCTCCTATGTCAGACGATCCTCTGAAGAGTAAACATCTGATCATCCGGCAATATCACAGGCTTGGACGAATCGGAACTATAGTTCCTAGAACAATAGTTCCGATTCTGGTTCCGCTGGCGTCATGGATCTCAACGAGGTCATGGCGAGTAATTTGCGTCGAATACGTCATGGCAAGAAACTGACGCAGGAGGAACTGGCGCATCGCACGGGCCTGAGCACACGCCATATCGGTGCCATCGAGCGTGCCGAGATGTCGGCAACCCTCACGGTCCTTGGCCAGATTTCTGAAGCGCTGGATGTTGATCCAAGGGAGTTCCTGGCGAAAACAAGCCCGACCTGACGGTGTCGACGCGTATCAGATTCCGGATCGGTAACCCGTCGTGAAATTCAGGGCCGTCGTCATTTCGGAGCTATTGCACCACCTAACATCGAGATCAGACGTCCGGGATGCGGCGATGCTTGCCTCGCGGTGAGCTTTGACGCTTCGACCGTCACGACGGTCCGCTCAGCAGATGCGCCATTGCGTAAGCAATCAGGAACGGTCGCGCCCAATCTCAATGACTTCCGCGTCATCAAGATCAGGTGCGTATTTCTCGATAACGGCCTTAACCAAGGCCGGGGCGACATCTTCACCCGCCTGAAGGAATTCTAGGCATCCCGGACCCGATCAGCGAAGCGTTGCACCGCTTCGAAGGCTGCTGCAAATTCAGGTTTTTGGCCGTAAACCATGTCACCGAGCAATTTTGCGTAGCCCTGAGCGAACTTCTCATCCTTGCCCATCACTTCAAACGTGCGAAGGGTTTCGCCCCTCGGGTCCGCCTTGTAGGCAGGATAGTCGTCAGCACGCCCTTCCGCTTCAGCCACCATCGTTTGGAGAGCGATCGCGGCAGCCTCATCCGCATCATAGTGTCCGTCCATGCGTGACAAATCATAGACATGGCGAACAAGGGTGGGGTCCAAGTCTCCGAGCCCCGTTAAAGCAAAACCGGCTCGGCGCCCGAGCGCAACGAACTTGTCCGCCGCTGTTTCTACCAGTCTCACGCACGCGACGTCTGTTGCCTCGGCATCAGCGCCTTTCGCTTCCGTCACAAAGGATGAGACCGAACGCGGTTCGGGGGATGTACAAATGGGAAAAGCGGAGATCTCAATCTTGATCTCCGGGCGCAAGACGCCCTCTCCTTTTGCTATGGGTTCATAGGGCAGATCGTAGCGGACATATCGGTCGTTTTGCTTAACGGCGTAGTGGCCTTCTACCGCAAAACCGGCCGCCTGAAGCCGATCATTCACCTCGCCGCGCAGACGCTTGAGCGCGCTGCGTGAGTTGGCCTTTTCGCCAATAATACGCAGATCGATGTCCTCGGACATCCGTTCGAGCAGGCGATAGGCGCGCCCCAGTGCTGTTCCGCCGCCGAACGCCAGAGACAGCCCATCGACCTGCGCATCGTGTATCGCAGCCAAGGCGCGAACGACAAACCAGTCCTTCTCGACCAGAGCTGGTGAAGGAAGGCCAAAATATTCCTGTACTTCCAGAAGAGTTTTCTGGTCTGGCTTATCGTTCAACGCGAAGCTCCGTGCGGCCATCGGAAAGCCGTCGGTTGAACCGCGCCTTGACTTTGACTGTCGGGTTTACCGGGATCTGAGTGGAACGGCCTTCATTATAGGCTTTGGTGCTTTCGGTTTGCTCCCAAGGCACACCAAGCTTGTTAAGCGCCTGCAGTGCCGCGCTGTGAAAGCCGTTGGAACTAGAGACCATCAGCCGGCCTGAAATGCGCGATCGTACCGCGCGGGCGTAGACACCGTAACCCAGCCGCATCAGAGCCCCATCGTGAACCAGGGACCTGAGAGCGCGCAAAACCTGATCCTCGCCACTGAGGTCAGCGAAATCTCGCGGAAGAAAGACGTCGGTCTTCTTTGTTCTGGCGACTCGGTTCTGGATTTTCTGTTTCAATGTCTTCGGCTGGTGCATGGCACTCATCTTTCTACAAACACCCGACACGCAATATATGCAAAAACCCGACACGAGACAAGAGGTCGGCGAAGACCTGGAACGCTCTTTCAGTCAGTTTAATTTGCCATCCTGAGAGGCCTCGCGGTAGTGTCCAAAACCGTTGGCCGCGAACGATTTACGTGTGGACTGCAGGTAGGCCAAAGCGTTGTCGAATTGGCGGCCTCACCCATATTTACTTCCGAGGGTATGGCCTTGGCTCAAATTGGTCATTTTCCACCGATCCGCGACAGATCGATCCGCATTCCCGCTGTGCCAACTTCCCTCTCATCTTGACGTTCGGCATCGGCTGGCGGGGACGCGTCTTCAGGCGCTGCATCAGTCTCGCTGTCGATCGGCTCGCGCTGATTGACGACTGGGCCACCTGGATCTTCTGCCTGGAACACGCTCACGCCCTCGAACTCGCCAGTCTTCCAGGCATAGACGGCATCCTCGAAGATCTGGGGGAAGACATCTGCGCTCTTCGGATTGCCGTACCACTTGGCCACAATTCGCAAGACTTTTGCGAACATCGCCGTTCCCTTGCGGAGGCTTTCGCAAGGATCGACGAGATCGGGCTTCAAATCAGCCGCGTCCTTCACACCGACGCCAGCCGGAAACTGCGTCAGGCCGACACGCACCACCGCCTGGCCGACATACTGCCGGATGATCGCCATTGCCTCGTCCGGCGACGTCGCCTTCGGAACAAGGATCAATCGACCACCCGATTTGACAGTGACAGCAAGTGGATCATTCGCGCCCGCAGCGGTCACGAACTGCTCAACGATCGCGGGCTTCAGTGAAGGGTCGGCGCATTGTTGAATCAGGGCGGCATCGAGCATGTTGGGCTCCTGGGAAATCAGATGTTGAAGGAGAAAACGACGGGCCTGTCGAACAGGCGCGCCCAGGCTTGCGTGCTGGTGCGCTGGATTGCCACGATGGATGTGCCCTTGGTCCACCAGCCGTTGCCGACAGCAACGACGACGTCCGGATCGTGGAGCATGGACTGCAGGACGGGCCAGACGATCAGCTGCTCGTAGCAGATCAGCGGTGCGACCCGATCGCCGGCAACGGTCACGACCGGATTCGCGAAGAAGTGCGCCCGCGCGCCGCCGCTCTCACCGAGCAAGGGACGCCAAGGTTGCCACATCGAGCCCGGCACCGGCATGCGCTCGCGATAAAGTAGCCGAGCGCCGTCGCCGGAGATGGCGATCAGAACATTGTCGTATCCCTCCGCATCGACAACTGCCGCGCCGGCGATAACGGAAATGTCAGTCCCCCGCATAACTCGCACCCAGAGCCGTTCGACGGTCGGCGTCCAGAAGCCCAGAGAGCTTTCGGGAAGAACAATCATGCCAGCGCCGCCCGATGCCCGATCTGTCACAGTGGCAATCAGATCACGGTGGCGCTGCATGCTGGCGTCGCGCCCCAGTGATCCGCCCATTTCAAGGTCGACGCCTTGCCAGCGTTGGGGTAGCGTCGGCTCGTCCCAGGTTGCGGCGGACCAGATCCAAAAGCCTGCCAGGACAATCGCGACAGCTGGCCACATGCGGGATACGAGGCCCATAAGGCCGGCTGTCGCGGCAGCCAGGCCCCACCATTCCCATCCTGGAAACAGCACGCCCGCGGCAGTGATCGGATGCGCCCAGCCGGTAATGCCCAATGGCGGAATGGCCATGAGAACCGCTGCCAGGAGATAGCGACGCGGACGAGCACCCTCCCTCTTGGTCCAAAGGACGGTGTGCACGATGACGAAGCCGGTGGACGCACATAGCCAAAGCAATAATCCAGGCCAGAGGTCCGAGGAATAGAAAGTCGCAACGCCCTGCGGCAGACCCCGTGATGCAGCGAGAAAGTAGCCGGCTGAGACACACGCAGCCGTCCGTCTCGTTCGCGCAAGCGCCCAGAGGGTCGGAAACGTGAATGCGAGCGGAAGGAGAAGGACTTGACCGCTCCAAGCAACCGTTCCGGCAATTATTGAATCGGTAATCAACAGGATCGGCCGAATGTGCTCACGGTGCATAGGTGAGCACCGGTTGCGCCAGGCCGAGGATGCCCGAGACGGGAAGGGGTCCGAAGTAGCGGGAGTCATAGGAGCTCCTGAACGGTGAATGGAGGAAGACGCTTTGTGCCGGCAAGACGCCGCCGGAATGAGGCATCATCGGCCGACCCTTGCCGTCGCGCTGAGCCAGGTCGGAGAATGCTATCGGGCGCCCGTCGATCGTTACGCTCGCACCGATTGCGACGTGTTGCCCGGGAAGCGCGATGACCGTCTTGATGAGCGGCGCGACCCCGCCCGGGCAGGTTCCGAAGCGAAGATAGCCCCGCCGTCTCGCCTCTCGCATGACGAGCGTTTGCGGCGGGCAAATGAAGACGAGGTCGCCTGCGGACACCACTCGATCAAGCGCGGCGATGCGCCAGAGCCCGAGGGGTTCGCTCGGTGTCAGGTTGATGCGGTAGCCGCCGATGATGGCCGCAGCAACACCGCCCCCGAGGATGGTTGTCGCCACCAGCAAGAGCAGGATGGCATTCGATCTTTGCGCAGGTCCCATCCGACGTACAGACAGTTGCGCCGTCATTTAAGAGAGAGCCCCTGGCTCTTCGTCTGACGCAGGGTTTCGGCCTGTTTCAACGCCTCCGTCGTGCGCTCATGCGCGGCCAGCTGCTGCACCGTCCGCATCGAATTCCATGCCGATTGCACTTCGGCCTTTTGTCCGGCCGTCATCCCTGACGTAACCGCATTGAAGGTCTGTCCGTTGGAGTCCTTGGCGGCCAGAGACAGGAAGGTCCGCTCGCCGAAACGCTCCGATACAGCCTTGGCGAAACCTTCGAGCTCGGCCTTCACCATCTTGTCGGCAAGCGCATATTCGAGACCGGCCGGCAGGTCGTTCCGGTCGATCGCATCGCGCACTCGTTCGAGGGTGTGCTTTGCGTTTGCCGAGAGCGCCGGAATGTCGATCGAGATCTTGAGGCGGATCGCCCGCTCCTCGACCTCGAACTTGCGCTCGGCTTCGGCACGCTGACGCAGATAGCGCTCGAGATTGCGGGCCAGTGCCGGCGCGTTGGTCTCAGCCTTCTCTCGCTCCTGCTTCTCGGCGCGGCTGGCGAGGATCCCGGTCTTGCCTTTCAGCGCGCCGAAGTGTTCAGGGTTCGATGCGATGTTTGTAACGGTGGATTTCGCAACGCCCTCGTCCCTCAACATCGCGTCGACGTTGATAGCCTTGAACGCGCTTTCCGGCTGCGCATAGACGAGGTGGAAACGGGTCGAAACCTCCTCCCACTGTTTCTTCAAGCCGGGATCGGCCGCGACCTTGTCCTCGACCGCCTGGTCGACTGATTTTGCGAAGGTGGTGATGCCGGAAACCATGGGTTTTGCCTTCCTGACAGTGTCCTGGAGTGGAGATTTCACAGAGCCGATGATCAGCCCGAGCTTGCCGGCAACCGCGGCCAAGCGCGCACCAAGATCGATGAGCTTTTGCTTTTGCCCGATCGTCCATTCCAGCCGATCGCGAAGGAGCGTGCGGGCCACGTTGACGAGATTGAGGCCCCGAGCCTCGGCGAAGCGTAGGGCTTGCCGGTAAAAGCTGCCTTTCTCGTAATCGAGCGTTGTTTCCTTGGCGTTCCTGCGCGACAGGATCGGGATCAGGCCGCCGGCCTTGGCGAAGGATCGGCGGCCGTAATAGACGGCCAGGTCCTCGCGATGACGCGTCATGGCGACATAGGTGAGATGTCGATCGAGCGACAATGACGCCAGCACCTTGACCCGATCAACTGTCGCACCCTGGCTCTTGTGGACCGTCGTGGCATAGCCATAATCGAGGTTGTTGTAGAAGCGCTGTTCGACCAGCACATGGCGGGCATTCTCCCCATCGCCGATCCGCGCGGTGATCCGTCCTGGTCCCACCTCGACGACCTTGGCCAGCATGCCGTTCTTAACGCCCAGTGATCCCTCGTTCTTCAGGAACACGATCTGGTCGCTGACGGCGAAGTTACGTTCGCCGTCGGTGGTCTTGAACGTGGACCCCTGATCGAGAATCCCGCGTTCGATGAGTTTGATGCGCGCCATCTGGTTGAGCATGCGCACGTCCCGGCGCAGATGAGCGAGGATCAGCGAAGTCTTCGCTGGATCGTAATCGCGGTCCCAGGCGGCGATGAGGTTGTCGACCGCGTAGGCCTTCAGGTCCGACCCGATTATCCTGCCATTGGCGCGGTAGGCTTCGACCGCCTTGCCGACCTTGCCACGGGCAAGATCAAGCGAGGCATCCCGCATCCATTGCTGGCGCTGGCGGTAGATGGTTTCGAGTTCGGCATAGCCGATACGATCGGCGATGGCGCGGAAGGCGGCTCCTGCCTCGATCGGTTGAAGCTGCTCGGGATCGCCGACGAGAATGATCTTGGCGCCGGTTTTCGTCACCGCTTCGACGAACAGCGACATCTGCCGCGATGACACCATGCCGGCCTCGTCGAGAACGAACACCGTCTTACCATCGAGCTGATCACGGCCTTGGTTCCAGCGAAGCTCCCACGACGCAAGTGTCCGAGAGATGATCCCGGCTTCCTTCTCCAGTCCCTCGGCCGCCTTGCCGGCAAGTGCGCCGCCGACAACGCTATAGCCGGCAGCTTCCCAGGCTTCGCGCGCGGCCTTCATCATCGTCGTCTTGCCGGCGCCGGCGCGGCCGATCACGGCCGCAATCCGCTCGGGTCCTGCCACATGCTCGATCGCGGTTTTCTGCTCTTCCGACAGGCGGTCATGACGGGCAAAAGTCGCGGCGAGCACTGCGTCGCGAACGCCATGCGACGAACGCTGAGAGAGCCAGATCGCGCGATTGGACATCTCCGCTTCGAGCCGGATCATTTCGCGTGTCGTGTATTTGGCGGGCAGCCTGGAGCCGGTGGCGAGGTCGATCCGCTCGCGTTCAAGACGCAAGGTCTCCGGGTGCAGGATGATCCGGACCATGAGGCTTTGGAACAGGTCCGGGTCGTCGATGTAGCGGTGGAGGATCTTGGCGACGTCACGCTCGTCGAAGACGCTCTTCTCGCGCATGATCATGTCGATGACGAGTTTCGGACTCCGGTCGATCCGTTTCGCGTTCTCGGCTCTCCGCGCGTCCTGCAGGTCGATGCGCTCAAGCTCGATCGGCTTCGAGGCCCCGTCCGATTTCCGTTCGATCGCTTTGGTCCCGACGCCAAGGTGGATAGTCGGTTCGAGATCGATCCCCTGCTTTTCGAAGGACCGTCCATCGACGCGAAGGTCAAGACCGGCCAGCATCAGATGCCGGTTCTGACAAGCAAACCATCCGTCGCGAAACGCGTTGAAATCGTCGATGCTGCCGGCCCAGAGCTCATAGACGATTTTGCCGGAATCGTTGCGGATCGGATTGCCGTCCGGTCCTGTCACCGCGACCTTCTTGGCGCCGAAACCGTCCTCGGTCAGCGGCCGCAAGGTGGTCATGAGATGGACATGCGGATTGCCCGGCGCATCATGATAGACCCAGTCGGCAACTATGCCCTTCGAGGTAATGTGCTGGTCGACGAAATCCCGCACGAGCGCGATATTCTGCTCGGCCGTCAGTTCGAGCGGCAGAGCAATGGTGACGTCCTTGGCAAGCTGCGCATCGGAGCGCTTCTCGAAATCTTCGACCTTGTTCCAGAAGGCTTCGGAGGCGCCGGCGACTGAACGATCCGCGATCATCGTCCGCAGCCATTCGGGAGCGTCGGTGGGAATAACGAACTCTTCGTGGAGCAATCCCTGCTTGCGGGTGTAGTCGATCGTGCGGGCCTCGCGCTCGTAGTCCATCTTGGCGCAGTGCCGATAGGCCGCCGACAGGACGGCGCTGCGGCCGGAGCCACGGGCGACAACGCTGACGGAGAAGTGAGGGACGGCCACGGCGAGTTCTTTCCCGGTTGCGAACGAAATCAACAGGTTCGTCAGAAGCGGAAGGCCTCGGCCCAAGGCCAAAGCAGAGCGTCGCATCAGCGACGTATAATTGCGCCCTTCGGATCCGCTCCTTCGGAACGGCCGGGATCATTCACGAAAGCATCGCCGCTGGCGATTGCATGATCCACCTAGTGCGTTCCGCACGCCGATCGGAAAGACTGAGCTCCGTATCACGCGAATTCTCATCAAGGAGACATCAGGAAATGAAGAAGCCGTCCTCAAGAATCCGCGACGAAATCGCCAAACTCCAGGAGCAGCTCAAGGCCGCCGAGACCCGTGAGGCCGAGCGTATCGGCCGGATCGCCCTTAAGGCCGGTCTTGGCGAGATCGAGGTCGACGAGGCAGTGTTGCAGGCGGCCTTCGAGGATTTGGCCAAACGGTTTCGTGGAGGAAAGGCCGCCACGACCGGAGGGAAAAGGGGAGGTAACGCCGGCGAAAGCAGCGCATCGTCCACGCAGGACGCGTTTGGCGCGGCTGCGGGCGGGTCTGCTGAGGCTTGAGCGGATGGCGCGCACGACCACATCCGACGCCCGCAGACAAGATACGCGGGAAAAGATCGAGCTCGGCGGTTTGATCGTCAAAGCCGGTCTTCGCTACGAGAAGCGAGCGCTTCTGCTCGGCGCGCTGATCGAGCTGAGCCAACGGCTCAAATCCGACAACACCGAACGCTCGCGCCTAATGGCGATCGGCGCGGAGGCCTTTGGCAACAGCGATGAATAGGATCATTCTTTTCATCGCGCCTGTCGCGCTGATGTTCCTGGTCACGATCGGATTGACCGGGGTCGAACACTGGCTGTCCGGCTTTGGCAAGACGGAGGCTGCTCGGCAGACGCTCGGTCGCGCGGGCATTGCCCTGCCGTATGTCGCCGCGGCCTCAATCGGCATTGTCTTCCTCTTTGCGAGCGCCGGCGCGATCAGGATCAAGACAGCAGGATGGGGCGTCGTTGCCGGCGGTGTAGCGACAATCATTGTCGCCATCGCTCGCGAGGCGATCAGGCTGTCGGCATTCGGGAGCCATGTTCCGGTCGGCAAGTCGATCCTCTCCTATGTCGATCCCGCGATGCTGATCGGCGCGGCGGCGGTAGCGATGTCCGCCTGCTTCGCCCTACGTGTCGCGCTCGCCGGCAACGCGGCCTTCGCCAGTGCTGAACCCAAACGCATACGCGGCAAACGGGCGCTGCACGGCGAGGCCGACTGGATGAACATGCAGGAGGCGGCGAACCTGTTTTCGGACGCCGGCGGCATAGTCATCGGCGAACGATATCGCGTCGACAAAGACAGCGTAGGAACGCGCGCGTTTCGCGCTGACGATCCCGACACATGGGGTATCGGTGGCCAGTCGCCGCTGCTGTGCTTCGACGGCTCGTTCGGTTCGTCGCACGGCATCGTGTTTGCGGGTTCGGGCGGCTTTAAAACAACGTCGGTGACGATCCCGACGGCGTTGAAATGGGGCGGCTCGCTAATCGTCCTGGACCCGTCGAACGAAGTTGCCCCTATGGTGTCAGTGCACCGAGGCAGCGCGAACCGGGATCTGTTCGTCCTTGACCCGAAGAAGCCGGAGACTGGCTTCAATGCGCTTGATTGGATCGGACAATTCGGCGGCACCAAGGAAGAGGATATCGCCTCCGTCGCCTCATGGATCATGAGCGATAGCGGCGGCACGCGCGGTGTTCGCGACGACTTCTTCCGTGCTTCCGCCTTGCAGTTGCTGACGGCGATGATCGCTGACGTTTGCCTGTCCGGCCATACGGAGAAACAGAACCAGACGCTTCGCCAGGTTCGCGCCAATCTCTCCGAGCCCGAGCCGCAGTTGCGCCAACGTCTGCAGGAAATCTACGACAATTCGGACTCGGATTTCGTCAAGGAGAACGTCGCGGCCTTCGTGAACATGACGCCCGAAACCTTCTCCGGCGTCTACGCCAATGCGATCAAGGAAACCCATTGGCTGTCCTATCCGAACTATGCCGCGCTGGTTTCCGGAAAGACGTTTTCGACGGGGGATCTTGCCGAGGGAAACACCGACGTCTTCATCAACATCGATCTGAAGACTCTGGAGACACATGCGGGCCTCGCGCGCGTCATTATCGGCTCGTTCCTCAACGCAATCTACAACCGAAATGGGGTGATGCCCGGCCGAGCACTGTTTCTTCTCGATGAGGTCGCGCGGCTTGGCTATATGCGGATCCTGGAAACTGCGCGCGACGCCGGCCGGAAGTATGGCATCACGCTGACCATGATCTATCAGTCGATCGGCCAGATGCGCGAAACCTATGGGGGGCGGGACGCCTCAAGCAAATGGTTCGAGAGCGCGAGCTGGATCAGTTTCGCGGCGATCAACGACCCGGAAACGGCGGACTACATTTCCCGCCGCTGCGGCATGACGACAGTCGAGATCGACCAGGTCAGCCGTAGTTCGCAAATGAAAGGATCGTCGCGGACGCGATCGAAGCAGTTGGCCGCACGACCGTTGATCCAGCCACACGAGGTGCTTCGCATGCGCGCCGATGAGCAGATCGTCTTCACAGCGGGGAACGCGCCGCTCAGATGCGGGCGAGCGATCTGGTTTCGGCGTGACGACATGAAGGCCTGTGTCGGAACGAACAGGTTTCATAAGCTCGAACAACAGTGAACTTTCTCCGAGTACCTTCCCAGTGCTGTGATCGTGTTGCAGCAAAACTTGTGACTTTCGTTTTTTTGGCGTCTTCAGTTCAGGGTTTCAGGTCTCCCCTTCAAGGAAGTACGGCAAGGACGCCATATGCCAAAGCCGCCGTTGCCGCCAAAGCTGCGACAGACAAGATCAGCCCGATCAGCGTGACGAGCCCATCGCGTTCCAAGAGGGCAACGGCAATGACGATCAAGGCGAAGGCCGGCAGGAAATTTCCAAAGGGTATGGGCAGGGCGATGGCGATTGCCAGCAGGAAAATGGGGAAGCCCAACAACATCTGGACTGGTTTGCTGGTCAGAACAGCAAGCCGGTCGCGGCGCATGATTTTCTCCGCCCAAGCGATCAAAGGACCCGCGTAGCGAAGGGTGACATCGATCGTGCTTGATGACAGTCGGCGTCTTTTAAGGCTTATCGGTAGCCAGATGGTCTCGCATCCGGAAGCAATCTGAAGCGCCACCAGCGCAAGCGCCGTTCCAAAGATCATCCCGAACGGTCCTGGAATGGGCGACAGCGCCGGCAGCGTCAGAAGCAGGATGATGAGGGCAGTGCCGGCTTGCCCCATGAGGGACAAAGCCTTTCCGATTTCAATGCTGCCTTCAGCTTGGCCAATAGCGGCCAATTCGCGGAGGCGGGTGGATGCAATCCCTTCGCTCTGCGGCCGCTGTTCGCTCCGTCCCGTCATACTGCGCTATCTTCCGCCTTCTGTTTCAGAGTCGTCACCAATGCTGCGCAACCCGGCGCGCTCCTGTCCAAGAGATCGAATGGATCACTCCAGCCAAGCGAAACGCTGACGGCATTGGAAACCGCCCAACCCATGTCCCTCGTTGCGCGATCGAGAAGGCGGGGCGCCTCTGCCGCCAGGCAATCTTGCGAGGCGCGCACGATCTCGGTGGGCGCCTTGGCCGCCGCCACACGCTCCGCTATTTCGGCTTGCAGCGGTTCGATGAAAAACATTGAAAAAATCGCAGCGACAATTTCTGAGAACATGGATGTGCTCCTTCAGGTTCGTTGAGTTGTGAGGTGGCCGAGCGGTGTGCCGGGCAGATCAGCGGGAAGGCTGTGGCTTGGCGCGGGTTTTGAGCAGGCTCCAGACGACACCGCTCGCGATGATCGCAAAGGTGACGCCGAGGGAGAGAGCGGCCGGGAATTTTTCCAGACCCAGCATGTCAGCGACGAAGATCTTCGAGCCGATGAACACGAGGACGATCGCAAGGGCCGGCTTCAGATATTTGAAGCGGTGGATCATTGCTGCCAACGCGAAGTAGAGGGCGCGCAAACCGAGGATCGCAAAGATATTCGACGTGTAGACGATGAACGGGTCGGTCGTGATCGCAAAGATCGCGGGAACCGAGTCCACGGCGAAGATGACGTCGGCGACTTCAATCAGGACCAGGGCCATGAACAGGGGCGTGATGAACCAGACCATTTTGCCGGTTTGCGGATGCGCCTGCTTCACGAAAAATCGTTCTCCGTGATGGCTGTCGCTGACGTTGAAGCGACTGCGCATGAAGCGAACGAGCGGGTTTTTCGACACGTCCGGTTCGGCATCCTTCATGACAAGCATCTTGATGCCGGTCGCGATCAGGAACGCGGCAAAGACGTAAAGCAGCCAGGAGAACTCGGCGACCAGCGTCGCGCCGACGCCGATCATGATGGCGCGCAAGAGAATGACACCCAGAATGCCCCAAAAGAGCACGCGGTGCTGATACAGGCGCGGCACGGCGAAGAAGGAGAAGATGAGGGCAATGACGAAGACGTTGTCGAGGGCCAAGGTCTTTTCGACGACGAAGCCCGTCATGTAGGCAAGGCCGGATTCCGCTCCAAGATACCACCATACCCAGCCGCCGAAGGCGAGGCCGAGCGAGATGTAGAGCACGGAAAGCTTGATGCTTTCGCCGACACCAATTTCCTTATTTTCCTTATGGAGCACGCCGAGATCGAACGACAGAATTGCGATCACGAGGCCGAGAAAGCCAGCCCACATCCAGAGCGGCTTGCCCAGCCACTCCACGAAGAACAACGATGTTTCCAAGAAACAGAACCTCTGTCGGCGCATGATGTCGGAAGGGTCCGACATCATGAAAGCGCCGACGGCTCTCACCAGAGGGGCCCGGACCAGCGGGTTGATCGACAATTGGGAACGCCGCCCTGCCCCTTCAAGAGCCTTGCATCCAAAATTTTCCGCTTTTTAAAATGCCGCCCGACGTCGGTTTTTTGGAAGCTCCGTTTCGGCTGACGGCTATTGAAACGCTATTCCCACTCCCTACATCGTGGTTGCGGACCGGGCCCCTCTGATCAAGGCTTGCCTTTTTGATGTCGGACCGCATCGAGCGTGCTCGGTGCAGTCTTGGGGTTAAACTTCCGTCTCTCCGAACATGCTCGTTGATTTTTCAACCCTGACGGCGACTGCGCCGTCTAACGGAGAGTATCTATCGATGTGTAATGTATCCCGCCGCCTGTTTATGACAGCGACTGCCGCTTCCGCCGTCGCTGTGCTGCCTGCCGCCGCGCACGCTCAAACGACGAGCGGCAAAACAACGCCCCTTGAACCCGCGCCCGTCAAGGACGGCAAGTCAGCCTTGACGCCTGATGGAGCACTCGACCTCCTCAAGCGTGGCAACGAAGCCTTCCTGCGTGACGAGATCGTCCTGCCCGATAGAAGCGAGGCGCGCCGTCTTGAGCTGGCCAAGGGTCAGGCGCCGTTCTGCGCCTACGTCTCTTGCTCAGACAGCCGGGTCCCGCCGGAACTGCTGTTCGGGCGTGGCCTCGGTGAATTGTTCATCATTCGCAACGCGGGCAATACCGTTGATACGGTGGCGATGGGTTCGATCGAATATGCCGTGGCAGAACTCGGCGTACCGCTGATCGTCGTCATGGGGCATGAAAGCTGCGGCGCGGTAAAGGCCGCCATGTTAGTGGTCGAAACGAATGCGCGCTTCCCCGGCCAGATCGACAATATGATCGAGCCTATCATTCCAGCGGTCCTGGAGGCACGTGGCCAGCAGGGTGATGCACTCGAAAACGCCGTCAAACAGGATGTTCGCCGCGTCGTGCGCAATCTGCGCGAGGAGAGCGATCCCCTCCTGCTCAAACCGCTGGCGGAAGGCCGCATCAAGATCGTCGGCGCGTACTACCATCTCGACACCGGCGCCGTCGAATTCTTCGATCAGGCATAAATGCAAATGAGCCGCGTGACGACCCACGCGGCTCCCTGTTTGTGCCTCATCTGGGAAGGCGTGTGTAGGAGAGAATAGGTTCACAAGTCGAGAAGCACAACTGAACGCCCTGGTCGAGCCGGCGCGCAGCGCAGCAAGCAAGGGCGATCGGGGACAATGAAGAGCATCGGAGAAATCAGCATAGCGGCCGCACGAAAGGGCGGGATTTCGGGAATTCTCGTCGTGCGAGGAGCGGGTGAAAGCGCAGCCGCAGGAGCCTCAGCATAGCGGCCCGCCAGGGGAGGCGGGATCGACTGCGCCTCGCATCTCGCACTCCCACTGAAATCCCCGCCCGTAAACGCAGATGAAACCGACGGCGAGATAGTTTGAGGCGAACAGGAGAGGACCGAGGGTGGCGAAATCGAACGTGGTTCCGTTCAGAAAGCCGGGCAAGCCCGGCAGCAAGAACGATCGACATCGCTGGCAGGGAAGGTCACCCCGATCGGGACCGAGTCGCCCGCGCAAACCACTGGCTGCAATCCTCTGCGTCGTGCTCATTGCTGCGGGCGGCTGGCTTGCCTTCAATGGCGGCGGCAACCTGTCCGGACTCCTGGCTGCGGCCAGGACAACGACATCAGATTCCCTGTCGGCCGCGTTTTCGTTCTGTGGCGCCGATCGCCGGGTGGATTGCATCGTCGACGGCGATACCTTCTGGTTTGACGGCGAGAAAATCCGCATCGCGGATATCGACACGCCGGAGCTCAGCCCACCGCGGTGCGAGGCAGAAAGGATCAAAGGCGAGGCAGCGAAAGCACGCCTGCTGGCGCTGCTCAATGACGGCAAGTTCTCGCTGTCGGCCGGCCTGCGTGACGGGGATAAGTACGGCCGCAAGCTTCGCACGGTGATGCGAGCAGGGCGTTCGCTCGGAGCCAGTCTCGTCGACGAGGGCCTCGCCAGGCGCTGGGACGGTGCCAGACACGGATGGTGCGGCTGAGAACAGCGAGAGGATCGTCACCGAATGGCCGAAACCGCCCGGCGGGTTCGGGGAGCGTGAGCGAGTAGAGCCGTGCGCGAAGGCGACTCGCCCAAGCCTGTTACGGCTTTTCCGGTATCATCACCGATGTGAATCGATCCATGGCGATTGATTCATAAGTGTCGTTGGACGGGCTTTCCGCGATCAGCGATTCTTCGCCCATGATCTCGCAGCCTTATCATCTCTATGTCGAACGCTCGGACGCCTCGAAGAACATGGCCCGCTACTACGCCATGTCAATCGAACCCAACCTCTTCGGAGACGTCTGCCTGCTGCGCAAGTGGGGCCGCATTGGCACCAAGGGACAGATGATGGTCCACCATTTCGGTCGGGAAGAAGAAGCAGTCCGACTGTTTCTCGACCTGCTCCGACAAAAGCGAAAACGCGGCTATCGTCCGCGCGCTTCGATGTCGAAATGAGAGAAGCCCGCCGAAGCGGGCTTCGAAAGCGCCTCAGCGGCGCCGGTTCCAGTCAGTCTCGAACGATACTTCAATCTCGACGAGGAACGGGATCTTGATCGCGAGCTTGAGGCCGAGCTTTCCCTTGCGGAAGAAGTGGCTGAGCACCTTGCCGAGGGTGCGGAGCCGGCGGCCGGTGGCGGCGAGGAATTGGGCGAGCTGTTGCATGGTATTTCTCCTTTCGAATTGCGGTCATCGCGGGGATAGCCGGCAGACCGGAAAGGAGGGACGCACCCCGAGGGGCCGCAACGAAGTGGAGGACGTGGCGTCGACTGAATTTTGTTTCGCGAGGAGCCGCGCCGCGGCGGGGAAAATTCTGGCGGCGGCAGGTTGCGTCGTGACGGACGGGCTGCAACATCCCCGATGAGAGATGACAGCCGAGTCGAAAGGAAGAGTCTCAACTGAGACGCTGCCCTCGCGCTCCTCGGATTATCGAGACCGCACCGAAGGACCGATCAGGATCCCCCGCACCTGATGTAGCTGGCACGGGACGCATTCACCGCGATCCCGGTTTCCGACGTGATACCCTCGATGATCGGCGCAAGTGAGCCGAGTTCGTCGTCGGTGAGTGCGATCAGCTCCGGATAGTCGATGTCGACGCCGGTATAGTCCGCCGTCAAAGCGATCGCCCAATCGCCGCCGTTGATGCGGTATTCGTACGTGTCGAAATCGATTTCGAGATCGTCCAGCAAGCTGATGCGAAAGCGCCCGAATATTTCGGTCTCCCCATCCAACTGATACTCGGCGAACTCGTCCTCTCCGGCGAGAACGCTCCGCTCCAACGACATGATGATCCGCACGCGGCCAATTGCTGCCTCCAGCCCTTCAACCAGGCGGTCATTAAGGTCTCGCGAGAACTCGCTGTCGCAGCCGAACCGGTTTGCGAGGACGACGAGCCGGAAACCGGCAAGCTTGGTGTAGAGCATGAGGTTCTGATCGGTTGTCATAATGTGATCTCCTTCGTTGATGACGGAGATCGGCCACTCTGTAGCAAAGAGGGGTCAAGGATCGTGGTACGCGACTAGCAAGCGGGGGAGCCGATTTTTCTGAAGAGAAGTGCAACGGGAGCGGCGGAAAAATTGGGGGAGACCGCGCCGTCCTTGACGCCGGATTTGCTGGAGTAAATTAGGACGGAAGAAAGAGAACAGACCCGCGGACCCGCAGGGGCCGCGACCGTATCCGGCGGGAGCCGGAGGGGAGCGTTGAGGGGTGAAATCCCTGACAGCCGGGAGGCCGGTCGATCCGGCGGACCGGCTCAGATAAGAGGACAAATGAGCCGCCTCAGAATGGCGGCTCGACGTCGACGGCACCCTCCTGTTCCGCAAGCATGACGGCGAGATCAGCCTCGGCGAGTTGCAGCTCCGTCTCGATCTGGCGCCGCTCGGCCACGTCCCATGCGTTCTTCAATTCCAGCCGCAGCTCCTCGATGTGCTGTTCGATCGTCATCGTCTCATCTCCTTGAGTTCGTGAAAGACGACGATGCGGGGCGGGACGGGATGGCGGGGTCAGGGATCGCGTACGCGACCGCCAGCGGCGGCGGGTGGGGGAGCCGATTTTGTTGGAGCGGCGGGAACCGCAGCGGAGGCAAAATTGGGGGTTGACCACTCGTCCTTGAGGCCGCCATGCCGGCACGGCACACTGAAGCGATCTGAACAGACATTTCCGGTCCCGTATGGCACCAGGAAAACCGGAAGCGGGCTCGACGCCCGCTTCCGGTTTCTCAATTCGGCCGATTGGCCCCGCCTCGCGGGCGGGGCCGTTCCGGATCTCAGTCCCGGTTGGGGCGGGACCAGATCAGCTGGTAGCCGTCCTCGCCTTCGACTTCGGTGAGGGTTGCGTAGATCGGAGCGGGGAAGCTCGGGTCGTCCAGCTTGACCGAGAGGTAATCGCGGTCCTGCTCGGAGCGCTTCTGCCAGGCCGCACCGAGCTCGACGTTGCCGGCGTAGATGCGGTAGTGCGGGCCCTTGTCGGAGGGGTTTTCGATGCGGGCGATGCGGGCCTTGACGTTGAGGGCGAGCGTGCGGATCGAGCCGTTGAAGCCGGTTTCGGTGGAGGTGAAGGTGCCGATGGTTGCCATTGTGGTGTTCCTTTCGTTGGTTTCGGGCCGCGCCCTTCGCGGCCTCGATGGCTGTCGCAAGGATCGGGGACGATCGGACCGCACCCGCAGGGCCGGAATGGAATGGAGGGCGGCCGGGAGAAACTTTGTTGCCGCGCGAGGAATGGCGGCGACCTGGGGTCCCCACTCGATTTGTCGAGTGGGGTGGGTTCCGGCAGGGGAAGAAAGTTTTGGATGGCCGTTGCGGTAAGACGATCGAGGCGAAGCCGCTCTCCGATCAGACATGCCTCATCGAGCCCGCGGAGGACGTGGCCTATGCCGATGGATCCGAGGAACGCGGCGATGGCAACGTGCCACCGCCCCACCCAAGCGGACCATTGCTGTGGTGAGACCGTTGCTCTCTCCCAATGTCCGGGCCGTTAGTTCGGCGACGACGGACCGGCCGGCCTGGGAGTTGCCTCCAATAAACAACCCGGTATCGTGTGCGCGCGATTCGTCGCCTGGAGGATATATGCATCAGCAGACAAAGCCGTTTACCATCGAAATCAAGCAATCGCGAAAGCTCAAATCGACTGACCGCAAAACCTCGATCTGGGGCAAGCTGGACCTGACACCAGAACAGGGAACGCCAACGGATAGAGAGCCGAGAGAGATGTCGGCCGTTGGCGGCGACAACGACCGACTCTGATTTCTAGGCCGCGACTTTCTCCTCGGCAGCATCCGGCTGCAGACCGTGCAGGAAGTTGACTGCCCGCTGCGCATGAGCGGCCGCCTGAAAAATCGCTCGCCTGTCTTCGGAAAGCACGGTCAACCACGAGGCGAGGTAAGACGCGTGATCGGGCCGTGGCTCGAGCTCCGGTACAATGCCGAGGTCGGCGCTTAGGAAGCAGCTGCCGAGCTCGGCGATCAGCTCCTCTCGGGCGCGCTCCGTTTTGTCCTTAGCATAACGGCTGAGATCGCGGCCGACACGATCGGGATGCGCAGTCCAATGGCAACTTTCATGGCTGACCGTGGCAACGTATGATTCCGCGTCCCGAAAGCTCTCGAATGGCGGCATCTGGATGTGATCCGTAACCGGTGAATAATATGCCTGTGTGCCGCCGTGGCGGATAACGGCACCCGTGTTGCGAAAGAAGCGATCTGCATTTTCGATCCGTTGGACAGGATCGGCAACAGGCGCCGGTCGATGGTGATAATGGTCGGGCAGACCATCGATTTGTTCGACATTGAAGACCGTGTACGCTTTCAAGAACGGGATTTCCCGGTCGACCTCACCGCCGCTGCCATCGGCTTCGGTCTTGGTAAAGCGGCTGGCGAAAACGACGGTCGACCCGGTCTCGCCTTTGCGGACGGCCGCGCCGAGCTCAAGCGCCTGCTTGAACGTCATCCACATCGGCGACGAGAAGCCGCGCGCCATGCCTTCCGACCACAGCAGCAGTACATTCATGCCCGAGTAGGGCTGCCCGTTGTGCCGGAGCGGACGGGTGATCCGCTCTCTCATGTTGCGGTCGTGCCATGGCTTCATCCACGGCTTGACGCCATGGGCCAGGTCCTCGACAATCCGGTCGGTGATCCGGCCATAGATGTCCACACGTTGCGCGTCTGGTACCCTGCTCATTTTTCCATACCTCCATTTTCCGGGCCGCGCCGATCGCGGCCCCGTTACGGCGGTCCAAGGGCCGGGGCCGAGGGGAGGGCGCACGCGAACGCGCCGGAACGTATGTGGAGGAGGGCGAAGCCCTTGCGGCTCAATCCCCCGACCCCGGCAGGACCGAAGCCGGACGGGTCCGTGATGGCGGGCAAGCTGATCATCTTCTTTCTTTGCCTTCGACATGCGAAAGGCTGGCCCGGGCGGACCAGCTGTCGATCGGAAAGAGAAGAGGAGGCGGGGCCAAAGCCCCGCCGTTGCGGTCAGTCGAAGGCCGCCAACTGTGCGGATGCCGCCTTGCGGTCGAGCGATGCGCCGGGATTTTCAACCGGGCGATCGAAGGGCTTCCAGACCTCTCCAACGATCTGCTCGTAGGCGGCAACGGCACCTTCCGCGGCCATCCGAAGGGAATGGGCCTGGACGCCCATGTCGGCTGCGAATTCGCGCTTGCGCTGGGCGGCGCTGTCGTAGCCAACCGGACCATCGAGATCCTCGTCGCGTGCGTCATTAGCTGCCTTGGCGGTGGCGTCGCGTGCCTCGCTGACGGCACGGGAATAGAATTGTCCGGCGCCATGGGCGGATCCGACATAGGCGCCGACGATGCGCTGGAGGTGGATCTGCATCGCCCGTTCGCCAAGGCCTTCCGAGAGGCTCTCGGCAGTTTCGATGATCAGGCGTTCGTGCAGGTCGCGGATCCCGTCGCCGTCGATCACGGCCGTGCCGAAGCTTTCGGCGATCGCCATCGCCTGGGCGGCGTCAGGGCAGGTGAGCCGGACCATTTCGAGTGTGGCGCCCTTTCGAAGCGGCACGACGCGGGCGGAGTGGCGGGATTGGGTTGCGGGCTTTGCCATGGGCTGTTCCTTTCATGCTGTCCTCCGAAGCGGTTCCGGCCCTTGCCGGTCTGCCCTTCGGTGCGGTCAAAAGGAGCCGGCAGAAGACGGGCGTTTCAGGGTCCGGACCCGCCAGGACGAGCAGAGCCGGGCTGCGCGCAAGCAGGTCAAATTGACCTCGCGCGGCGCGCGGCCCTGCTTTGAAGAAGACGGCGTGGTCCGGCCGCCCCGCGGCGCGATAGCGGCCTTGAAACTGACGGCCGCCGGTTCAGACCGCAACAAAACCGAAGGGAGGCCGGCAAGGAACTGGTCCGGCGATGGACGTCGTTGAACAGGAAGCCCTCAGCGAGCCGCAGCCCTCGGATCCCACCTGAAGCAGGCAGCCGCTCGAGGAGTGCCACCCCGCGGACCCGGCTCACAACTGCCAGAGAGGCGGTCGCGGCATTGAGTATTGCAGGGGCTGGGCTGGACGCCGGAGCCCTGCACACTGACCGGCGAATCATGTTTCCGGCACGTCCGGCTGGGGCTCTGAACCCGCCTTTTCGCCGGGGCGCGGCTTCGGCAGACGATAGGAGTGAAGCCAGGACGGACCGTGCGAATTGCGCAGGCGGCGCAACGTGCCCCCGTCGTCATATGGAGCGCCACCCATCCAGACATGGTTGAGAACGCTCTTCCATCGCCGGCCGTGCTTGGCGGCATAAGCCTGAAGCGCCTCCTCCTCCCCTTCGGTCAAGGGCGGAAGCCTCTCCCTCTTGTGTCGCGTCGCAGTGCCATTGCTTGCCGCGACCGGCGTTGCCTCCTTCTCGGCAATCAGCCTGTTGAGCTCCGCCACACCGGCCCTCAGGCATTCAGCCCCTTCGAGATGATGGAAGCGGATCCAGAACGCTGTCCGATCTTCAGGCGAGGAGCCGATACCGGCCCTTCGCTCGAGTTCGCCAATCGTGCTCATGGGCGGTCACCTCCTCTTGGGACACTCCCACCCCGTACCCGATGCAAGGGCAGCCGACGGCGCGCCCGCATGGCCGCGATGGCGGCGTCCTGCCGGACAAGTTTGCGCGTGAGCGCATCGACCTCCGGTTGACGCTCGGCGGTCAGCGCCGCCAGGTTCGACCGGTAGCGTTCGAGGAAAGCAGCTGGCTCTGGCGGCTTGCCTCGACGGTAGCCCGCGTGACGCCGGCCAAGCAGCGGAAGGAGCGCGGTCATTCGGCGCGTGATCTGGCGATCGATCAGTTCCAGTTGATGCTGCGTCTGCCGCCGCGCCGCTTCCATGCGGGTGAGCTGTGAGGCGTGTTTTGCGAAACCGAACATTACGCGGCCCTCCCACGCCAGCTGGCGAAGCTGGATGGGCCATCATAGGCAGCATGCTTCGTCTCATCGATGACGAAACCAAACCGGCCGACAGCGTAATCGTCGCTCGGCACCAGGAAACGGCCTTCTTCCGCCCGTTCGTCGCGCTTACCGCCAATGGTGGCAATTACCTCGGTCATGCCGGGATGATGGTCGGAACGAAGTGCCGAGATAACGATCCAGTCCCCGGCATGCACCTGCACGAATGCCTGGCCGTCTTTCTCGTGAGATTCGCCAGGCAGGAGCGAGCGACCATGGATCGCTTCCCAAGCGTCCGGCCAGGTGTCCCGGACCGTCTTGTCAGCGCACTTCCGCTCATAGCGCGTGAACAAATCCGGAAAGGTCAGCGCCACGATCGCCCACGCGGCGTCTTCCTCGTACCAGCCATCATCCGCCCGCAGCGTCGGGTGGACCGAGGCGTTGTGGGGGGCGGACAACTTGAAGCCGCCATGTCCGGCCGTGGTGTGGGAGACAATCCCGTCGGCATAGATAGTGGCCCCTTGGGAAGAGCCCCAGGGCGTGCTGCAATTCATTCGGACGGACTGGCGAGCAAGCGCCCGAAACTCACGGCAATGTTCCGCCTGCTCAACCATGCGGTCTCGGAAGGCGGTTTCATCCTCGACTGAGCCGTGGTGCGAATGGAAGTCGTCGCGCTTTAGGTCGGAGAGAGGCCGCGTCATGCGCCAGGCGCTGGCGAGGAAATAGTGGCCGTCACGCGCCGGCACCATCGCGAAGACGAGATCGCCGATGCGCGCAACAGGCAAGCCATCGGCACTTCGACCAAACTCCACCCCTGAAGGTTCAGGGGTGGAGAGTTCGGAGGATTGGGAGACGAGCGTATTCATGCCGCGGCCCTCCCTTCGACATGATCGGCGGCAACCTCGTCGGCGGTCACCTCCTCGAGCACGGCATTGGGATAGCCATGCCGGCTCAGCCATGCCTCGGCTGCCTGCCGATTGTCCGCCAGATGGACGAGTTCCGCGTTTGCACCAGCGCGGTCGAACACACGGACGGATCCCAGCGCGGGCCGCTCGATCACCTTGAAGGCGAGATCGCTGTCGAGCGAGAAGGTCCGGTGAATGCGGATGGCAATCACGCCGCCCGCGCCAAAGCCGCCTTCATGAAGGGTAAAATCCGGCGACAGGCTGACATTGCCGATGCCGCGCTTGCCCTGCTTGCGGATCAAGCGACCCTTGCTGTTACGGTTCTCCCAGGCTGCCAGCTTTTTCTTGTGGCGTTCCGGCGGGCGCGGCGTGCCGTCCGACCAGGCGACGATGGAGCCAATTGGGGCGAGATCATAGATCAAGGACGCAGACATGCGCTTTCTCCTTCAGGTTTTGCGGATTGTGAAAACGAAAGCGCCGCCGGTGATGGCCGGCGGCGGGATCGGTGAAGCTGGATGTGGAAATGCGGCTATTCCGCCGCGATGCCATAGGCGGTTTCGTCCGCGTCTGTGTTCTCGGACCCGTCTGCCGGCTCTTCGAACTGCTCGGCATCCGGATCAGCAACGTTGGACGAGGAGATACCGTCATCGGTGTCTGAGCCACCCGCGGGATCACCATCGCGATCATCGTCGAGATGGTCGGCATGCTTGACCAATTCGGCAACGTCCTTCGCATCGGGCGAAAAGAGAGCCGCCGGATGCACGAACTGGACGTCCTTGAAATGATCGACAAGGGCCGCACGGGTTTCGCGCACCCGCGGACGGGGATACACATTCGCCTCCTTTGCCGCCGCCTCGAGCGCCTGCCGCGACAGGCACACGAGAAAATCCTCTGTGCCCATGTTCGGCAGGAAGCCATCGGCGCCGATCGCCTCGCCGGCGATGCGCGAGACCACGCCGCTGTTCGAAATGTTGCGCCGGCACGACAGGACCTCGACCAGGATGGACCGGGCAGCGACGCGAACCGTCTCCATGTCGAACGAGAGCCTGCCGTCTTCGGAGAAGAGCCGGGCAGCGTGGCGCTGCATGCGCTTGGCCCCGAACACAGTATCGTTGGCGCCGGAATCGACACGAACGTTTTGGCCGGAGAAGGCGAGCACGAGCAAGGCCATCAGCATGTCGTCCTCGATCGGCGCGCGGCCGAGTGCTTCGTGAAGCGCATCGGTGCGGAAATCGCCGATCATGTCCTGGCCCTTCTGCGTGACGTCAGGACGCGTCTTCAAGACCGAGATTTCCTCATCATCGGCCCCTGTCGAACCGTCGGCAGACGAGCCGGTCTGCCCATTCGGCTTCCGGGCTTCCGGCATCCGGTAGTGCACCGACTGAACCTTGCCCTCGCGATCGAGATACATGGCGGTGCTGTCGCCCTTGCCGGGTTTGCCATAGACGCGTTCGGCCTTCTTGGGCAGGTCGGGCTGGCCATAGTTGTTGACCTCGACAATCGCGCCCTTCTTCGGCAGATTGATCGTCATCCACTCCTGCTGCGCGCCGAGGAAAGCCTCGACATTGGTGGTGTAGCGGCTGTCCTCGTCGGCCGGGGCGAAGAGGTCTTCCACCCACTCAATGCCGTAGGCTTCTCGCAGGTCGTCACCGAAGCTGGCATCCCTGGCGTACATCCGCTTCTTCGAAAGCGCGTTGGCAACCGACCACCACGACGCCGTATCGCCCTTCTTCGGCTTGTGCGCCTTCCACACTTCCTTCTGCTCATCGAGCGCGGCAGCGGCGATGGTGCGCAACTGCGGTTCCGACGGCATATCGCCCTTCGCCATATGATCCAGCATGGCCGGCAGGACGTTGGCGAGGAGCCGGAGCTTGCGGATCTGACGCACCGGCAGGGTCAGGGCGACCGCAATGGCCTCCTCGGTCCAGTCGAGCGCGACGAGACGCTCGATCCCCCGCCATTGGTCGACCGGGTTGAGCGGCTCGCGGGCGATATTCTCGACCATCGAACGCATGGCGCCGTTGTCGTTGGCGGCCTCGACCACCAGGACCTCGATCTCGTCGATGCCCGCGGCAACCGCCTGACGCCGGCGGCGATGCCCCGCCTCGATGATGAAACCATTGCCGCCGTCGCGCTCCGGGAAGACGACGGGCGGCTGGATGATGCCGACGGCCCTGATCGTCGCCAGCAGCAGGGCGTCCGCCTGCGGCGTCGACTTCGACTGGCGCGTGTTGTCGGGATTGTCCTTCAGCGCACGCGGATCGACCTTCATGAGATACATGGGATGCTCCTTTTTCCGGGATTTGGGACGCGGCTCCTGCCGGTCCTTCCAGTCTTCATTCTTTCCTGAAGACACCTTCCGGACCGCGGAGCGGGCGGCCGGGTGCAACTGCGGTCGAGCATCCCGGCTGCGAAGGACAAGCGGGGTGCGAAGCGCCTTGCGAAGGACGAGTGGCCGGGATGCGGAGACGGCGGTTGAGCGGAAGCGGCGACCGGTGGACCGATCTGCGACCGGGTTCCTCCCCTTCTTTTCTCCCTTCCTCTCGCGTCGCGAACGGAAATGAGCGCGTCAGCGCTGGATGGATAGGACAAAAAAAAATGGGCCAGCGGAAACCGCGGCCCATGAAGTGTGAAGGTCAATAAACCTCCAGAGGGGAACAGCTGGTGCGGCGGCACTGGGAGGAAAACCGCCATGTGCATCAGCTATATGCACAATGCCTGATTATTGATCAGAGGGGAAACATTTATTGTGCAATGCAGCCATGCACATGCTGCACTGCACCCAGATCCCCGATCTTCTTGGTGGTCGCGTTGCCCTCACGCAGCCTGCGCGTCTTGCTCGGCGCTACTGCGCGCTTCCGCGGCAAGCGCGGCCTCGACCTCCCGAAGCTGCCGGCGCTTCTCGGCAAGTTCTTCGGCGAAGGCGAACACGCCGCCCTCGCGGGAGCGATAGGAAGCCAGCCGCCTGTGGGCTTCGTCCAGTCGATGACGATAACGCTGCCGCTCTTCCTCAAATCCGTCGAGCGCGTGTTCGAGGCGGGAGATCGCGCCAAGCGGCGTCACCGTGACTGCCAGATCGATCTCGTAATCGGCGCCCGTCCGCTGAAGCAAGGTCGTGTAGCGATAGCCATCGCCCTTACCGAAGCGTTCGCCGGAATAGACCAGATCGAAGCCGCCGATCGCGGCTATGGCGATTTCGCCCTCCTGCTGAAGTTGGACCAGCGTGAGGATTTCCTTCATCAAGGCGCGACCGGCGGCCTTCCGCTCGTCGAAGAGCCCACCGATGACAGTCATGGCAAAGGCGTCGGCCGCCGTCGGAACAAGGCGATCGATGTCCTTGCCGACTTCCGCAATCCGTCGCTCCGAGATCTCGATATCGCGTTCGGCGTCACGGATCTGCCGGCGAACCGCATATTGATCGTCGTCATGGGCGGCGCGCAGTCGTTCGAGCCGGGCAATGTCCGCCTCGAGACCTGCCTTCAGCATCAACCGCTCGTCGCCGGAGGCAATCGCCTTGGCCATCGCGAATTGATTGGCCGCCCCTTCGCCGAGATCCTCAAGCCGCCGGATCGAGGTGTCGCCGGAAAGTGCTGCCGCAATGAAGCGGGCCTTGCGTTCGTTGTTTTGCCACATCGAAGCGTCGAGCGAGCCTTGCGTGGCATAGGCGAAGATATCGACTTCATCGTGCTGATTGCCCTGGCGCACGATCCGGCCCTCGCGCTGCTCGATGTGAGAGGGCAGCCATGGGACATCGAGATGATGCAACGCCTTGAGCCGGAGCTGCGCATTCGAGGTCATAGTCCTCGATGGAGGCGACCAGCCAGCAATCGGGATCATCGCGAAATGGCTGCAGGTTCGGCTGGCGATGCGTTTCGCGCACCTCTCCGGTTTCGGGATCCTCGGTCACCGAAACGGTCGTGTGGTTGATCGGCCCGAAGTCGCGGACAAAGTTCGACCAGGCGATCCGCAGCCGCACTTGGCAGTCGCGCCATGGGCGATCCAGTTCCTGGGCTTTCAGGACCTCGCGCACCGCATCGCGGATCGGGATGAGCTTGCGAATGATGCGGACGTGCTTTTCCGAAAGTCCCTCGGCGCTTCGAGCCTTGCGCACATGCGTCGCGACCGGTGCGCCGTCAACGACCTGCATGAGGCCATGCCTGACATCGACGAAATAGCTGCCTTCGCGCACCTTGGCATTGTCGGGGCGCAGATCGACGATCTCGGCAAGCTCGTCCTCCAGATCGATGTCGATGGCGGTCGGCTCGCCGTCATAGAGGTCTTCCGGGAGAAGAGCGATCGCTGCCGTCAGCGCCGCGTCGAGCACCTCGCCGGAGCGTGGCCGGCACGTATAGGTCTCGCCGAATGGGCCGGAGGTCAGGGCGTGATCGCCGAGCACCAACTCCGGATGCTGGGCGAACCATCGGTTTACGCGGATTGCATCCTCGTCCTCGATCGCTGGCCGGACCTCCTGCAGGTCGAGCCAGGAGAGGTCACCTTCCGGCTCGCCTGCCTTTCGCTTGCGGAAGAAGAGGATGTCGACCACGACATCCGTACCGGCCTCACGCCGAAAACTGCCTTCGGGCAGTCGGATCGCGGCGACCAGGTCAGCGGACTTGACGATGTGCTCGCGTGCGGTGCTATCCACCTTGTCCAGCGTGCCGGCGCTGGTGACGAAGGCGGCCAGGGCTCCCGGTTTCAGGAGATCGATCGACCGAGCGATGAAGTAGTCGTGGAGGCGTAGACCGAGCGAACGATAGTGCCGGTCGGAGCGAACCGTCCGATCGGAGAAAGGCGGATTGCCGATGGCAAGATCGTAAATCGCATTGAGGTCGGTACGCGCGAAATCGCCATTGATGATGCGCGCCTTCGGCTGCAGCAGTTTGACGATGCGCGCGGTGACGGGATCGAGCTCGACACCGGTGACGTAGCTCAACCCGCGGTACTCTTTCGGCATCAGCGCCGGAAACAGGCCTGTTCCGATCCCCGGTTCCAGTACGCGGCCGCCACGCCAGCCTAGCCGCTGCAAGCCCGCCCAGATCGCGCGAATGATGAACTCGGGCGTGAAGTGGGCATATTGCGTGCATCGGGCAAGCGACGCGTATTCGCCCTCGCTGACGGCCGATTCTAGCGATGTACCAAGATCGTCCCAACCGTCACGGAAGTCGGTTTCCCCCGGCCGCCGGAACATGCCGTTTGCCAGTTCGCCGGCGCCGAAGCCGGTGAACCGGATCAGCCTCACTTGGGCTTCCGGAGTTGCGGGCAAGTCCAGGTTCTCGAGTTCGTGTGCCGTGAGGATCGCGGCAACGTTGATGCGCGCCCTTTCCTTCCAGGTCGCGGCAAGTTTGCGATCACCGTCGTCGAGATAGAAGTTGGCGCGCTGGCCCTGCTTTCGCGGGAGCGGCCGGTTGGCCGCCGGCAGAGCCCGCGCAGGCGTAGGAGAGGGCGGCGTCGGATCGGGCTCGTCGTCATTGGCGGCAAAACCGCCGAACGCGGTGACGCCAAGACCAAGGCCTGATGACAATGCGCTGCTGCCTGATATATCGAGACCGAAGGGATCGTTGCTCATCGAAAGCTCCTTGTGAGCGAGCGTCATCGAGCCGCCGCAAGGGACGGTCGAGGGAACGCGAAGAGGTGGAAGGTGCCGCCGCCTGCATGGGCGGCGCGGCTATGGTCGACCGAGTGCTAGTCGCGCCCGATCAAGAACAGCTGCATGGTGTCGGCCACGAAAGCGATGCGGAGATGCGTGGCATTGGGGCTTGCCGCAATCATCGCCTCTAGCTGGCCGGCGTCGAGGAAATCGACACCGTCGTCGCCACCGAACGTCCGGCGCTTGACCTCGAACCAGTCGTCGTTGGTGGCAGGATTGCATTCCTCGGCATAGACGACGAAGGGCTTCTGGCCGCCGGCAAGCTTGCCGTTCGAGAGGAGATAGACCCCCTGATCTCCGACCAGAAAGACGCCCGGCTGTTCGTCCTTGCCAGGCTTCAGTCCATAATAGGGGTTGCGAAAGCCGCCATTGGCTTCGGCATCGGCGCGGCCACGCGCGATCACCTCGCGCACGGATGCAACCGGAAAGGTGAGCATGGTTGCTCCTCTCAAGCCGCGATCGGCGCGGGGAGGTGGCGCAGTTGCACCGGCAGCTTCGCGGCGATCTCGTCGTCGCTGAGGTCTTCCAGCAGCTTCAGAAACGTGCCGCCTTTCCCGCCGTAGAGCATCACCGTGCGTTTGCCGCGCGAGGCCTCCGGCCAGCGCTCGCCGGCATAGCCGCGATAGTCGTCCGCCGTGCTGCTCCAGATATGCTCGAGCCGTTCCTCGCGCGTCATGGCCCGGACCGGGCGGCTCTCGCGCTCGATAATCGCAACGCGCATGGCCTCGACGGAGGCTTGATCGGCAAGGTCGCAATAGCCGTGGAAATAGCGGATCGCTTCGTCAATCCGGAGTGCAAAGAAGACACTCGTGACCGAGCCGGTGAGGAACTCGCGCATCGCGAACATCGAACCGCGGATCCAGAGCGGCGGCAGGATTTCGAACATATAGTCGTGCTCGGCCTCGCCGATCTCGAACCACTCGCCGGCATAGAGCGGCGTGGCGTCGTCGTCCCAGCGGTTGGGCCGTTGGTGATGACGGTCGAACATGCGGAACATCTGCGAACGATTTGCGGTGCCCTGGAAGACTTTTCGGACTGCGGGAGAGGGGTTCATCTGCGGCTCCTTCGGAGGCGGACCGAAGCGCAGCACTGTCCTTACGACCTTGCCATCCTCTTCAGTCCTTCATGACCACTTCCGGGCCGCCGGCATCGCAGCTGCCGGGGTCAAGGGCCGGCTTAAGCCGGGCGCAGCCTCCCTTGACGCGGGCGGCGCGAATCCGGCACGCCTTCTCCTTCTTTCCTTTCCCTCTTTTCCTCCTCCCTGATCTTCAGGGTTTCATTCCAATCCTCCTCGGGCGGCCGAAGCCGCGCCCAGTCGCAGCCTGCATCCTCGGCGAGCGCCCGCAGTCGCTCGGCAAACATGTCGCCCTGAGGATTGGCGTCGGTCGCCGCAACCATCTGGACGCCAGGCCTTGCAGCCAACTCCCGCATCGCCGCCTCCGTGGTCGGCGACCAGCCGCCACCAGTGCTGAGATAAAGTGTGCCCTCCCGCAAACCTTCGATCGCCGCGAGGCTCATGGCGTCGATTGCGGCTTCCGTGACAGCCAGGCGTAATGCGCTGTCTGAACCGAGACGGAAAAGGACCTGCATTCCTCCGGAGGCAAAACCCCGGTATTGCCGACCGCGCGACTCCCAGCCGGTCAGAACCCCGGCATGGTCTCTGTGCGCCGCCCACATGCTGCCTTGTGGACCTTCCCGCAGCAGGTTCGCTTTGATCGCCGCTTTGAGCAAAAAGGTTGGAAGGTAACGCTCAGCGTTGAGGTAGCGCCATGTCGATGAATCCGGCCAGGGACGGCGGCGAGCTTGCCAACGATCGGGAAGCGAGAGGTCACATCTTTCGCCATCCCTTCCGGGCTGCCACTCCGGCTCCGTGATCTGAAACCCGACGAGATCTGCAACCCGCCCGGCGCCTTCGAGAAAACCGACATGATCGAGGTGTTCGACGAGCCGGAACACATCGCCCTTCGCTTCGGACAGAGGGTCGAACCATCCGCGCCCTTCATAGGTGACGATAATGATCTCGCCGCCGCGCCGGAACTTGACCGCCCGCCGCGTGCTCTCCTTCGCGTCTATTGCAAACCCGGCATGCTCAAGCACCGCCGCACAACTGACCTGCTCGCGCAGCGCTTCAATCTCTCTTCTCTTCATCTTTCTTCCGATCGCCCAGCGATCGGCCTCCATAATCCTTGCCTGCCCGTTGGTTCACCGACGCCTTTCGGCAGGCCGCGAAGAGCAAAGACCGCAAGGGCGCGGGCATGCAATTGTCGGATCATGCAAGCCAGCGCTCGGCCGCGGCGGAGCTTCCCTTGCGGCCTGCCGCTCGCAAGCGGCACGCCAAGGGCGTAAAGCCGGCTCAATGGGCCGGCCAGGGCATGTACTCATGCACGACCGCCAGGTCGTCGTCGGCGTCGATCTCGTCGGACGGAAGGACGCCGTATTCGCCGTCGACCTCGAAGAGGGTCACCGGGACCATTAGGTCACGGGAGAGCTGGAAGGCGTGGGACTGGGCGAGAGAGAGATCGTGCGACATGTGAGAGGCTCCTTCGGGAGCGGGCCAATTCCCGCTCGATGGCTCCTCAAAAGGCACGGGGTCCGGGCGCGATCACCGCGACGCGAAGCGGAAGCGGCCGCAGCTTGCTAGCGGACCCCTCGTGGGTTGATCGTGGAAGATCCGGAACCGGGCCAGGACGCCATCAAAAGGGAGCGGGATTGGCTTGCTTCCGTTTGGGACCCAACCTTCGCCGCACGGCTTTCGCGCTTACAGACCTGAGGCAATCCCCACATTCACGCGGTACCCACATCGCGATCCTGTCAAATCAATCGGACTCAGAAAGGTTTGCTTTCCTAAGGGCTTCCGCAATTGATTTTGCCTCAAGCGACACAAGGGCGCGCTCAAGGGAAAGCTCGATCTCAGAGATGCTCTTGCCCTCAAGCAAGGCGATTTCGGCGAGTGTCTTTCCTTGAGCCACCCACCGAAGGCAGGCCTTTTCAAAAGGGGGAAGCATACTTGCTTTCATCAATCATCCACATGTTATGTTATATCATATCGCATAATCAAGTTTATGGAACTGGACGGTGATTTGAGCAGTGTTGCTTTGCCTACAACTGATCTCACAAAAGCAAAAATGTAACACACAGCCCATTTTCGGAATTGCAACGGCCAATCAAACGAACTAGTTCGTCGAAGCATCGTCTTTCAAAGCGCAGTTTTCAGTCACTCACCAAGTTTCACTGCCAAAACCTCTGAACTTCATATTCGACTCTGCCCGTAGCGGGCGGCTACGACGCGAGCGAGATGGCCTAGGTGGCGGGAGCGATCCCGTTGGAGGTGCGTGCCGCGCTTGCATTGTTTGGCGCGGGCCTTTCCTGCCACAAGGCGGTCGTATCGAGCTCCAACTTTTCGGGGATCCCTTTTTTCATCGCGAATTCCCCGCTCATGCCAGCGCCGGCAGCAGCTGGTCGATACTCTTCTTGGCGTCGCCATAGAACATGCGAGTGTTGTCCTTGTAGAACAGCGGGTTCTCGATGCCGGAGTAACCGGTGCCTTGCCCGCGTTTGGAGACGAACACCTGCTTGGCCTTCCAGACTTCGAGCACCGGCATGCCTGATATCGGCGAGTTCGGATCCTCCAGGGCCGCCGGATTGACGATGTCGTTGGAGCCGATGACGATGACGACATCCGTTTCGTGGAAGTCCTCGTTGATCTCGTCCATCTCCAGCACGATGTCGTAGGGAACCTTGGCCTCGGCAAGCAGCACGTTCATGTGGCCCGGCAGACGACCGGCAACCGGGTGAATGGCGAAACGCACATTCTTGCCGGCAGCCCGCAGCTTGCGGGTCAGTTCCGAGACCGACTGTTGGGCCTGCGCCACCGCCATGCCGTAGCCCGGCACGATGATGACGCTGTCGGCGTCGTTGAGGGCTGCGGCCACGCCATCGGCATCGATGGCGATCTGCTCGCCGGTGATTTCCATGGCCGGACCCGTGGTTGCGCCGAAGCCGCCGAGAATGACCGACACGAAAGAGCGGTTCATCGCCTTGCACATGATGTAGGAGAGGATCGCACCCGAGGAGCCGACGAGCGCACCGGTGACGATCAACAGGTCGTTTCCGAGCGTGAAGCCGATGGCGGCGGCCGCCCAGCCGGAGTAGGAGTTGAGCATCGACACGACCACCGGCATGTCGGCGCCGCCGATGCCCATGATCAGGTGGTAGCCGATGAAGAAGGCGGCGAGCGTCATGACCAGCAGCGTCCAGGTTCCGGCGCCATTGACGTAGAGCACCAGCAGCACGAGCGAAAGAAGGGCCGCCCCGGCATTGAGCGCATGGCCGCCGGGCAGCTTCTTCGCCTTGCCGTCCACCTTGCCGGCGAGTTTGCCGAAGGCGATGACCGAGCCGGTGAAGGTGACGGCGCCGATGAAGACGCCGAGGAAGACCTCGACCTTCATGATCGACAATTCGACCGGTTCCTTGTGGGCGAGGATCGCCGCAAACCCGGTCAGCGCGGAGCGGGCGGCCTCATCGAGACCGGCGACATGCGCCGCCTCGATATGGGCGTTGAAGCCGATGAAGACGGCGGCAAGGCCGACGAAGGAATGGAGCGCCGCGACGAGCTGC
>NZ_JBBEYH010000030.1:0-67563 GCF_050172695.1 Shinella sp. G-2 | reverse complement strand
CGGCATCCAGAAACAGGGCTCGACAACGCTCACCACCACCTTTACCGGTGCCTTCAAGACCGAGCCGACCGAACAGGTCCGGTTCATGACGATGATCCGGGGCTAGATCGACCCCTGCATGAACCCGAACTGGCGTCGGGTCCTGACTTAACCGAGCAGGCCCTCGACCGCAGCCGCCATCGCCAGCAGGCGGTCGTCGTTGCCTTTCGGTGCGGAGACGAGAAGCCCGACCGGCAGGCCGTCCGCATCCGCGCCGCAGGGCAGCGAGACGCCACACCAGTCGAGGAAATTGCCGATCAGCGTGTTGCGCAGGGTCTTGCCGTTCGTCTGGAAGAACAGGTCTTCGTCGTCAACGAGCGGCTGGAGCGCCGGCGCCACATGCGGCAAGGTCGGGCTCAGAACGAGTTCCGCCGGCCCCAGCCGCGCCTCGAAGGCGGCGGTCAGGCGCTCGCGGGCGGCAAGGGTCTCCACATAGTCGGACAGCGTGATCTTCTCACCCAGCAACGTGCGCTTGACGACACGCGGGTCCATCTCGGACGCCTCGGGGCCGGTGATGCGCGCGCGGTGAAGCACGAAGGCTTCCGCGGTGACCAGCGCGCCGTGTTTCGCCATCAGGTCGAAGATCGCGGAGAACTCCGGAAAGGCGGCGCGACGGATGCGGGCACCGGCGCGCGCCAGGCGCTCCACCGCAGCCTCGAAGACCGAAACGACCGCCGGTTCCGCCCCGTCGAAAACCACCGTCTCGGGAATGACGAAGGAAAGGTCGGCCGGGTCGAAACGCGGCAGGACGTCCGCCGCCGGCAGGCCGCGCATCGCCGCGTCGATCCAGACGGCATCCTGTACCGTGCGGCAGAGGGGGCCGAGGGAATCGAGGCTCTTGGCCAGCGGAAACACCCCGTCCATCGCATAGCGCCCGCGCGTCGCCTTGTAGCCCACGACGCCGTTGAAGGCCGCGGGAATGCGCACCGATCCACCGGTATCCGTGCCGATGGAAACCGGCACGAGACCGGCTGCGACCGCCACGCCCGAACCGGAGGAAGAGCCGCCCGGAATGCGGTGCTGGCCGGCGAGTGACGCCGGATTGCGCGGCGTGCCGTAATGCGGATTGATGCCGAGGCCGGAGAACGCGAACTCGCTCATGTTCACGCGGCCGATATTCACCATGCCTGCCTCGGCAAGCGCGCGGACCACGGCCGCATCCCGTGTTGCCGGGGCGCTGGCCTGCAACACGCGGGAGCCGGCCGTCGTCGGCAGGCCCTCGATATCGAACAGGTCCTTCCAGGCGACCGGGATGCCTTCCAGCACGCCGCGGGAGCGCCCGTCGCGCAGCCTTTTGCGGGCCGCAGCTGCCTCCGCCCGCGCCCGGGCCGCCGTCACATTCGTGAAGATGGCTCTGTCCGGATGCGCCGCGATGCCCGCCAGCGTCTCTTCGGCAAGGTCGAGCGGATCGAGCGCGCCGGATTGCAGGAGGATGGAGAGCTGGGCGATCGAACGGGCCGGCATGGTCAGATGTCCTTTTCTGCGCGCCCGACCAGCTGCATCCAGCGGCGGACGAGATAGTTGTGTTCATCCATGGTCGTGTTCCACACGGCGATGCCGTTGGCGCGCTGCCAGTAGGAGCCGCCGCTGCGCACCGCGCCGCGCTTGATGCGGATCGTGCCGTCGGGGCCCGGGAGGTCCTCGCGCGCGGGAAGCCCCTCGTACCAGTAGTCCCATTCGGCCGCCGTCATGTAGCGGCGCGAGCGCTCGGGCGTGGAAATGTAGTAGCCCTGACGGGCGACCACGGCGCCCGGCCAGCCGGAGATCCACCAGTTGAGATAGTCATAGGCGACGTCGAGCATGCGGCCCGAAAGATGGCGCGAAAGGCAGAGCCCTCCGTGCCAGGCGCGATACCCCTCCACCGGCGCCGCCTGCTCGACGGGAAAGCCCTGGCTGTTGAGAATGCCGATGCCCGTCGACCACATGCTCTGGATGTCGGTCTCGCCGTGGATCATCAGGCGCGCTGCGTCCTCCGCCGTGCGCCAGAAGCTGCGGAAGAACCCGGCCTTGCGCCGCGCTTCGAGGATATCGATGAGCTGGTCGATCTCGTCGACCGTCATGTTGCCGATATTGCCGAAGCTCATCAGGCCGGCCGCCTGGGCCGCGAGCGCCGCATCGAAAATGCCGATAGCCGGTTCGTCGACGAGGGCGGCCCGGCCGCTCCAGCGCTCGTCGAGCAGCGCCGCCCAGCTGGCCACCGGCGGCGCGTGTTCCAGCGCGTCGCTGCGATAGGCGAAGCTGTCGAAATTGTGGGTCGTCGGCAGCATGGAAATGCGCCCGGTCGGCGTATCGCCAAGGGCAAGGCTCGGCTGCACATAGAGCTTGCGCGCCGGCACGTCCCCCTGCCCCATGCGGGCGCTCGGGCCGATCTGGCCGATCTTCGTCAGGTCGTTGATCTCGTCCCAGAGCGCAATGCGCGAAATCTCGATCGGCTGGATGGCCCGCCAGTACCAGACGATATCGAGATTGTGGAAGCACTGGTCGTAGATGTCGTAGCTGTCGGGCTCCTGCGCGGCCTTGTGCTGGGTGACGATGAAATCGTTGTTGTCGAAGCAGACATCGATGCCGAGATCGGCCTCGGCCTTCAGCCGCAATTCCTCCAGAAGGGAGATCGCGGTTCCCAGCACGCGCAGCTTCGGCCGGCCGGCCGTGTGGACAGCCGGGGCAGCGGGGGCCACTTTCGGGGAATGCTTGTTCATCAAGGGCTCTGGGCGTTGCGGATCTGCGCTGCTGCCTCAGGCTGCGGGCGGGCCTCGGCGTTCCCGGCAAGCGCGAAGGCGTTGAAGGACCGTTTCAACAGGTTCACGTCGAGACCGTCAACAATAAAGACGAGGCACGAGGATCGTTCCGAAGATGGCCAGCCGGCAAGATGGACCGGCGGATGGACGAGATGCTGCACGCCATGCACCGCAACGGGACGCTCTTCGCCCGCAAGCGCCAGGATGCCCTTCACCCGGAGCACCCGGCTGCCGTGGCGGTTGAGCAGCATGGTCAGCCAGACGCCGAACCCCGTCCAGTCGATCGGCGTGTCGACCGCAATGACGAAGGAGGAGATCGCAGTGTGCTGCGCCACGCCCTCCGCCGTCACCTGCAATGCCGGAGTATCGCAATAAAAGCCGCTCGGTGACTGGAGCTTGGCCACCCGCTGCGCGACATCGTCCCCGAAGAGCGCCTCCGCGCCCGGGCCGTCATCGCCGGCGATCAGGCGCAGGGCGTCGGGATTGAGCTCCGCAAGGCGGGACAGGAGGCGGGAAAGGTCCGTATTGCCGGTGCAAAGATCCGTTTTCGTGATGACGAGCCGGTCGGCGATGGCGGCCTGCCGGGTGGATTCCACGTAGGTATCGAGCTGGGAGAGGCCGTTGACGGCATCGATGGTCGCCACGACGCTGCCGGCGCGGAAATGATGGCGCAGCACGGGATCGGATTTCAGCGTCGACAGAACCGGAAAGGGATCGGCAAGGCCTGTGCTTTCGATGACGACGCGGGTGAAGGCCGGAATGAGGCCGCGCTCGCGCCTTGAATGCAGGTCGCGCAGTGCCTCGGCCAGCTCGCCGCGCACCGTGCAGCACACGCAGCCCGATTGCAGCAGAACCATGGTCTCGTCGATGCGCTCGACGAGATGGTGGTCGAGGCCCACGTCGCCGAACTCGTTGATGAGCACCGCCGTGTCGGCAAGGGCGGGATCGGCAAGCAGGCGCTTCAACAGCGTCGTCTTGCCGGATCCGAGAAAGCCGGTGAGGAGATGAACGGGTGTGAAGGCAGGACTGTCAGCCAATGCTGGCCTCCATGCGCGCAATGAAGGTGGCATCGAGCGGATCGCAGGGCCGCCCCGAAAGCCTTTCGGCCGCCGGCCAGAGATGGCCGAGATCCTCGATCATCTCGCTTTTGCCCGTGCGGGTGGCCAGCACGAAGGCCGAGCCCTGCCAGTCGGAAAGGCTCATGCCGAAGGCGGCGAGCACGCGGTTGGCGGCCGCGACGCGCCGGGCGCGTTCCCGCCGCCGGTCGAGCCGCTCGACATTGCGGGTGAAGACGCCGGGCCGGGCCGCCGCATCCGTCCAGTGCTCGTTTCCGCCAATGACGCCGCACAGCGAACACATGGTCTTCTCCTTTCCGAATACGGACGGGAGCGGGCTGACCCGCTCCCGCCTTGCATCACTTCTTGCGCGGGAACCGCTTGGCGAAGTCGTCGGCCATTTCGTTCATCGTCACGAACCTCACGCCCGGATGCTTGCTCATATGGGCATAGAGCCGCTCCAGCATCATCAGCACCTGCGGCCGGCCGGCGACGTCCGGGTGGATGGTGATCGGGAAGACCGCATAGTCCATCTCGCGGTAGACCCAGTCGAACTGGTCGCGCCACATTTCCTCGATCTGGCGCGGATTGACGAAGCCGTGGCTGTTCGGCGACTTCTTGATGAACATCATCGGCGGCAGGTCGTCGAGATACCACGAGGCCGGGATTTCGATGAGATCGGTCTCGTGGCCGCGCTTCAGCGGCACCATCCAGTCGGACGGCTTTTGGGAATAGTCGATCTTCGTCCAGCTATCGCCGACACGCACATAATAGGGCGTGAAGTCGTTGTGCATCAGCGAGTGGTCGTACTTGATGCCACGCTCGAGCAGCAGCTCGTTCGTGACGTTGGAGAACTCCCACCAGGGCGCGACATAGCCGGTCGGGCGCTTGCCCGAGAGCTTGGTGACGAGATCGATGCACTTGTCGAGCACCTCCGTCTCCTGCTCGCGGGTCATCGCGATCGGATTTTCATGCGTATAGCCGTGGATGCCGATTTCATGGCCGGCATCGGCGACGGCCTGCATCTGCTCGGGGAAGGTCTCGATCGAGTGGCCCGGGATGAACCAGGTCGTCTTGATGCCGAGACGTTCGAAGAGCTTCAGGAGCCGCATGCTGCCGACCTCGCCGGCAAACAGGCCACGCGAGATGTCGTCGGGCGAATCCTCGCCGCCATAGGAGCCGAGCCATCCTGCCACGGCATCCACGTCGATGCCGAAACCGCACAAAATCTCTTTCGCCATTGGGTATCTCCTTGGTTCCCTGAAATAGTCTTGGGTAATCAATGGGCTGGAATGACCGTCGCCTCGGCGGGGTTCCAGCTCAAAAGGACGGGTGTGCCGGCCGGGAATGCGCCCGGACGGTATTTGTCGACATGGGCTTCGAGCGCGACGGACCGGCCGTCCTGAAGCCGCGCCGTCAGATGCGCGATATGGCCGACGACCTCCGAGCGTTCGATGCGGGCGTCGATGCGGTTCTTGGCCCCGGCCAGCACCCCCTCGCCCGCCGCATGCACCTCGATCGCCTCGGCCGGCACGACGAGATTGACGCGCCCCTTGTCGGCGAGCGCGCCATTGGCGCGGCCGGAAAGCATGCCGATCCCGGTCGTCACGACCACGTCCTCGCCTTCGCTGCCCGCGACTTCGCCGGGCAGCACGGTGTTGCGGCCGATGAACTGGGCGACGAAAGGCGTATTGGGGCGGGTATAGAGCTGATGGGGCGGGCTCACCTGCTCCACGCGCCCCTGGTTCATCACGACGATGCGGTCGGACAGCGCCAGCGCTTCCGACTGGGCATGCGTGACGAAGATGAAGGTGACGCCGAGGCTTTTCTGCAGAAGCTTGAGCTCGTTCTGGATCGCCTTGCGCAGGTTCGCATCGAGCGCGCCGAGCGGTTCGTCGAGCAGCAGGATATCCGGCTCGACGACAAGGCCGCGCGCGAGCGCGATGCGCTGGCGCTGGCCGCCGGAGAGCTTTTCCGGCTTGCGCTCGGCAATATCCTCAAGGCCGAGCGTGGCGAGGATGCGGTCGACCTTCGCCTCGCGATCAGCCTTCGCGACACCCTTGACCTCCAGCCCGTAGCCGACATTGCGGCGCACGCTCATATGCGGGAAGAGCGCATAGTTCTGGAAGATCATCGAGGTCGGGCGACGCTGCGGCGGCACGTCGTTCATGCGCTCGCCGCGGATCAGCATGTCGCCGGAGGAAATGCCTTCGAAGCCGGCGATCATGCGCAGCGTCGTCGTCTTGCCGCAGCCCGAGGGGCCAAGGAAGGCGATGAACTCGCCCTTGCTGACGGAGAGGTTGAAATCGATGACGGCGGGCGTGCCGTTGTCGTAGACCTTGCCGACGGAGTTGAGTTCCAGGTCGAAAATCATGGGGGAGATCTCCCGAATTGCCGGTCAGGGACCGGGGCCACGCGCGCCCCGGTCCGCTCGTCTTGGGATCAGGCGTTGAGGAATTCGTCCCACTTCTGGATGAGGTGATCGTATTCTTCCGGCCATTGGTGCCAGTAGGCGACGTTCTTGGAACGCTCTTCCAGCGAGCCGCCATCACGCAGGTCGCCTTCCTTGATGCCGCGCTCTTCCGCGCCGACCCAGGGCTTGCCCTCGTACCAGAAGGCGTATTTCTCCGGCGCCATGACGTCCTTGATGTTGGTCGACGGCGAGTAGTAGCCCTGTTCGGAGACGGCGATGCCCGGTTCGCCCGAGAGCCAGTAGTCGGCATAGGCGATGACGGCATCGCGGTTGCTCGTGCCCGCAATCATCGAGGGGCCGATGGCCCAGCCGCGGTATCCTTCCTTCGGAATGGCGTATTTGGCGGCCTTGCCCTGCGCCTTGACGGCCATGACGGCCGGTTGCCAGGCGTCGGAAACGACCATTTCACCCGATGCCATGAGGTTCACCAGTTCGCCGAAATCGCCCCAGAGCGCCCGGAACTGACCTTCCTTCTTTTTGGAGATGAGGAAGGCGGCCGCCTCGTCGATTTCGGCGGCGGTCGGGTTGCCCGGGTTCTTCACGTCGGAAAGGCCGAGAGAGTTCATGGCCATGATGGCCTGACCGAAGGCGATGAGCGGGTCGGTGTTGAGACCCGACTTGCCCTTCCACTTCGGATCGAAGATGCAGGCCCAGGTGTTGGCTTCCTCGGCGGAGACGACATCGGGATTGTAGCCGATGGAGTCGTAGTTGTAGACGGCGGGCACCATGTTGAGCACGGTCTGGGCTTCGTCCGCCCAGATCTGGCCGACGATCTGCGCGGCGCGGTCCCACTTGTCGCTGGCCGTGGTGAAGGTATCGCGGATGTTCGCCCAGTTCTTCAGCGATGCAGCCGGGATCGTCTCGACATTGTCGGTCATGACGATGGAGGGCAGGCGCTCGGCGATGATTTCCCAGCAGTCGTAATCCTTCGAGCCGGAAAGGATTTTCGTCTGCGCATCGGGGAAGGTCGCGGCCGTGCCCGACGTGCCGCCGACGCCGGAGGCCTTCTTGAACTCTTCGAGGATTCGTTCCTGCACCGTCACCGAAAGACCGATGGTGCGAAGCTGCTGGCCGGCAAGGTCAGCGGCCTGCGCAAAGGCCGTGCGCGAGGACAGGAGGGAGGTGCCGCCGCCCATCGCCAGCGCCATCACCCCGGCCGAGCGCTTGAGGAGCGAGCGGCGATTGATTTGCGAGTTGAACATGTCTCTTCTCCAGTTTGCTTATCGTTCCCCGAAGCCGCTTTGCGGCTCCTTTTCGCCCGCCCTTTCGAGGCGGTTCAGTACCGGCCCACGAGAAGGCCGCCATCCACGACCAGCACCTGGCCGGTCATGTATCTCGCGCTGTCGGAGGCGAGGAACGCGGCGACATCGGCGATGTCCTCTCCCGTCCCGAGCCGCCCCATCGGAATGAACTCCGCCGCCTTTTCCGCTCCCGCCGGCCCGAGCGAATTCTCCTCGGAAAGCAGTTGGGCAGTGCGGATGTAACCGGGTGCGATACCGTTCACGCGCACGCCGTCGCGCGCCATTTCCACCGCAAGCCCGCGCACGAGGCCGACGACGCCGGACTTTGCCGCCGAATAGTGCACGTGCTCGTCCCAGCCATAGGCGACGCCCATGATGGAGGAGAGCGCGATGACGGCGCCGGATTTGCGGGCGCGCATGCCGGGCGCCGCGGCGCGCACGAGACGGAAGATGCCCTTCAGGTCGATGTCGAAGGTGAGGTCCCACTTCTCGTCGGTGAGATCGGCCAGCGGCGTGCGGTGGGCGATGCCGGCATTGGCCACGACGACGTCGATCCGCCCGTGCCGCGTCTCGACATCGGCGACGAGCGCGTCGGTCGCCGTCGTCGAGCGGACGTCATAGAGATGGAATTCCGCCGAGCCGCCGGCGCCGGTGATGGCCGCGACCGTCGCGCGACCTTCCTTCTCCAGGATATCGGTCACCACCACGTGGTCGCCGAGCGCGCCGAAGGCTTTCGCGGTGGCGGCGCCGATGCCGATGCCGGCGCCGGTGACGATGACGATGCGTTTCCTGTCTGCGGTCATGGGTGTCTCCGAATTCAAAGCATGACGTCGCCGGAATTGGGTCCGAGCGTTTGTCCGACGAAGAGGCTGGCGGCGGGGGATGCGAGGAAGGCGACGGTTTCGGCCACCTCCTCCGGCTCGCCGAAGCGGCCGAGCGGAAGGCCGGCGCGCTTGGCCGCGCGCCACTCTTCCGAAAGCTGCATGACCAGCGGCGTGTTGATGGGGCCGGGCGCGACGGCGTTGACCCGCACGCCGCGGGCGGAAACCTCGCGGGCCAGCGCCTTGGTCATGCCGATGATGGCGGCCTTGGCGCCGGAATAGTGCACGAGTTCGACGCCGCCGATCTGGCCGAGCTGCGAGGCGACGTTGACGACGACGCCGGATCCCGCGGCGAGCATGGCCGGCAGCACCGCCTTGGTCATCAGGAAGGTGCCGCGCACATGCACGGCGAACATGCGGTCGAAATCGCCGACCTCGAGGGTCTCGAACAGCGCCTGATGGGCGATGCCGGCATTGTTGACGAGCAGCGTGACCGCGCCATGCGCCGCGACGGCGGCAAGATGGATGGCGGCGGCGTCCGCCTCGCTCGCGACATCGCCGGCCACGGCGACGGCCCGGCCGTCCGCCGCCCGGATTTCTCCGGCCACGGCCGTGGCGCGCTCAAGGGAAAGGTCGTTGACCGTGACGGCGTAACCGTCGGCGGCGAGTTTCAGGGCGATGGCGCGGCCGATGCCGGAGCCCGCGCCGGTGACGAGAGCGCTGCCCACCATCACGCCTCCTCCTGGATCGCCATGCGCTTGGCGCGGCGCACCGACAGGCCCATCAGCACGGCATAGGTTCCGAGCAGCGCGAAGGAGAACAGGGTCGTCAGCACGCCGAAGGCGAAGACGTTCGGGTGCACTTCCACCGAGAAGGTGCCGTAGATGGCGAGCGGCAGCGTCAGGTCCCGGCCCGAGGCGAAGAGCGTGCGCGAAAACTCGTCATAGGACAGCGTGAAGGCGAAGAGCATGGCCGAGAGCACGCCGGGGAAGATCAGCGGGAAGGTGACCTTGCGGAAGGTGCGCGCCGGGGTGACGCCGAGCGACCAGGCCGCCTCTTCCACGCTCGGATCGAAGCGGTTGAAGATCGCCAGCATGACGAGGAAGGCGAAGGGGAAGGTATAGACGACATGCAGCACGAAGGCCGTGCCCCACCAGTGCCGGTCGATGCCCAGCGTGTTGGCGACGAGCGCCATGCCGAGACCGACGAGCACGCCGGGAACCATCATGCCGAGCACGATGAGGTAGAAGACGACGCCCGAGCCGCGGAACTTCCGGCGGAAGGCCTGGGCGGCGGTGACGCCCAGCACGGTCGAGACGATCATCGTCATCACGGCGAGCGCCAGGGAGCGCACCAGAGCCTGCTCGATGGGCAGCGGGGCGATGCGCGAGGGCGGGGTGAGGCCGAAGAGGTGCTTGTACCAGTAGGTCGACCATTCGATGATCGGGAATTGCGGGCCGCCCTCCGGTCCGGTCTGGAAGGACAGGATGGCGAGCACCGCGAGCGGGCCGTAGAGGAAGACGATGAACAGCGTCGTATAGAAGCCGAGGCCGAGCTTGATGCCGGATGCGTTCATGGCTCAGAGTTCCTTCCTGAGATCGACGACCCGCAGCATGGCCGCGACGACCGCGCCCATCAGGATGGTCAGCACCACGCCGGCGACGGCGGCGAAGGCCCATTTCAGCGAACCGACCTGGGTGACGATGATGTTGCCGAGCAGGTTCACCTTGCGGCCGGAAAGGGCGGCGGAGGTGGCGAATTCGCCGAGCACCATGACGGAGACGAAGATCGCGCCCACCACAACGCCCGGCATGGAGAGCGGCAGGATGATGGTGCGGAAGATGCGCCAGAAGCCTGCGCCGAGATCCTGCGCCGCCTCGATGACCGAAGGATCGATGCGGCCGAGCATGAAAGCGATCGGCCCGACCATGAAGACGCAATAGATCTGCGTCATGCCGATGATGACGGAGAGTTCGGAGAACAGCAGCACCTCGATCGGCTGCGTGATGAGCCCGATCTTCATCAGGATCATGTTGATCGCCCCCTCCTTGCCGAGCATCGGCCGCCAGGCAAGCACGCGGATGAGGAAGGAGGTCCAGAACGGAATGACGCAGAGCACCAGCAGCGCCGTCGAGAGCGTCTTGTTCTTGACGAAGAGCCCGACGAAGAGAGCGGCCGGATAGCCGACGAGCAGCGTGGCGACCAGCACGATCAGCCAGATGCGGATCGTCGTCCAGAGCGCGCCGAGATAGGTCTCGGACGAGAAGAAGGTGACCCAGCTCTTCAGCGTCAGCGTCGGCTCGATCTTGAAGGTGGTCTGCGTCCAGAAGGAAACGTAGACCATCATCAGGATGGGGGCGACGAGGAAGAGCAGCATCCACAGGACGCCGGGAGCGAGCAGAAGAGCCGTGCGGTCGGGCTGCTTGCGGGTGGAAGGCGCCGCCGCTTCGACGGGCGTGTCATGGCTGGTGGCGGCCATCGTCATCTCTCATTCTCCGGGTGGACAGGGGCGGGACCGGCGACTTGGGTCTCAATCGAAGACAAGGGCGTCCTCCCGTTTCCAGACGAGGGCGTAGCGGGCCTTCTCCTCGAAGGCTTCCGGCGCGGCATGGCTGAGATGGGTCTCCACCTCGAAGACGCGGCCGTCGTCGAGCGTGAAGAACGAGTTGATCGCCGCCCCGGAATACTCGCTGGCGACGAAGCTCGCCTCGATGCGCACCTCGTCGCCAGCGGCCGCCGCATCCCGGGGGCGGATTGCGACGCGGTCATAGCGGATGGCGTAGGCCGGCTTGCCGGAGGTTTGCCGGGTGCTGCCCAGCGCCAGCCGGCCGACGGGGCTCTCGAAGGCATCGCCCGAAACAGCGCCGGGGAAAATGTTGTAGCAGTTGAGGAACCGCGCCACGTCGGCCGAGGCCGGGCGGCTGTAGAGCGTTCCGGCATCGGCCGACTGGGCGATGCGGCCGCGATCGAGGACCAGCACGGTATCGCCCATGGCCAGCGCCTCGGTCTCCGAGCCGGTGACATGGAGGAAGGTGACGCCGCAGCGCTCGCGGATGGTGCGCAGTTCGCCGCGCATGCGGGTGCGCAGATTGGCATCGAGCGCGCCGAGCGGCTCGTCGAGCAGCACCATGCTGGGTTCCGTCACCAGCGTGCGGGCAAGCGCCACGCGCTGCTTCTGGCCGCCGGAAATCTGCGTGACCGCCCGGTCCTCCAGGCCCGAAAGACCGACGAGGCCGACCATGTCGCGCACCTTCGCGCTCACGACCTTCGGATCCGTCACGGGATCGACGGTGCGGTTCTCGAGGCCGAAGGCGATATTCTGCGCGACGCTCAAATGCGGGAAGAGGGCGAAGTTCTGGAAGACGAAGCCGATGCCGCGCTCATGCGGCGGCACGCCATCGACGCGCTTGCCGGCAAAGAGGATTTCCCCGCCGTCCGGCTGCTCGAATCCGGCGATGACGCGCAGGAGCGTCGTCTTGCCCGATCCGCTCGGTCCCAGCAGCGAGACATAGGAATTTTCCGACAGCGCCGCATCGACGCCGGCAAGCGCCGGCACGCCGGAGAAGGCCTTGTGCACATTCTTCAGTTGGAGGACGGCTGACACTCTGTTCCCACCAGTTCAGGCCAGGATCTTTCGCGCAAGGCTCCGCAATCCATCGGACGCGCGAGGGCGGCCGAAGACGGCAAAAGGCTCCCGTTCGCGCCTCGATCAGAGGTGCGGCGTAGCGTCGATCCTGAGCATTTCGTTTCGTTCCACCTGCGACGCCTCTTCCGGGCGTCTTGTTATCAAAACCATTGCATGAATGATTTTTGTATTCAATAGCCTTTTTAGAAATTTCTACCGTGAAGAGAAAACCGCTGCACGGCCAAAGGATTTCCGCTGCGGACGCGCCCTCTTTGCGGCCGACACCCTCACTCTTTCCGCTCATTTCCTGCGCATTGTGCGCAAAATTCAACCCTACAGCTTAACCGCAACCAACACCGTCCGACTCGCTGCACCCTTTCCAACCCAGCACCTAGGGGCAAAGAATATTCAATTTTTGTATTCAATAATCATTTATGTCATCCTTTCCTTACGGCGGAGAATGCGTCAGAGTGCGGCCCTCCAAGAGGCCGACGGATACGGGGATCCATGAAAGACGAGCAGGCAGCCACCAGCACCCAGCGGCGCTACGCGATCGCCGAGGACGTGCTGCGCAGCAATATCGAAACGGGCACGCTGCCGCCCGGCCTCGTGCTGCTGGAAGGCCCCATCGCCGACATCCTGCAGACGTCCCGCGCGCCCGTGCAACGAGCGCTGCAGACGCTGGAGGCGGAAGGGCTCGTGCACCGCTTTTCCGGCCGCGGCTTCCTCGTCGGTCCGCCCGGGGCCGATATCGAGCCGAACCGCACCGACATCAAGGCGCTCGGCCTGATCGTGCCGCGCCACGCGGACGAGGCCCTGCAAAGCCGCTCCTCCTGGGAGCGCATCTACAACCAGGTCGAGGCGGATGTGGCGGGCTGCGTGGTCTTCGGGCGCTACCGCATCATCGAGATGGAGATCGCCAATCATTTCAATGTCAGCCGCACCGTCGTGCGCGACGTGCTGACGCGCCTGCGCGAACGCGGGCTGGTGCGCAAGAATCAGAGCTCGCACTGGATCGCCGGTCCCCTCACCGCGCAGACGGTGAAGGATCATTTCGTTCTGCGCGCGATGCTCGAGCCGTCGGCGATCCGCCTTGGCGCGCGCGCCGTCAGCCAGGCGCGACTGGAGGCGCTGCTGAAGCGCCTGCGCGCCGCCGAGGAGACGAGCGCGACCGGCTCGCTGCGTGAAAGCGAGGCCATCCAGACCGAGTTCATCGAATGCTGTGTGCTGGCCGCACCGAACGAACGGCTGAAGGATCTCGTACGCAACAACCTGCTGCCCGTGACGGCGACCGACCGGCTGCTGCGCCGCCTCGGCCTGCCGGGCGATCCCGCCATCATCACGGAACTGCGGCTGGTGGCCGAGCTTCTGCTGCGCGGAGCGACGGAATCGGCGGTCTCGATGATGGAAACCCATCTCGAAGCCTCGCTGAACCGCACCATCGCGCAGATGAAGATCGTCGCGATCATTCCGGGACCGGGCGTCACGGCGGCATATCTCACGCCCATTCTCGACTGAGCGGGAAGAGCATGCCCAAAGCCGCCGTCGCTCCGTAGACACAGCGCCCTCCCCTAGGCCAGCGCTTCGCGCAGCCGTTCAAGCCCGGCCTGGCGCGCCTTGCGCGCCGCCAGCGCCTCCTCCATCGTCACCTTGACGAAGCGGGTGGGCGTGTGCGGCTGGAGCTGGCCGATCAGGTCCATGTCGGCGGAAATGACCGTCCCGACCATGAAATAGCCGCCGCCGGAAACGGCGTCCCGGTGCAGGATGATCGGCTCCGTGCCGCCGGGCACCTGGATCGACCCGTAGGGATAGCAGCTGTCGACGATGTTGGACGGGTCGGAACCGGCCCCGAAAGGCTGCTCGCGGTCGACGAAGCCGAGCTTGCGGCCCCCCTTGAAGCGATAGCCCATACGGTCCGCCTCGTTCGCCACCTTCCATTCGTCGGCGAAGAAGTTCTGCTGCGATTCCTCCGTCACGCGGTGCCAGTAGAGGCCGGGAAGCACCCGCAGTTCCGCCGGCATGCCGGGCGTGCGGCGCAGCGCCTCGGGCACGCTCCTGCCCTCGCCGGCAAGGCTGCCCCTGCCGACCGGCAGTTCGTCGCCGGCGGCCAGCGGCCTGCCCTTGTAGCCGCCGAGTGCGCCGATCGGGTAGGTCGAGCGGCTGCCGAGCGCTTCCGGCACATCGATGCCGCCGGAAACGGCAATGCAGATCCGTGCCCCGGATTTCAGGAAGTCGAAGGTCAGCGTCTGGCCGGCCTTGACCTTGAAGGCGGTCCAGCCCGGTTGGGAAACGCCATCGACCTTGGCCGGCATGTCCGCGCCCGTGACGGCGACCAGCGCGTCCTCGGTGAATTCCAGCTTCGGGCCGATGAAGACGGCCTCCAGTCCGGCAGCCCCCTCGTCGTTGCCGACGAGCAGGTTCGCCGCGCGCATGGCAAGGCGATCCATCGCCCCACCGACGGGAATGCCGAGATGGAAATAACCCGGGCGGCCGAGATCCTGGACGGTGGTCGCAAGACCGTGATGGAGAACCTTAATGGCCATTGATCATGCCCTCCAGCTTGGCATTGGTGCCGTCGATGTCGTTCTGGAATTCCCGGAGGTCGAAGCTCACCTCGCGGATCGGCGGGGCAAAGCGTCCCCTGTCGACATCTTCCACGGCCTGGTCATAGGCGTCGCGGTCGATCGGCTTGAACTTCACGATATCGCCCGGGCGGAAGAAGACCATGAAATCCCGCAGGTAGCTCGTCGTCTGCGTAGGATCGAAGATCGGCATGGGCGTGATGCCGAACATCTGGTAACCGCCCGCGCCGCGCACCGAATAGATGCAGCCGAAGCAGCCGCCATGGCCGACCGTGAGGCGCGGCGTATCCGTGCGCGGCCGCAGGTATTTCGGCACCTGGATCTGCCGCTTGCGCTCCACCATCTGGTACATGAAGGGCAGGCCCGCCACGAAGCCGACCATGGACACGAACCAGGGCGAGCCGGAATGCGCGCCGACGAAGTCATCGACAGAACCGTAGCCGTTGATGCGCGCGGCATAGTCGAGGTCGGTGCCCGCCGGCTCCTGGTGGCGCTCGCGAAAGCGCATCAGGGTCTCGTGCGTCCAGGGATCGTTGTAGAAGACGGGGATTTCGACGATGCGTGTCTTCAGCACCGGCTCGGCCCGTTCCGCCGCGCCCTCGATCGCCTTCACTTCCTTCAGCACGTCGTCGGGATGGATAACATCGGGATTGAACTTGATCTGGAAGGAGGCATTGGCCGGGCAGATCTCGGTGACTCCCCTGATCCCGCTTTCCCTGACACCCTTGGCCATGGAGAGGCTCTTGAAGAAGGCCTCCAGCGACATTTCCTCGCTGCATTCGACGAAGAGGTGCTCGTCGCCCCCGAATGTGTATCTGGTGCTCATCACGCAACCTCCGCAGTCGCGCCGGCCTTTGCGGCGAATTCGGTTTCAAGCCAGTGTTCGAGGAAGCGCGTGTCGAAGGCGGCGCGCCGCACGCTTTCGTCCGTCGCAAGCGCCAGGTGCAACGGAATGGTCGTCGGAATGCCCTCGATCGTGAGACCTTCGAGCGCGCCCTTCAGCCGCGCCAGGCAGGCCTCCCGGGTCTCGGCCCAGACGATCAGCTTGCCGACGAGCGAATCGTAGAAGGGCGGGATCGTGTAGCCCTCGTAGAGCATCGTATCGAAACGCACGCCCTCGCCGTCCGGCACCACGAGTTTCGTGATCGTGCCAGGCGCGGGCATGAAACCCTTTGCCGGATCTTCCGCATTGATGCGGCATTCGATGGCATGCCCTCTCGCCACGACATCGTCCTGGCGGATCGACAGGGGCGCGCCGCCGGCGATGCGGATCATTTCCTCCACGAGGTCGATGCCCGTGACCATCTCCGTCACCGGATGCTCGACCTGGATACGGGTGTTCACCTCGATGAAGTAGAATTCCCGCGTCGTCTCGTCATAGAGATATTCCACCGTACCCGCGCCGCGATAGCCGACCTCGCGGGCAAGCGCGACGGCGCTGTCGCACAGCCGGGCTCGCACCTCGGCGGGAAGCAGGAAGGACGGCGCCTCCTCCCAGACCTTCTGGCGGCGACGCTGCAACGAGCATTCCCGCTCGAAGCAATGAATGAAATTGCTGCCGTCGCCCAGGATCTGCACCTCCACATGGCGTGCCCTGGTGATGACCCTTTCCAGATAGAGCCCGCCATCGCCGAAAGCGGCAAGCGCCTCGGCGGAGGCCTGCGGGAAGTGGCGTTCGAGGTCGGCGAGATCGGCGGCGATGCGGATGCCGCGCCCGCCCCCGCCAGCCGCCGCCTTGATCATGATCGGAAAGCCGGTTCTATCCGCCACGGCCCGGGCTTCCTCGATCGTCGCAAGGCGTCCCGCGCTGCCGGGAACCGTCGGCACGCCTGCCCGCGCGGCAACCGCGCGCGCCGCCACCTTGTCGCCGAGCAGGCGGATGGCGTCACCCTTCGGACCGATGAAGATCAGGCCAGCGGCCTCCACCGCATCGGCAAAATCGGCATTCTCCGAGAGGAAGCCGTAACCGGGGTGCACGGCATCGACACCGGCGGCCTTCGCCACGTTCACCACGGCCTCGATATTGAGATAGGATTTCTTCGGGGCCGGCGAGCCGATGTCGATCGCCGCATCCGCCATCTTCACCGCCAGCATGTCCGCATCGGCGGCGCTGTGCACCTGCACCGTGCGGATGCCGAGGGCCTTGGCCGCCTTGATGATGCGCACCGCGATCTCCCCGCGGTTTGCGACGAGGATCGAACGGATCGTCATGCCTCCACCTCGGCGATCACCTGTCCCGCCATGACGGGCTCCTCGTTGTCGACGAGGAAGGTGATGTTCCTGCCCTCGACGCCGGCCGGCACTTCCTGGAAGGTCTTCATGACCTCGATGAGCCCGATCGCCTCGCCGCTCGCGACGCTGTCGCCATCCGCCTTGAACGGTGGCACGTCCGGCGAGGACGCCCGGTAGAACGTGCCCGGCAGGGGGGATCTGATCTCGATCTTGCTCATGATGTCTCTCTCTCTCTCCACTTTGTAAGGTCAGCGCGCGGCCATGTAAGGTCAGCGCGCGGCCATGGCCGAAACCGGCGCAATGCGAATGCCTGCTCCCACCAGAGCCTCGCGCATCTGGCGCACGATCTCGAAGGCGCCGAGCGTATCGGAATGGAAGCAGATGGATTCAAACGCGATGTCGATGTCGTTGCCCTTGACGGTCCGCACCTTGCCCTCCTGGCAAGCACGCAGGACCTTGCGGGCAATGGCGGCCGGATCGGGCCGCCCGGCATCGCGGGTGAAGACGATGGAGCCGCTGTCGTCGTAGTCGCGGTCGGCATAGAACTCGCGCACCACGGGCTGCCCCGCCTCCCGGGCCGCCCGGAACGTCGCCGAACCGCCCATGCAGAAGATGGAGGCATTCGGCTCGACCGTGCGCATGTATTGCACGAAGATCTGCGAAAGCTCCGGATTGACCGCCATTTCCATATAGAGCGCACCGTGGGGCTTCACGTGTTGCAGGCGCACGCCGTGCCGGTGGGCGAATTCCCTGATGGCGCCGACCTGGTAGATCACGTCATTGACGAGTTCCTTGGCCGTGCCTGCGATCTTGCGGCGGCCGAAGCCCTGGAGATCGTTGTAGCCGGGATGGGCGCCGATGCCGACGCCATGCTCGGCCGCCAGCCGCACCGTCTCGTCCATCAGGTTCGGGTCGCCGGCATGGAAGCCCGCGGCGATATTGGCGGAACTGATCAGCGGCATCAGGCAGGCGTCATCGGTATCGCCGACGCGCCAGCGACCGAAGGCCTCGCCCATGTCGCAATTGATATCGACGACCTCACGCACTGCCTCTTCCCCGCTTTTTTCTCCACCACGGACACGCTAGGCCCTTTACCTCCTTTTGAAAAATTCTATTTTCATATCCATGAATTCTGAAAATCAGAATGAGACGCCTCTTTTTATTGCATCGCAAAATCATGATAAAACAAAAGGATAAGGCGAATTCGCCTGTATTGGCCCGACTTGGTGCTCAATTCGCAATCTATCGTTCTGATTTTTCGATACCATGTCGCAACAAACCAGAAGGACGTGCACAGCCTTGACGCTCAGCCTCCGCCAGATCCGCTACTTTGTCGCGACCGCAGAACTCGGCCAGATTTCGCAGGCCGCCATCGACCTCTCCATCTCCCAGTCCGCCGTCACGACGGCCATCAAGGAACTGGAGCGGACCGTCGGCGTCAGCCTGTTCCTGCGCACGCCGCACGGCATGGACCTGACGCCCGCCGGACGGCAGTTCCTGTCGCACGCCTACGAGATCCTGAAGAAGGTGGACGAGGCGACGCATCTCAATGTGGTCAGCAGCGAGATCGAGGGCACGCTCACCGTCGCGGCGACCTATACCGTGATCGGCTACTTCCTGCCGCTGCATATCGAGCGGCTGCGCCGGCTGTTTCCAAGGCTTGAAATCCAGCTTTTCGAGCTCAACCGCGAATCCATCGAAGAAGGGCTCCTCAGCAACCGCTACGACATGTCGGTGCTGCTGACCTCGAACATCCTGAACCCGGCACTGGTGACCGAGAAGGTGTTGAGTTCGACGCGCCGGCTCTGGCTGCCGGCACAGCATCCGCTGCTGCAGGCCGAAACGGTGGGGCTGAGGGAAATCGCCGACGAGCCCTATATCATGCTGACGGTCGACGAGGCCGCCCATTCCGCCCTCAAATACTGGAGCGCCACACCCTACCAGCCGCGCGTGATCCTGCGCACGTCGTCGGTGGAGGCGGTGCGCTCGCTGGTCGCCAACGGCCAGGGCGTCGCCATCCTCTCCGACATGGTGCACCGGCCCTGGTCGCTCGAGGGCCGGCGCATCGAGACGGTCAATATCAGCGATCCCGTGCCCGCCATGGACGTCGGTCTCGCCTGGCGGCGGAACATGGAACTGACGCCGCCCATGCTCGCCTTCCGCTCCTATTTCCAGCAGGCTTTCCACCTGCCGGAACGCTGATCAGCCCGCGGTGAGGAACCACGAGCGCCGTGCCTGCGTGAGGCCCGCCGCATAGATCACGAAGGCGATGAGCGCGGTCGCCGGCGCCGAGAGCTCGGCATAGGCCCCACCCCAGACATGGAGCCAGATCCCGATGGCGGCCGCGACGAACCACGCGGCGATGCCGAGGGGATTGAAGGCCGGCACATGGCTGGAGCGATATTCGATGACGCTGCCGACGAGGGCCGCGTAGCGGTCGATCAGGATATGCGCCATGGCGACGGCGACCCAGGCGACGACGAAGATGCCCTGATAGGCGAGCGCCGAGAGCAGGTAGGTGAAGACGTCGGCCAGCATCAGCACATAGACGATGGCGCCGACCGCGACGGCCCAGCCGATGCGCCCGAAGGGCAGCCGGCCGAAGAGCTGGACAAGCGCCTCCAGGTTCACGGCGGCAAGGTAGTAGTTCGCCGTGTTGATACGCGTCTGCGTGACCCAGACGAAGAGCAGGCCCCAGATGCCCATGAGCTTGAGGAGCGCCAGCAGCACGCTGACCTCGGAGAGCGCGCCAAGATCCGGCACCGTGCCGATCATGAACATGCCGAAGAGACCGCTCACCAGGAAGGCCATGGCATAGAAGGGCGTGCCGAAATTGAACCAGGCGTGATAGCCGGCATCCTCCTCGCGGCCGAAGCGGGCATAGTCGAAGGTGAACATCATCAGCACCCAGACGCCCATGTAGTAGACGAAGCAGGACCACCAGCCACCGGCCGGCGCGCCGGCTTCCGGGCCGAGGTTCAGCCACTTGTCGCTATAGCCGTATTCCCCGATGGCGAGCACGACCGCGACGACGAGGCCGAGGATGTAGAAAGGCAGCAGCACGCCGTTGAACTTGTCGAGCCAGGTCTGGATGCTGCCGAAGATCAGCGGCACGCTGTAGAGCACGACGATCAGCGCGGCGAGCGGATAGGAGATCGACGGCAGGATCGTGGTGATGCCGACGGCGATCACCGATCCTTCGAAGACGGCATAGTAGATGGCCGTGGCGCAGAAGATCAGCGTCGCAAGTCCCGCCCCGACATTGCCGAACAGCACGCGTGAAAACAGCGCCACCGACAACCCGGTGCGGATGGCGAAACGGCTCAGCACCGCATTGACGACGCCATAGACGACGATCGACAGCACGATGCCGATGATGGCGTTGCGCGTGCCGAAATTGAGCGCCATGGCGGCGCCGACGACGATGTAGAAGACCGCGCTGCACACCGCCCACCAGGCCATGGTGAGCGCGCCTTTCGGCATGCGCGCATGCGGCGGCACCGCCGTATTGGAAAAATCCGAGCTATCGCCCTCGGCGGCCGATGGATTGCCTGCCATTCCCGTCCCTCCCTGTTGCAGACGGCCGCCCCGCCACGAAGCGGGGCCGGCCTTCCTATTCCCGTGTCAGCAGATAGCTGCCGCTTTCGTGCAGCACGCTCGTCCAGCCGGGTTCGATGACGATGGTGGTCGTCACCTCCTCGATGATGGCCGGCCCGTGGATGCGCGCCCCTGCGCCGAATTTCGCGCCGTCATAGACGGGCGTGGACGTCGCCTTGCCGGACTGGTCGAAGATCGCGTCGCGATGCCCCTTCAGGGCCTGTTCGGCCGTGCCGCCGGCGGCGAGCGTCGGCGGACGCACCTTTTCGATGCGGCCGTAGAGCGTGGATTCCAGGTTCACCACCTCGACCGCGCTGTGGCGTTCGGCATAGGTGTAGAGTTCCTCATGCCGGGCGTGGAAGGCGTCCTTGACCTTCTCGATGGTGGTCTCGTCGATCGGGAAGGTGCCGATGTCGACGGTGCATTCGTGCACCTGGCCGACATAGCGCATGTCGATCGAGCGCTTGATGTCGATGGCCTCGGGCGCAAAGCCGTCCGCCTCGAGATGCACCGCCCCCTTCGCCTCGATCTCCTTGAAGAGGCTGTCGATGCGCGCATAGGCGGCCGCATTGTCGAGGCGCACCGGCGCCGGCGCCATGTAGTTGTACTTCACGTCGGAGATGATCTGGCCGAAGGCGCACAGGCCCGAGGCGAGCTTGGGCAGGATGATCGTGTCGATGCCCATTTCCCGCGCCAGCGCCGTGATATGCGCCGCCGTCGCGCCCCCTGCCCCGACCAGCACGAAATCGCGCGGGTCGTAGCCGCGCTCGACCGAGACGCGCCGGATGCCGTTGACCATGTTGTTGTTGACGATGGCGAACATGCCGTAGGCCGCCTGCTCGACGGAGATGCCGAGCGGCTCGGCGACCCGCGCCGCCGCGGCCCTTGCCTTGCCGACATCGAGCGGCAGCTTGCCCCCGAGCAACCCTTCGGGGTTGAGATAACCGAGCACGAGATTGGCGTCCGACGTGGTGGGCTCCACGCCGCCCCGGCCGTAGCAGGCCGGTCCCGGCTCCGAGCCGGCCGATTGCGGGCCGACCTGGAGCAGGCCGAGCGGATCCACCCAACCGATGGAGCCGCCGCCCGCGCCCAGCGTCTCCACCTGGATCATCGGAACGCCGATCCGATAACGCAGGAAGTCGATGTTCTTGTTGAGATTGGTCTGGCCGTTGCGGGTCAGCGTGATGTCGAAGGACGTGCCGCCCATATCGACGGTGATGACATTCCTGTGGCCGAAGGGCGCGCCGGCATAGAGCCCCGCCTGCGGCGCGGAGGCCGGGCCGGAATTGATGGCGTAGACGGAACGGTCGGTCATCACCTGGCCGACGGCAAGCCCGCCGTTGGACTGGAAGTACCGCACCGGCTGCTTGGCGCCGAGCGAGCGGAAATAGGCATCCACCGCCGTGATGTAGCGTCGCATGACGGGTGCGAGATAGGCGTTGGTCACCGCCGTCGAGGTGCGGGTGTATTCGCGCACCTGCGGATAGAGGTCGCTGCCCACGGTCAGGATCGCATCCGGCATCATCTCGCGCACGATCGCGGCCGCACGCCGTTCGTGCGCGGGATCGAGCACCGACCAGACGAAGGAGATGGCGACGGTCTCGACGCCTTCCTTCAGGAAGAGCCGGCAGGCCTCGCGGACATCGTCCTCATGCAGCGGCGTGCGGATCGAGCCGTCGGACAGCACCCGCTCACGCACACCGCGCCGGAGGTAACGCGGCACGAGCATGGTCGCGGCCGGATAGTCCGGATCGTAGCGGTAGCCGTCTTCCTTGTGGCCATTGCGGATCTCGATGGAATCCTCGTGGCCCGCCGTGCAGATCAGCCCCGTCCGGCCGCCGCGATGGGTGATGAGCGCATTGAGGCCGACGGTGGTGCCGTTGATGCAGAGGTCGCAATTGGCGATGATCTCGCCGATCGGCTTGCCGAGATCGGCGGCGATCAGCCCGAGACCGGTCTCGATGGCCCTGGTCGGGTCGGAGGGGGTGGACAGCGCCTTGAACAGCTTGACCTCACCGGTCGCCCGGTCGGCGATGACGAAGTCGGTGAAGGTGCCGCCGGCGTCGATGCCGAGACGGTAGGAGTGCATGGTCATGTCAGGTCTTCCTTGGAGCATTTCCAGCAAAGGTGCGAAACGCGGTCTTGCGTCCGGAAAATGCGGTAAAACAAAGCGTTAAAGGCTGGCGCGAAGCCGTTCGGTCTCGACCGCATCGACCGCAAGGGTCTCCCGGTTCGTGATGGCGACGCCATAGTCGAGCCGTGCGCCCTCGATGGACACCAGGCCGTTGCGCACGTCCGAGACGACCTTTTCCACCGGCCGCTCGAAGGGATTGCCGAAGCCCCCGCCGCCGGGATTGAGATTGGTGATCGTCTCGCCCGGCCGGATGGTCTCGATGATGTTCTTGCGTTCGACCTCGACCTTCCCGCCGCGGCGCAATTCGACGCGCCCCACCTTGGTATCGACCATGGCGGATATCGCACCGGCCGCCCCCATCGCGGGAATGCGCCGGCCTTCGCCGAAGCCGATGCACAGCATGTCGCCGTTGAGCGGCTCGACTTCCCAGGCCGTGCCCGAGCCGCCGCGGAACTTCCCGGCCCCGCCGGAATCGGTCATCAGCGAATAGCGGTGAATGACGATGGGATAGGAATATTCCAAGAGTTCCACATCGCCGGAGGTGAGCGCGCCGAAGCAGCATTCCGGGCCGACGGCGTGCCAGCCGTCCTGCTTCGGGGTCGCACCGCCGCCGGAGATGATGGTGGCGAGAACCATGGTGACGAATTCCTCGTTGGTGCGGGAATCGCGGCCGGCGATGTTGAGGCCGTTGGCATGCCCCCAGGAGGCCGAGACCTTGGAAGGCACCGCCTTCTCGAAGGCCAGCCGCACGGCGTCCGTCAGCGTCTCCATCGGCGTCGTCGTGCAGTTCATGTGCGGGGCCGGCTCCTGGGCATTGCAGAGCGTGCCCTTCGGCCCGAAATCGACGCTGACGCAGCGATAGAGCCCCTCGTTGTAGGGCGGCGGCAGGGCGGCGAACATCATCAGGCCGAGATAGACGCCCGAATGGGAGTTGCCCTCGTAGGAATTGATGAAATAGGGCACCTGCGGCGGGCTATCGATGGCGATATGGCAGGCATCGCCCGTGATCGTGACCGTCGCCTTGATTTCGAAATCGCCGAAGCCGTGGCCGGCATCCTCCAGGATCGCCGCCCCTTCATAGGTGCCGTCGGGCACGGTGGAAATGAGGGCGCGCATATGCTTGTCCGCCATGTCGAGCAGCGTGTCGACGCAGGCGTCCACCTGTTCCTTGCCGTATTTGTCGAGCATGGCGATGAGGTTGCGCTCCCCCACCTGGCAGGCGCCGATCAGGGCGCGGAAATCGCCTTCCTGGTCGCGGCGGGCGCGCATGTTGGTAAGGATCATGTTGAGCACGTCATGGCGCGGCTTGCCGCGGTCCCAGATCTTCACCGGCGGAATGCGCAGGCACTCGGCATAGATCTCGGTGGCGTTGGGGTTGTAGCCGGCCGGCACGGGGCCGCCGATATCGGTGAGATGCCCCTTGCAGACCGTCCAGTAGACCAGCTCGCCCTTGTAGAAGACCGGCTTGTACATGCAGGTATCGATGGCGTGGCTGCCGCCGAAGGCCGGATCGTTGTGCAGGATCAGGTCGCCTTCGTGGATGTCGTCGCCGAAGAAGGCCGCCACCGCCTTCATGGCGGGGATGAGCGAGCCGAGATGGATCGGGATATCCTGGCCCTGCAGGATCATCTCCGGCCGGCCGTTGAAAAGCGCGGTCGAATAGTCGTGCGCCAAGTTGAAGACCGACGAACGGGCCGTTTTCTCCAGCGCGAGCGTCATTTCGCGCTGGGTGGTTTCGAGCATGCCGCGCACCACCGAAAGGGTGATCGGGTCTATCTTGGACGTCTGGGTATGAAGCATCGTGTTCACGCTGGTTGAGGGCGAGAACCGACGGCCCGGAAACCGGTCGTATGGTTGAAATGTCTGTTCCCTGGGCCGCCGGCATCTGTCGCGCCGTTGAAGCCGGGTTCAATCTAGGCAGAGTTTTTCAGGCCAGTCTTTGCAGGCAGGGAACAACGAATTGCGCGGGAACGCACAAGCTGCCATTTTCGTTGCCTGGCAGAAATCCTGTGCGTACCTTTGCCTGAAGAGGGGAAGCCGCATGAAGACGAGCATCACCACAAGCGCGACGCGCGCTCCGGACCGCAGCCGCCACTGGCACGAGGCCATCGCTTCGGCCTATTTTCCGCTCGACCTTCGCTTTCGCGATGCCGACCGCTTTTCCGGCGACCTGACGACCTGGCGGTTCGGGGATGTCTCAATTTCGCGGCTGACCTGCGACGCGCTGCAGTATCTCCGTCTGCCGCATCACTTTCGCGGCGCGCGGGAAGAGGAATTCCTGGTGACCGTGCCGGCCAAGGCGGAGGTCTTCTTCTCGCAATGCGGCCGGGAGGTGAATTGCCGGCCGGGCGGGTTCTTCCTCGAGCGCAGCAGCGAACCCTACCAGTTCAGCCATGCGGAGGCGGCGGACATGTGGGTGCTGAAGGTGGAGGCCGATGCGCTCGGCGGCCGCATGCGGGCGCCGGACCGCTTCTGCACATTGCAGTTCGAGGCCAACAACGGCGCCGGCGGCCTGTTCACGGACATGCTGCACCTCCTGCCCGGCCGCTTCGACGGCATGACGCAGGAGGCGCGCACGACGGTCGGCCGCCAGCTCGTCGATCTCCTGGTTCTTGCGATCAAGGCCGATGAACGCGTGCTGACGTCAGGCAATTCCACCGTCCGCAGCGCCCATCTCGCCCGCATCGAAACCTTTGTGCGCGCCAATCTCCAGGATTTCAATCTCGACCCGGAGCGCATCGCCCGTGCCTGCGGCATCTCCACGCGCTACCTGCACGAGCTGTTCAAGGACACGGACCAGACGGTGAGCAGCTGGATCCGCGATCAGCGCCTATCCGCCAGCCGCGAGGCGCTGGAAGATCCGGACAACGTCCAGACCGCCGCCGAAATCGCCTATAGCTGGGGCTTCGGCGACCAGACCCAGTTTTCCCGGACCTTCAAGGCCCATTTCGGCCTGCCGCCGGGCGAATACCGCGAAAGAGCCCGCACCGGCAGGTCTTCCCTATGAACAAGTCCCCCGCGTGAAGGGTTTCAGCGTTTCGCTTCGAGGAGTTCCACCATCGCCGTGTAGCCGCGGGCGCGGGCATGGGAAAGGGGCGTTACCCCGTCGCGATCCGCGATCGAGGCATCGGCACCGGCCTTGAGCAGCAGGCCCAGGACCTGCTGGTGGTCGGAGCCGCCATCGCCCAGCACCACGGCCTCCATGAGCGCCGTCCATCCGAGATTGTTGACATGGTCGAGCGGGGCACCGGCCGCGATCAGGCGGCGGACCACCTCGACACGCCCGAGATGCGCGGCGGCGATCAGCGCCGTGCCGGCATAGCGGCTGGTCGTCAATTTGGGATCGTTGCCCAGTTCGATGGCGAGCGACATCAAATCCGGATCGTCGGCCACCGCGGCGATGGTGACGACGTCGTAGTCCTGGTCTTCCAGCGCGTTCATGTCGGCGCCGGCCTTTGCCAGGGCGCGCAGGGCATCGTCGTTGGACGCGAAGGCCGCGACATGGGCCGGCGTCCGGCCGTGCCCGTCGCGCGCGTTGACATCCATGCCGGCGGCGGCGAGACGGCGGATCTCGGCGACGTCGCCGTTCTGGGCGGCGCGATGCAGCCCTTCATAGGCAGCGATTTCGGATGTCGACGGCGCCGTCTGCGCATGCGCGACGGTCGTTGCGGCAAGCGGCATGGACACAAGCGATATGGAAACGAGGATCGCGCGCAGCATGGAGAGCCCTCCCTGAAAATGGAGCGGCCCACACGAGGTGGGCCGCATCTTCGTCTGGCTTATTCGGCAGCGCCGATGGCCTTCAGGCCGGCAGCCGCGCAACCGGCATCGATATCGCCCGACGGAGCGCCGCCGACGCCGATGCCGCCGACCAGAGCCTTGCCGAACTTGATCGGCAGGCCGCCGGCCTGGATGACCATGCGGGCATCCATGTCGCGCAGGCCGTCGTTTGCCGGCTTGGAAGCGATGAACTCAGCAAGGCCGGCCGTGTCGCGACCCATGGCAGCCGAGGTGAAAGCCTTGCCTTCAGCGCTGGAACCGGTGTGCGGGCCGGAATTGTCGCCCTTGAGCAGAACCTTGGTCGAGCCGTCGCGGGCTACGATAGCGACGCTGACATTGTGACCTTCGGCAAGGCAAGCCTGCAGCGCAGCGTCTGCGGCCTTGTTGGCGAGCGCGACCGGCAGGTAGGGAACGGTCGGCAGTTCCTGTGCGGTAGCAGCGAGCGGAGCGAGGACTGCAGCGGCGAGAACGATGGTGCGGATCATGGTGTCTTCCTTTCGATGTTTGATGAGAGGAAATTAGCCCGCCCGTCGCCGCGCCGATATTCGTAGACCTCGCGCCGGCCTCGGTAGTTCTACGGAGACGGGTGTGAAGGGGACAGGCGAGATCAATCCGTTTCCCCGCACAGGAGGCCGACATGCGCCGATCCCACCTTTAAAGGCCAAAAGTCGCTACGCGCCGCGCCTTGATTCACCCCTTGAGAGTGACTACCACGGTGGCTCGCCTGGATTTTCAAAATGCGCAGCGTGATCTCCTTTCCCTTCCCAGAAACCGGCCCCATCGAGCATGCCGGACCGTTGCCGGCAGCCTCCAACGTCGTGATCATCGGCGGCGGCGTCATCGGCGTCACCACGGCGCTCTATCTCGCCAAACGCAACGTCTCCGTGACGCTCCTCGAAAAAGGGCGCGTCGCGGCCGAGCAGTCTTCGCGAAACTGGGGCTGGATCCGCAAGCAGGGGCGCGATGCGGACGAACTGCCCATCGTGATGGAGGCCTGCCGCCTGTGGCAGGAACTGGCCGAAGAGTGCGGCGAGGATATCGGGCTCACGCAGGCCGGCGTCACCTATCTTGCCCATTCCGACAAGGACATGTCCGGGTTCGGCACCTTCATGAAGATCGCCGCCGAACATGGTCTCGACACCCGTCTTCTCAACGGAAACGAGACCGCCGGCCTCTTCAAGGGCGCGTCGCGGCGCTATGCCGGCGCGATGATCACGCCGTCCGACATGCGCGCCGAACCCTGGCTCGCCGTGCCGGCCCTTGCCCGGCTCGCCGCTCGGCTCGGCGTCCGGATCGTCGAAAATTGCGCCGCGCGAGCGCTCGACGTTTCCGGTGGCAGGATCAGCGGCGTCTGGACGGAGGCGGGGCGTATCGCGACCTCTACCGTCCTGGTAGCCGGTGGGGCCTGGTCGTCCCTCTTCCTGCGCAGGCATGGCATTTCCATTCCGCAGCTCAGCGTACGGGCGACCGTCGCGGCCACGGAACCCCTGCCCGAGGTCCATGCGGGCGCGGCCGCCGAAAAGCATATCGCCTTCCGGCGCCGGCAGGACGGCGGCTACACCCTCGCGCCCGGCGGCAGCAGCCTGCTCTATCTCGGACCGGATGCCTTCCGGCACGCGCCGAAATACATGCCCGCGCTGATGAACAATCCCTTCGGCACCCGCTACAGTCCGGCAGCCCCGGCGACCTATCCCGACAGCTGGTCGACGCCGCGCGACTGGGCGCCCGATGCCGTCAGCCCCTTCGAGAAAAGACGCATCCTCAACCCGGCGCCGGAGAGCGCAGGCCTGCGCGCCATCGAGCGCAATTTCCTCGACCTTTTCCCCCATCTCCAGCGCATTCCCTTCAAGGCGACCTGGGCCGGCATGATCGACGCCATGCCCGACGTGGTGCCCATCGTGGACCGTGCGGCGGCCATAAACGGCCTGCTCGTGGCGACCGGCATGAGCGGCCACGGCTTCGGCATCGGACCGGGCATCGGCCGCGTCGTCGCCGACCTCATCCAGGGCAATGCGACCGGGCACAATCTTCATCGTTTCCGCCTCGGGCGTTTCAGCGACGGCAGCCCCATCCAGTTAGGGCCGGCCCTCTAACGCATGTCCAGCCGAAGCGGCATCGCTTCGGCGTCGGACAATGCGGCACAACAACAGGCAAGGGCATTTCGAGGTATCCATGAGCTCCGGATTGATCGACACGAAACCGCTGGCGGGCATTGCGCTCGCCTCGGCCGGCTATGCCTGTTTTTCCATGCAGGATGCGCTGGTGAAATGGATGATCGCGACCTACGAGGTGCCGCAGATCCTTTTCATGCGCAGCCTCGTCATCGTCGTGATATCGGGCGTGCTGATGCGCGTGCGCCACCATCCCTCGATCCTGAAAAGCCCCTATCGCGGAACGGTCGTGCTGCGGGCGGCCCTGATGCTCATCGCCTGGCTGCTCTACTACAACGCCGCGCGCAGTCTCGGCCTCGCCGAACTCACGACGCTCTATTTTTCCGCACCGATCATCACGGTCTTCCTGTCGATCCTCGTTCTCAAGGAGGCCGTCGGGGCGGGACGCTGGATTGCCTGCATCGGCGGCTTTGCGGGCGTGGTGATCGCGGCCAATCCGTCGCATTCCCCCCATCTCATCCCCGCCGCCATGTGCCTCGTCGCGGGTTTCTGCTGGGCGTGGAGCACGATCCTCATCCGGCTGGTGAGCCGCAGCGAAAGCACGCTGACACAGATGTTCGCCACGAGCCTGCTGTTCGGCCTCGCCTGCGCGGTCTCCTTCCCCTGGATCTGGCGCACGCCCGATGCCGAAGGCTGGATGCTGATGATCGGCCTCGGCCTGATCGCGACGCTCGGCCAGTTCCTGCTCTACGAGGGCTTCCGCTATGCGCCGGCATCCGCCCTGGCGCCGGTCGAATATACCGGCCTGATCTGGGCCTTCGCCTATGGCTATGCGATCTGGGCGGAAATCCCCGCCTGGAACGTCTTCCTCGGAGCCCTGCTCATCGTCGCCTCCAGCATGGTCCTCGTGCTCTGGGAACGCCGAAGCGAGATTTCCGCAAGGAACCGCGCCGCCGCGTGAGCGTCATCGCGACGCCGGCGGGCCGGCCGTGATACCCTTGCCCCACCAAACCGCACGATCGGAAGCCTTCATGTTCGACCACGTCAAGTTCGGCGTCAACGACTATGCCGCAAGCAGGACATTCTTTCTCGAGGCGCTCGAACCGCTCGGCGTCGGTATCGTGGCGGAGGGCGCGCCATCCTATGGCATCGAGCTCAGCGCGAAGGACCAGGCGTCGCTGTGCCTCTACCAGACCGGGGAGAAACCGGCGCCTCTTCACATCGCCTTCGCGGCCGAAACCCGTCAGCAGGTCGACGCCTTCTACCGGGCGGCCCTCGCGGCGGGCGGCACGGACAATGGCCCACCTGGCCTACGCCCGCGCTATCACGCCAACTACTACGCCGCCTTCGTCATCGGCCCGGACGGACACAATATCGAAGCGGTCTGCCACGCGCCCGAGGGCTGACCTCCGGCAAGAGGCAACCTTCAGCGGCGGCCCGCCGGATCAGGCAGGAGCATAGGTCAAGCGGATCACGTCCCCATCGATCCGGTCATGCGCCAGAAGGCGAAGCGGCGGGCGGGGTCCGGCAAAATAGGGGTCGCCGTGCCCCAGCACGACGGGATGCAGATAGATGCGGTACTCGTCGATCAGCCCGAGGTCGGTGAGGCTTTTCGCCAGGTTGGGGCCGGCGACTTCGATCTCGCCATCGTGCTCGGCCTTCAGGGCGCGGACCGCACCCTCTAGATCCTTTCCGACAAGGCTGGCATTGGGGCCGACGGATGTCAGGGTGCGAGAGACGACCCATTTCTGCTGCCTCCGCCAGGCGGCCGCGAAGGCGCGCTCGTCCTCGCCCCATTCGGGATGCTCTTCGTCCCAGTAGCGCATGATGTCATAGATCCGACGGCCATAGATGCTGCCCACCTGCCCCTCGGCCTCCCGGATGAAATGGCGAAAGAGCCCCGGGCCCGGCGCAAACTTCATATGGTCGACGTAACCGTCGAGGGACTGGTTCATTCCGAATACGAGCCTGGCCATCGCCGCCGCCTCCCCTGATGCACCTTATCATCTAGGCCCGGAACACGAGCCGGCCAGGAGTAGAACCAATTAAAGGCGTCGCGACAATCGCTATCTACGTTGCGGCAAGGTCCCGGCGCGCATTGCGGCGGATCGTCTGCGGCGGCTGGCCGAGGGTTCGCAGGAAGGCGCGGCGCATGCGGTCGCTGTCGGCAAAGCCGGTTTCCACCGCGATGACGTCCATGGAATGGCGGCCCTGCTCCATCAGCATGCGCGCCGCCTCCACGCGCAGGGTCTCGACAGCCTTGGCGGGCGATTGCCCCGTCTCGGAGCGGAAGGCCCGGCTGAACTGGCGGGCGCTGAGGCCGGCTGCATCGGCAAGTTCCTCGACGGACAGCACATTGCGCAGGTTCGCCTTTGCATAACTGACCGAACGCTGGATCCGGTCCGATTTCGGATCCATTTCCAAAAGGGCGGAAAACTGCGACTGGCCGCCGGCGCGCCGATGATAGACGACGAGCTTGCGGGCGACGTCGCGGGCAACCGCCTGCCCGTGGTCCTTCTCGATCATCGCCAGCGCAAGATCGATACCCGCCGTCATGCCTGCCGACGTCCAGACATTGCCATCGACGATGAAGATGCGGTCCTCCTCCACCTTGATGGCCGGAAAGCGCTCGCGCAGCAGGCGGGCGAAAGCCCAATGCGTCGTCGCGCGCCGCCCCTCGAGAAGGCCGGCTTCGGCAAGCACGAAGGCCCCCGTGCACGGCGCCGCCACCCGCCGCGCCGTGTCGAACGCATCGCGGGCAAAGGCGGTTACGGCGGGCGTCACCGGCGGCACGGCCGCGCCGGAGCCAATCATCACCGTATCGTAGACGGTCTCGCCGAAGGCCCTGGTGAGAACGCCGAAACCGGCGGAGGACCTGACCTCCCCGCCGGTCTCGGAAAGCAGATCGATCGCATAGGCCTCTTCGCCGAGCGCCAGATTGGCCATCTCGAAGGCCGTGACCGCGGCAAAGCCCATCAGCTGGAAATCCGGGAAGACGACATAGCCTATTGTGTGCATGGCCCATCCGATCCTGTCTGAAATCGCCGGATGCAGCATATTCACGCCATCCAGCGATGCACAATAGCCGTTACGCGCGCCCGACCTGGTAGCGGTCGGCCGGTCTGTTGCGCGAGAGGTTCGGCCGCAGCCGCTGGCGGGCCGCCTCGAAGGTCTCCCAGTCGGCGGTATCGGGCAGCGAGGGGATGGTGATCGTCTCGCCCAGATCGAGCCCGGCGAGCGCCGCATCCACCATGTCTTCGGCGGACATGACGATCTCGCTCGGCACCATCTCCAGCGGCGTGCCGGAAAGGCCCCAAAAATCGGTCGCCGTCGCACCGGGCAACACGGCCTGGACGCGGACATTGCTTTCGGCCAGTTCAGCCTGGAGCGCCCGGCTAAGCGCCAGCACGAAAGCCTTGCTGGCGCCATAGACACTGTTGAGCGCCTCCGGCACGATGCCGACGATCGATGCGATGTTGACGACCGTGCCGCCGCCGCGGGCGACGAAACCGGGGATTGCGGCATGGGTCAGGCGCGTCAGCGCATTGACGTTGAGCGTGATCATGTCCTCCATCCTGTCGATATCGGACACGAGCAACGGCCCGGTCGCGCCGATGCCGGCATTGTTGACCAGCATGGTGATGCTGGCATCCGCCTTCAGCAGCGCCTCGACGCGGCCGAGATCGGCCTTGTTGCCAAGGTCTGCGGCAAGAACCTCCACGGCACGGCCCGTCTCGTCCGTGAGACGCCGGGCGAGATCGTCGAGCCGCGTCCTGTTGCGCGCGACGAGGATGAGATCATAGCCCCTGCGCGCCAGACGATCCGCATAGATCGCCCCGATGCCGGAGGACGCTCCGGTTATCAGCGCCGTTCCATTTCCATTGCCAGTCATCATGAACTCCTTGGTTTCAATCGATGAGGCAATGTTAGATCGGAAACCGCATGTCTCAAATGTCATATATCCTGCAATTCAGGACATGCCTTTTGGGCCTGCAGGCGTCCTTCACCAGGCCCAGCCTTTCGCACGGTGGCCCGTCAATCCGGCCATGCGAAGCACTCGCTCGATGGCGCCACCGATCGAGAGAACCGTCTCGTCGGCATAACGCCGGCCGACGATCTGCAGGCCGACGGGCAGGCCATCGTCCGCAAGCCCCGCCGGCACCGACAGGGCCGGGCATTGCGGCAGGAGATTGAAAGGGCAGGTCATGTCGAGGCCGCGGAAGCGCCCGTCCGACAGGTCGGCGACATAGTCGTTGTCGTCGGCATCGGCCGGAGGCGCCGTGACGGCGCAGGTCGGGCAGAGCAGCGCATCGTAGCGGGCAAGCACCGCGGAGAGATCTCTCCACATCCGCGTGCGCAACAGTTCCACCCGCTTGTAGGCCACCGCGCTCAACGTCCGGCCGCGTTCGACGAGATCGACGACGATCGGGTCCATGCGGTCCCGATGCCCCTCCAGCGCCTCGCCGAAAAAGGCGGCCATGAACACGCACCACAGATCGTACCATTGGTCGTTGACGGCCCGTGTCCAGCCGATCTCGACGGGCTCGACCACCGCGCCCGCCGCCCGCAGCGCATCGACCGCCGACAGGATCGATGCCTGCACGGGCGTCTCCACGCTGTAGTAGCCGAGGTCGAGCGAAAGGGCGAAGCGGCGGCCGGCGAGCGGACGGGCCGCGGCCTCCTCCACCGAAAAGGCACACGGCAACGAGAAGATATCCGCGTCGTCGGGTCCTGCCGCGGCGGCCATGAAGGCGACGGCATCTCCCGTCGTGCGCGCCAGCGGGCCGAAATGGGAAATGCTGTCGAAGGTGCTGGGCAGGATGGTCATGGGAATGCGCCCAAGGCTCGGCTTGAGGCCGACGGTGCCCGTGAAGGCCGCCGGAATGCGCACCGAGCCCCCCATGTCCGTGCCCTCGGCGAAGGGCACGACACCGGTGGCAACCGCGACCGCCGAACCGCCGGAAGAGCCGCCGCTGGTTCGCGCCGCGTTCCAGGGATTGCGCGTGATGCCCCAGCGCGGGCTGGCGGTGAAGCTGGAATGAGCAAATTCCGGCGTCGTCGTCTTGCCGATGAGGATGGCGCCCGCCGCTTCCAGCCGCTCGATACACAGGGCGCTTTCGTCGGGCACCCAATCCGCGCGCGACCAGGAGCCGAGTGTCGTCAGGTCGCCCTTCGTCGGCGTCAGGTCCTTGGCAGCGAAGGGCACGCCGAGAAGCGGGGGAAGAGCACCGCCCCCTGCCCGGCGCCGATCCGCCGCCCGGGCGGCGGCAAGCGCCGCCTCCTCGCGCACGACCGTGAAGGCGTTCAATGCGGGATTGACGATCTTCGCCCGCCGGAGGGATTCGGCGATCACCGTCTCGGCGGAAAAATGCCCCGCGCGGATGCCATCGGCGATTTCGGTTGCCGGCAGATCGAGCGGATGCGGGTGAGAAACTGTCTGCATGGCGGCAAACTCCGTGCTAGGTCTTGGCTTCAGGGAACGGGGACGGATCGTGGCAGACGGCGCGGCAGCCTATATCGACCAATGGAATGCCGGCCTTGCCGCGGCGGTGGCGAGCCTTGGCGAAGCGGGTTTCCCCGCGGCACTGGAACAGGCGCTGCGCCATCTCGTCCCCTTCGAGATGATGAACGGCTTTGCCTATGCGGCGGGCGGCAAGGCCTTCGACCTCGACAACGCACGCATCGTCGGCGATAGAACCACCATCGTCGACCACTATCTTGCCGGCGCCTATATCCTCGATCCGTTCTATGACGCGGTTCGTAACAGCCCGACGGGCGGCATCCTGATCATGCGGCGGCTTGCCCCCGACCGCTTCGCCGAAACGGAATATTACCGCCGCCACTACCAGGCGACGGGCATTGTCGACGAGATCGGCTTCATCCTGAAACTGCCGCATGCCGATGCGGTCCTTTCGCTGTCGCGCATCGGGGACGTGCCGGCCTTTTCCCGGCGCGATATCGACCGGCTGGAAAGCGCCGCCCCGGTGGTGCAGGCGCTTTGCCAACGACACTGGCATGACCGCTTCAGCCCGCCGGACGTCGAGGAAAAGGCGGCGGCGGCGATCAGCCATCCGCTGCTGTCGAAGCGGGAACTGGAGATCGTGACCCTGATCCTGAAGGGTCACTCCACCTATTCCATCGCCGCCACGCTCGCCCTTTCGCCGAACACCGTGAAGGTCCACCGCCGCCAGGCCTATGCCAAGCTCACCATTTCCAGCCAGGCGGAACTCTTCCATCTCTTCCTCAGCCGGCGCTGATCATTCGGCGAACTCCACCTCCGGCGGGGCAAGCTGGAAGAAGCGCGTGAGATAGGCAAGGTAGCCGATGCCGATGACAAGCCAGAGGATGCCGAGCAGCTTGGCGTGGCTGTCGAGGTTCCACAGCAGGAACAGGTCACACAGGGCGCCAGCCGCCGGAACGATCAGCCCTAGCACCGGCCCGAGCGGCCGCACGACCGCATGGCCCTTGAGATAAAGCGCCATCACCGAGACGTTCACGGCGGTGAAGGCAAGGAAGGCGCCGAAATTGATGAAGGACGTCGAAGTGGTGATGTCGAGCGTCAGCGCGAGCAGGCCGACGATGCCGACGAAGATCAGGTTGAGCACGGGCGTGCGCCATTTCTCGTGCAGCTTGCCGAAGATGCCGGCGGGCAGCACGCCGTCGCGCCCCATCGCAAAGAGCAGCCGGCCGACGCTCGCCTGCGCGGCAAGGCCCGAGGTGAACTGCGCCACCACGAGCGTTGCAAGGAACACCGTGACGAAGAGGTCTCCGCCGATCATCAGGGCGATTTCCGATGCGGCGGAATCGACCGAGGCGAAGGTGCCGCCCGGATGGGCAAGCTGCGTGACATAGGCCGAGCCCGTGAAGATGAGGCCGCCAATGACGGCGATGATCATGATCGCCTTCGGCATGGTGCGGGTCGGCTCGCGCGTTTCTTCCGTCAGGGTCGAGACGGCGTCGAAGCCGAGGAACGAATAGGCCGCGATGGCGGCGCCGGCGATGGAAGCGCCGAACGGCACCCCGGTCTCGAAGAACGGCCGGACCGAGACAAGCCCGCCGGGACCGTTCAAGGCGATGACGTAGCGTGCCGCGAGCGCGACGAAGGCGATCAGCACCGAAAGCTGCACCAGCATGAGCACCACGTTGACGCGGTTGGCAAAGGCAATGCCGACGACGTTGACGGCCGTCGTCAGCACGATGAAGCCGACGATCCACATCCAGGCCGGCACGGCCGGAAAGGCCGCGGTGAGATAGGCCGCGCCGATCAGCCAGATCACCATCGGCAAGAAGAAATAGTCGAGCAGCACCGCCCAGCCGACGAGAAAGCCGACACCGGAATTGAGGGATCTGCGGGCATAGGTATAGGCGGAACCGGCGACCGGATAGACTTTCGCCATGACGCCGTAACTTGCTGCCGTCAGGAAAATCGCCAGCGCCGCGATGAAATAGGCCATCGCCGTCGTGCCCTGGCTCACCGATGCCAGGGCGCCGAACGTGCCGAACACGATCATCGGCGTCATATAGGCAAGGCCAAACAGAACGACGGACCACAGGCCGAGCGTTCGGTCGAGTTTGATTGTTTGTGTCATGTTCCCCTCCTCCAGGTCTTGGGGTGAAAGGTCGGGGAAGTCGCGGGCAAAGCCAATAACCCCAGGGTGTTATGCCGCCCGATGACAGGTCTGTCCCCGGCCCCGCCGTTTCCGGTTCGAAGAGAAGAACCGGAGTTTGGCGACCGCCGCGCTCCGATATCCCTCTCGCAGGTCATCGAACGGTTTCGATGCCCGCCCGACTGGAAGAGAGGATTTTTCCATGAGCAAAGAAGAAGACAACAAGGCCGTCGTCGTTCGCTGGTTCACCGAATTCTGGGGCAAGACCGTCAATCTTGCCGTCGTCGACGAGATCGCCCATCCCGATATGCTGCTGCACTATTCCCTGCACGAGCCGCGTCGCGGCCGCGAGGACATCAAGGCCTTCATGACCGATTTCCGCGCCGCCTTTCCCGACCTCAACTTCTGGGGCACGGCGGACCTGATCGCCGAGGGCGACCATGTCGTCGGCCAGTGGGAAGGCGGCGGCACGCATACCGGTGCGGGCTGGGACGATCTCCTGCCCGGCTACGATGCGCTTCCTGCCGCGACCGGCCGCAAGATGCACTTCACCGGCAAGACCGTGCTGAAGGTGGTCGACGGCATGATCGTCGAGGAGCACGGCCTCGACGACGGCCTGACGGCGATGATGCAGCTCGGGCTGATCCGCAAGGCCTGACGGAAGGACGCCGCCCGCCGGGCTCCATGCAACGTCGCGAGAGAACGGGAGGCGCGCACGGATCCGGTGCGGGCCTCCCCGTTTCTGCCGTGCAGCACAGCCGGGCCAGCGCAAGAACCGGGTGGTTTTCGTTCGATTTGAGAGCAAGGATCGGAGTGTGGCCGACGCCGATCGGCGGCACGATCATGCCAGACCCATCCGAGCAGAGACCATGGACACGACCATCCGGCCCGCATCACCCCTTCCCCCCTCATCGGTTCCCGTGGCGGACGATCCCCGCTGGGCGCGCGTCCTCGCACGTGACAAGTCCGCCGACGGCCAGCTCTGGTATTCCGTTTCGACGACCGGCGTCTATTGCCGGCCCTCCTGCCCGTCGCGTGCCGCGAACCCGAAGAACGTCGCCCTGCATGACACGCTCGAAAGCGCCCGCGCGACCGGCTTCAGGCCCTGCCGCCGCTGCAATCCCGATGGCCCGACACTCGAATGCGAGAATGCCGCGCTCGTCGCGAAAGCCTGCCGCATCATCGAGGACAGCGAGGAAGAACCGTCACTGGAGGCGCTGGCGGCCGCCGTCGACCGCAGTCCGAGCTATTTCCATCGCATGTTCAAGGCATCGACGGGGTTGACCCCGAAGGCCTATGCCGCCGGACAGCGCGCGAAGAAGGTGCGGCAAGGCCTCGAAACCGGCACCAGCGTCACCGAGGCGATGTATGACGCCGGCTTCAATTCGAGTGGCCGCTTCTATGAGAAATCGAACGGCATGCTTGGCATGACGCCGACGCAGTATCGCGCGGGAGGCGCCAACGAGGACATCAAGTTCGCCGTCGGCCAGTCCTGTCTCGGCGCGATCCTCGTGGCGTCCAGCACGAAGGGCGTCGCCGCGATCCTGCTCGGTGACGACCCGGAGGCGCTGGTGCGCGATCTGCAGGATCGGTTTCCGAAGGCACGCCTGATCGGCATGGACCGCGACTATGAAGCGCTGGTCGCCCGTGTCTGCGGCTTCGTCGAAAATCCGGGCATTGGTCTCGACTTGCCGCTCGACGTCCGCGGCACCGCGTTCCAGCGCCGGGTATGGCAGGTCCTGCAGGAGATTCCCGTCGGCGAACGTCTCTCCTATTCGCAGGTTGCCCGCCGCATCGGCGCGCCGCGCGCCCGGCGGGCAGTCGCCGGCGCGTGTGCCGCCAACACCCTCGCGGTCGCCATTCCCTGCCATCGCGTCGTTCGCAACGACGGCGCGCTTTCCGGCTACGCCTGGGGCGTCGACCGCAAGCGCGTCCTGCTCGACCGGGAAGCGCTCCAGCCCTCGACCGCGCTCGCCGGACGGACCGCATGAACCTTTTTTCACGTTACGATGATTCCGTTGCCTTCCTCGCGGACCAGGACGAGGACTGGGCAAGGCTGATCGATCTGGTCGGGCCATGCCGGCACGATCCCAAGGCCGCCCGTGAGCCCTACGAGGCGCTCGTGCGGGCGATTGCCTATCAGCAACTGACGGCCAAGGCCGGCGACGCGATCATCGGCCGCCTCAAGGGGCTCTTCGCGAACCGGGATTTTCCCACCCCGGACGATCTCGTCGCAGCCAGGTTCGATGCGCTACGGGCCTGCGGCTTTTCGGCCAGCAAGATCGGCACCATCAAGGCCATTGCGCAGGGAACGCTGGACGGCCTGATCCCCGCCCGCCCGATTGCGGCCACCATGGAAGACGAAGCGCTGATCGAGCGCATGGTCGCCATCAAGGGCATCGGTCGCTGGACGGTCGAAATGCTGCTGATGTACGCGCTGGAACGGATGGATGTTCTGCCCGTCGACGATTTCGGGGTTCGCGAAGGCTATCGCGTCCTGAAATCGCTGCCCGAGCAGCCGAAGCCGAAACAGCTGCGTGCGATCTCGAAGGCCTGGTCGCCCCATCGCACGGTCGCAGCCTGGTATCTCTGGCGCGTCCCGCGCGAGCGCGGAAACGTCTTGAAATGACCCCGCCCTTCGATCAACGGAACATCCGATAGGCAGAACCGATGCCCGATCTGTTTGGCAGGCTTGCGCCCGCAGAACCCGCGACGGAGATCATGGCGGAGGGTGCGATGCTGTTACGCGGCGCGGCCCTTCCCTACGAAAAGGCCCTGCTTATCGCGCTCGACGATATCACCGCTTCGTCGCCCTTCCGGCACATGGTCACGCCGGGTGGTTTCACCATGTCGGTGGCGATGACGAATTGCGGCGCGGCCGGCTGGGTTACCGATCGCACGGGGTATCGCTACGACCGCACCGACCCGCAAACCGGTCGACCCTGGCCCGTCATGCCGGATTGTTTCCTCGATCTGGCGATCACGGCGGCGGCGCGGGCAGGCTATCCGGATTTCCGGCCTGACGCCTGCCTGATCAATCGCTACGAACCCGGCGCCCGCCTTTCGCTGCATCAGGACAGGAACGAACGCGACTTCGCCAATCCGATCGTGTCGGTCTCGCTTGGCCTGCCGGCGACGTTCCAGTTCGGCGGCCTGAAGCGGACCGATCCCGTGCAGAAATATGCGCTGCGGCACGGCGACGTCGCCGTCTGGGGCGGCCCGTCACGGCTTTTCCATCACGGCGTTCCCGAATTGAAGGACGGCATCCACGACACCGTCGGACGCATGCGCATCAATCTGACCTTCCGGGGCGCTCTCTAGAGTTTGTCAGGGAAAAGTGGGAACCGGTTTTCCCGAAAAGACAAACGAAAACAAAAGAATTTAGAGCATGTCTGGTTCAATCTGAACCTGACATGCTCAAGCCCTCGGACGCCTTGCCGTTCGACGAGAACAATCGAAATGCGGCGGGCGGGCGTTCACGGTCCGCCCGCCGCAACGACCAGAACAAGGAACCACGCTCATGTGCTCGCGGGGCGGATCCGACGCCAGGACGAGCCGGCGCAAGCGACCTGGAACGGACGCCGCCGGCATGCCTGGGGCACGCACCCGGGGAAACGCGGACAAGGCGCTCGTGATGGCATTCATCGGCGAGCTTGTGGCCGCCGGCCATGCCGAGCTGCAGATGCGCGACAATGGCGAGGCCGAAGTCCGCTTCGCCTCCGGCGAGACCTACCTTCTCACGGAGACCACGATCCTCAGGCTCACCTGAACGGGCACGCTTGAGCACCGGCCGGCAAGCCGGCCTTTCTTGGATTTGAAAGCAAGGACCGGAGTTTGACACGGCAGCCCCGGCCCTAAGGTTCAGCCATCCCATCAAGCACGGAGTGACGGCAATGAACCTGATCCTTAAAATGAATGCGCTGCGGCCGAGGCTGCGGGTCAAGTCTCCCGCGACGCCCGCTGACATCCTGTCCTATGCCATCACCGATTGCGACCTCGGCAAGGTGTTGGTCGCGCGCAGCGCAAAGGGTGTTTGCGCGATCCTGCTCGGTGACGATGCAGAGGAACTGGCCGCCGATCTCGCTGCCCGTTTCCCGAAGTCCACGCTCGTCCTTGGCGAGGAGGCCGTGAAGGGGGATGTCGCCGAAATCCTGCGCTACATGGCAAAGCCCTGCGGCGGCCTTCATCTGACGCTCGACATGCGCGGCACGCCGTTCCAGCGCCGCGTCTGGGAAAAGCTGCTGACCATCCCGGCTGGCCAGACGGTCAGCTACCGGGACCTGGCGCGCTGGATCAGCCCGCTGGCCAGCCCGCGCGCCGTCGGCAATGCCTGCGCCGCCAACCCGCTCGCGCTCGCCATCCCCTGCCACCGCGTCCTGCGCGGCACGGGGGAGCTCGCCGGCTATCGCTGGGGCATCGAGCGCAAACGCACTCTCATCGAGAAGGAAGCCTCGGCATGAGCAGGACCGCGATCAATCAGGACCCGTCTTCCGCGGAGGTATCCGCGGAAGCCAGGATTGCCGCCTACGACTGGCAGGGGCTTGCCGGCGAACTCGACGGCTTCGGCTGCGCCGTGCTGCCCGGTCTCCTCACGCCCGAGGAATGCGCAAGCCTCGCATCGCTCTATCCCGAGCAAAGCCATTTCCGCAGCCATATCGTCATGGCGCGGCATGGCTTCGGCAAGGGCGAATACCGCTATTTCAGATATCCACTGCCCGATGTCGTCGGCGGCCTGCGCACGGCGCTCTATCCGCGCCTTGCCGGCGTCGCCAACCGCTGGAACGAACGGATGGGACTGGACCAGCGTTTTCCCGGCACGCATGCCGCCTTCCAGCAGCAATGCCACGCCGCCGGCCAGACCCGACCGACACCGCTCCTGCTGCAATATGGTCCTGGCGATTTCAACTGTCTTCACCAGGATATCTACGGCGACCTCGCCTTTCCGATCCAGGTCGCGATCCTGCTCTCGGAGCCGGGCCGCGACTTCACCGGCGGTGAATTCGCCTTGACCGAGCAACGCCCGCGCATGCAGAGCCGCGTCGAGGTGGTACCGCTTCGCCAGGGTGACGCCGTCGCCTTCGCCGTCCACAATCGTCCCGTCCAGGGCACGAAGGGCAATTACCGCGTGAACCTGCGCCACGGCGTCAGCCGCGTCCGCTCCGGCATGCGCCATACCGTCGGGATCATCTTCCACGACGCGCGCTGACGGCGCGCTGCCGATTGTCCCATCCGCTGCTGCGATCCGCCCTTTACGGATCGCAGCACTACCAGCCGGGATAGAGCGCATAGAGACGGGCCCAGTCCCGCAAGGCGCCGCTGCCGCGCAGACAGGCAATCGCCTCGGCGGCATGCCAGGTGCAGGGCACGCGGCGCAGCCAGACATTGTCCTTCCCCGCCCGATAGAGCCAGACGATGGACGCGGCCATCATCTGGCGGACCTCGGGCATCGCGCGATAGTCGGCCCGCCACAGGGCCATGCCGGACGGGTCCACGTCGTCCCGATGATAATCGTAACCGGTCGGCCGGATCGCATGATGATAGGGCGCATGCCCGTCATCGCGGAACAGGGCTCCCAGAGCATAGAGAGCGATGACATCGCGCAAATGACGGTCGAACGGCCGCGCGACGCCTGCCATGGACTGCAGGAGATCGATCCCGAGCATATCGGAGAGCCGTTCGATGTCGTCCTCGTCCAGGTCGAGCCGCGCCGCGACCAGCCGCGCCAGGCGGTAGCCGGGAAAACGGTCGCGCGCGGCGTCGACGGATGCGAAGGACAGCCGGATGACATCGAGCGGCTCGGCCAGGGGAACAGCCGCCATATCATTCCGCCGCGACGCGCCGTTCGCGGGCCAGAAGCGCCTGCTTGCGGCGCACACCCCATCGATAGCCGGAAATCGAGCCATCCTTCTTGATGACGCGATGGCAGGGCACGATCAAGGCGATGGGATTGCTGGCGATCGCGGCCGTCACCTCCCGCGGATCGCGTGAACCGAGCTGCGCCGCCAGCGTCCCGTAATTCGTGGTCTGGCCGGCAGGAATGCCCTGCAGCATGCGCCAGACCTGAACCTCATAGGGGGTGCCACGCAGATCGAGCGGCAGGTCGCAGGGCCTTGCGGGATCGTCGATCGCACCGGCCAGGATGTCGATCATGCCGGCAAGCTCTTGCGGACGATGGTCGAGCGCAGCGTCCGGAAACCGGGCGCGCAGCGCGTCCTCCATCGCGGTGCGCATGGCGCTGAATTCGAGCGCCACGATCCCGCTGTCCGACACGGCGACGACAAAATCGCCAAGGGAACTGGTTCCCCACGCAAATCGAATGGTTTCACGCATCGTCCTGACCTCTCGTTCGTTGTGAAGTCAGTCTAGAGACCGATGCGCCTGGCCACCCTCCGGTCCTTGCTTTCAAATCGAATTCCGGGTCGGCGCCGATTTCCGATTTGAAGGCAACAATCGGAGCGCAGGCACCCGGACAGCAAGCCTATCGTCGGCGGCAAGAAAACCGATGGAGCTGCACATGGACACCCCCGAGATCTACGATCCGCAGGACCTGGGGCGCCGGCAACAGATGGCCGCCGCCCGCCGCCAGCGCGAAAGCGCGCGCCTGGCGCTGCTTGACGACCTCCTCGACGCGCAACGGCGCGCGGACGGGCTGAAGCGCTGGATCGCCGCCCTCTCGTGCCCTGAAAACGGCGATCCGCATCCCGAACTGCAACGCATGGCCGGATGGGCCAACGCCCAGCTTGATACGCTGGAGCGCACCCTCAGCCCCGAGCAGATCGCCGCGACAGTGCGAGAGCGGGACCTGTTTCCGAACGTCGACCCTCTCGACGACCCGAAGGGCGAGCCACCGTGCGCCCGCATCTGGGGCCACTCCGCCGCGCTCTGGCACATCAATGCGGCCTGATCGAACCATCGAGCCGCACGGAGGGAAAACTCATGCTGACCTTGCTGCATGGTCTGCATGCCATCGCCGCGCAACGCGGCGATGGCGTGCGCCCCGAACTGTGCGGGGCGAACCGCACGGTCTCCGGCATCGACAAACATGGAAGATGCGGTGCAGAGAGAAGCCAGAAAATGGGGCAAGACGTCGCGGACGCGACGGCTTGCCCGGGGCCGTTGCAGGCTCAGGAGTGAAAGGCCGAGACGGACATCTCGGCTAGGCTCGGAGAACCCGAAAGGCATGGACGCCCCTTTCAGGGCGCCCGGGCGCTTACTTCAGCACGTCGGTCCAGATCTTCGTATAGAGTTGGTCCACCTCGGGCTTGCAGGCCACGGCGAACTCTCCGGCCGCCCGGAACTGTTCGGGAATATTGACTTCCGGCGCGTTCTTCATGTCCTCGGGCATGAACTGCTCCGACCCCTTGATGCCGTTTGCGTAGCGGTCGAAGCTCGAAAGCAGCGCGGCGTTTTCGGGATCCATCATGAAGTTCATGAAGAGCTTGGCATTCTCGACATTCTTGGCGTCCTTCAGGATCGCGAGATTATCCATCCAGATGCGGTAGCCTTCCTTCGGATAGCCGTAGACGATGGCGGGATTCTGCAGACGAGCCCTGAAGATCGCGCCGCTCGTGCTGCTGCCGGCGGAGGTATCACCCTTTGCCATTCGCTCGATGGAGCCATAGTCCATGGAAAGCCATTTCGGTCTGGCCGCCTTGAGAACGTCGCGCGCCTTCTTGAGCACGGCGAGGTCGCCCGTGCAGCCTTCACCACCGACATAGCGGATGGCGAAGTACATGACATCGGCCATTTCCGGCACGATGTTGATCTTGCCGGCCAGTTCCGGCGGCGGATCGAAGATGACGGCCACCGTGTTCGGATCGCCGGAATATTTCGATGTGTTGACGTAGACCCCCGACGTGCCCCACTGCCATGGCACGGAGTAGTGGCGGCCCGGATCGTAGGGCACGTTCACCCAGCGTTTGTCAACATTCTTGAAGTTCTCCATCTGATCGGGACGGGCCTCCAGAAGCAGGCCCTCGTCGATCCAGACATTCATCACATTGGATGTCGGGACCACCATGTCGAAGCCGTGGCCACCCTGACGAACCTTCGCCAACGCAGTCTCGTTGGAATCATAGTCCGTCAACGTGACCTTGACGTCGTATTGCTTCTCGAACTTCGCGATGAGATCGGGACTCGTATAGTTGCCCCAGTTGAAGATGTTGAGTTCACCGGCCGCGAACGCGGCAGTGGAACTGAGAAGTGCGAAGCCGAGCGTCGCGGCGCCGAGAATGCGGATCATATGGTTTCCTCCCATGGATTGGTCCCGCTAGATTGATGGCGAAGATGAAGGTGGAGCGGCGCAACGGTCGAGTTGCGCCAGAATGGCCTCGAAAGGCGGACGCTCGCCGAAACCGATGAGCGCGAGCACGTTCTCGGTGTCGATCCCCTCGGGCGCCCATGCTGCAGCATCGACGGTCAAACGGGTTCCGACGAGGTGGACGGCGAAGCACCGGCCGCCCTCCGTGTGCAGGAATCCCTTGGCGCGATAGACCGAGGCCGGCAGGCCGGTCAGCACGGCCTGAACGCGCTTCAGATCGACCACTCCGTCATGCCGCCAGGTCGCGCTGACGGCGATTTCATTGACGGGTTCGGCGGAAAAGGACGAGACGACGCCGCGCGCAAGCACCGGCCCGGCAAAGAGCAGGTCGAAGGGCACGCGCGCCTGCGTCGCCTCTATCAATCGCATATCCGGAAACACGCAGCGCGCACGCCAGGCATCCACCGCAGCGCGGCCCGCCAGATCGGCCTTGTTGAGGATGAGAATGTCGGCCGATGCGACCTGCACATCCGCAAGACCGGAGGCGGCCGCGCGGGCGGCGTCAAAGCCTGCGACGTCGACCACCACCACGATGGCATCCGCCCGCAGCCGCCCGGCAAAACGGGCATAGCGCACCGTGTCCATGATGCGGGCAGGATCGGCCACGCCGCTTGCCTCGACAATGATATGGTCGATGTCCGCGCGAGCCGCCAGAAGTGCCTCGATCTGCTCGACCAGACCTTGGTTGAGGCCGCAGCAGACGCATCCGTTGGAAAGGCTGTAGAGCCCGCCCTCCGCCGAGGCGATGAGGGCGGCGTCAATGTTGACAGCCCCGAAATCGTTGACCATCACGGCGATCTTCAAGCCGTGGTCACCACCCAGGATATGGTTGACGAGGGTTGTCTTGCCCGCCCCCAGAAACCCACCGATCACCGTGACCGGGATCGGGGCTGCGTTTCTTGTCGCGTTGGCTCCGGTCACCATAGGCTCGGCGCCTCCCCTTGCCACACCGCTTCTGAGCGCTCGTTCAACCGGTCATGCACCAACTGGCCCTGCAGGAAGGTGAGGTCCACACGCGTTGAATGGATGTTGCCCTGCGGCTCCACCTCGAAGAGATTGCGATCGAGCACGATGATGTCGGCCGACTTGCCGATCTCGAGCGAACCTGCCTCATGTTCGATGCCCATCGACCAGGCGCCGTTGCGCGTCATGACGTCGATGGCCTGTGGCAGGGAAATCGGTTCGCCGAACCGCCCCTCCCCCTCGCCCCAGGGATTGGCGCGCGTGACCAGCGTTTCGAGCGCGATCCACGGATCGAGCGGGCTGACCGGCCAGTCCGTACCGATGACGGCGACACCGCCGGCCTCCAGAACGCCCTTGACGTTATAGGCCCGCGACAGGCGTTCCGGGCCGTAGCCCGAGCGCGCGCCTGAAACGAATTTCGACGGATACCATGAGACCGGCGAGAATTCGGCTGTGACGTTGAGATCGCGGAAGCGCCGGAGATTGCCACCGTGCAGGATGGTGCTGTGTGCGCATTGGTGGCGGACGTTGAGCCCTCCGGGCCGCCCGCGCACCTCCTCGACCGCGTCGAGAAAGGTGTCGGACGCCGCATCCCCCGTGCAATGGGCGATGACACGGATGCCCTGTCGGTCCATGTCCCAGATCATATCGGCAAGATGCTCCGGCGTAAGGTTCAGCTTGCCGCTCCAGCCCGCGTTGCCGCCGTCCCAGGGCGTGATGAGAAAGGACGAGCGCGGCTCCACCGTACCGTCGAAGTGGAATTTCACCGCATTGGCGTTCAGCCTGGCCGAGCGATAATAGTGGCGCTCGCCGGCCAGCAACTCCCAGCGCCGGCGCACCGGAAAGATGTCGTCCTGCCAGCTGATGGCCGCCTCGACACGCAGGGTAAGCTCGCCGGCCTGGTCGAGCGATTGGAGGGCGTTCAGCCGGCTTTCGCAGACATGCACATATTTGGTCGCGACAACCCCGCGCGCAGACTGATAGCGCACCCCGTCCCGATAGGCAGCACGCAAGACCGCGACGGGCGTCGGCGGCATCGCCGCATGGATGAGAGCGTAGGCACCGTCGATGAGCAGGCCCGTCGGCTCCCCGCTGACGGGATCGCGCTCAAGATAGCCGTTCGTCGGGTCCGGCGTGTCCGCACTGATGCCGGCGCGGCGAAGGGCCATGCTGTTGACCATCATGGTGCCCCACATGCGGTCGAGCAGCGCGACCGGCCGGTCAGGCATGACGCTGTCCAGCCAGTCGCGACCGGGTACGAGGCCTGCCTGGCGGAAAGTATAGCGGACGAAATACTGCCCGTAGATCCACTCCCGGTCGGGATGCCGGGCCGCATAGGCCTGCACCGCGTCACGCACCTGCTCGGGTGTCGGATCGACGATGCCAATGTCGAGATCCTCGGCATAGCGCGGAGCGAGCGCGAGATCCGGGTGGGTGTGCATGTCATAGAGGCCGGGCATGGCGAAACGTCCGCCGATATCCATCACCCGGGTTTGTGCGCCGATCAGATGCTCGACATCGTCGCGCGCGATAACACGCCCGCGCGCGACCGCCAGAGCCTGGCACCAGGGCAGGCCGGGATCGCCGGTATAGATGCGACCGTTGACGAGGACGAGGTCTGCAAAGACATGGTCGGCCGCATGGCTCGGCCGATGATCGTAGAGGGAGCGCATCGTCTTGATTTACCTGTCGAATATTGGATAGCGGCGGGATGTTCCCTTCGGGTGCCCCTGCCGTTGCCATCAGGTAATCAGCAAATCCCTTGCACAAAAAGCGATTTATTTTACCATTTTCTGCAAATTCTATTCACCAAAGAGCAGGCTTGGCATGCCGGAAAAACCGCGGATTCCATCAACGCAGGCGCTGCGCGCGCTCGACAGTTTCGCGCGGCACGGCAGTGTCTGGCGGGCGGCCGAGGAGCTGAACTTGACGCGAAGCGCCGTCAGCCACCAACTGCGGCTGCTCGAAAGCGACCTCGGTTTCGACCTTCTTGAGCGCATCGGCAAGGGCGTGGCGCTCACCGCGCGCGGCCGGCGCTATGCACATGACGTTCACAAGGCGCTAACGATGCTGGGTGATGCGGGCATGCAGCAAGGTCAGGGCATCGGCGGTTCCTTCCGGATCAGTTGCACACCCGGCTTCGCCTCGCTCTGGCTGTGCACCCACATCGCGTCCTTCCAGGAAATGCACCCCAATGTCTCGCTCTCCATCCTCACCCCCCGCCGGCTGGACGATGTCAGCAACGCCGACACCGACGCTTTCATCGCCTTCGGCGACGGAAACTGGCCAAACCACGTGGTGGAGCTGCTTTTCGACGTGGAATTCACCCCGCTCTGCAGCCCAAGCCTGCTCAACAAACTCGGGGGGCTTTCAAAGCCAGTCGATGTACTGCGCACCAACCTGCTGCATCTTGGCGATCTCGAAGACTGGACACGCTGGCTGTCGCTGACCAAGGTCGAAAATTCCGACCCCGCTCGGGGCATCACCTTTTCGGATATGAACCTTCTCTTCTCCGCCGCCATCGCCGGCCAAGGCATCGCGATGGGCGACGAGCTGACGAGCCGGGATGCGCTGGGGGACGGCAGGCTCGTTCGCCCCTTCAACATCGCAATCCGCTCGCCACGCTCCTACTACCTCGTGGTCGACCTCGTGAAGTCAGACCATCCCGTGCTGCCCGCTTTCAGGGATTGGCTGAAATCCAGCCTGGCGGAAGGCGGGACTGCGGCACGAAGTGCGTTTGGCTGATGCAGATCACCGTCGGAAGCAGTGGAGAACGGGGCTGGCAGCTCCTCTAAAGACCGTCATCGCGGACCGCCACGCGATGGAACGGGCCGGGTGTATTTCCGGCCCGCTTGTTGCCCCTTGTGAGGGCCATCCGTCCACCTCAGACCTTCAGCAATCCCGCCGCCCGGTCCCATTGGGATGCGGCAGGCATGGCAAAGGCCTATTCGATCAGATCGTAGCTGATCAGGTCGAATTGCGGCGTGTCGCCGGCGAGGAAGCTTTCACGGACGACGAAGGCATAGGTCCTGCCGGTTTCCAGCGGCACCGGCATCAGCGCGGCGGCGGCTGGATTGACGTAGACGAGGGCGTCGCGGCCCTCGGCGGAGCGGACATGCATGGCGGGGCCGATGCGCTCCTCCTTGATGGTATTCACGTCCAGTACCTTGTCGTCCCGGCTCGGCGTCGTCGTCACGATGGTCGCGCGCACCCGGGCCAGCTTGCGCCAGGACGGGCTTTTCAGCGGGTCGTATTTCGCACCCGTCGCGGCAAGGTCGGCCTCGGCTTTCGCTTCGGCGGCGACCATGTCCTCGAGGCTCTGGAACCGCACGTTCCATTCCCAGGGCTTGGTGTCGCGCATGATGCGGTAGCCGGCTTCGGCGATCAGCTCGCTGGCGGCCGGTGGTTTCGTGCCGCCATCGAGCAGCGTCAGGAAGCTCTCGAGATAACCGCGTAGCGGCTCGCTGTCCTCATACTCCACGAGGAGACCGGCGCCGAGCGCGATGCCCGTCTGCCGGCTCCCGGGCGCGACGACCAGCACGGCGCCGTTGCCGACCTCCAGCTTGCCGACGCGCAACTGGCGCATCGCATCCAGCGCATATTGATCCGCGCTGCGCCCCTGCAGGTCCTTCGCGACGATGGTGACGATCTCGATATTGTTGCTTTCGGCGAAGTCGTAGGCAGCCTTTGCCAACGTCTCCTTGATCGCCGGATCGAACATGCCGAGCTCGTCATAGACGAAGCGGTCGAACTTGGAGGGCGTGCTGGCCGCATCGAGCACCGGCATCCTGTCCACGGGGCCGGCTGCCACCGTTTCCGGCTTCTTGGCCGACGCGCTTCCGGCTGACGCCAGTGCATTGTTGATGGCCTCGACCTCCTTGCTTACAGCATCGATATCGGCATCCGGCTTGGTCAGCTTGCCCATTGCCTCGATCAGCCGGGCTTCCAGCACCTCGCGGGTCAGTCCCGCCAGATCCTGCGAAGCCGCCTCACTGCCGGCCGCGGCATGCGCCTGGCTGTCCGTGGTGAGTTCCGACGGCGCGGAGCCGCTTTCCGTCTTGGCCTCGACGCCGGCGTCCGGCTGCAGATCGGCGGCGGCGACCGCCGTGTCGCTGCATTGGGGGCCGGCCTGCTGCTCGCAGGATTCCGTCCAGCCCGCCTCGATCGCCACCAGCCGCTTCTTGCGGCCGGGATGGGTCGGGCCGTCCTCTTCGGGAATGAGCGTGCTGATCGCCTTGGTGGCGTCGGTCAGCGCCGCGCCCATCTTGTAGAGCACGAAGCCGCTGAACTTGTCCGCCTCCAGCTCGATCGGCGGCTGGCTGCCGCCCGGCAGCAACGTATGGCCGGAGAGGTGATGACCGATCTCGTGCGCCATGATGGAGATGCTGGCCCAATCGTTGTTGATCGTTGCCTCGCGCACCTGTTTCATGAAGACGGCATTATAGGCGATGACGCGTTCCGGCACGCCGTCACCCCCCATCACGATCAGCGCGGCGGCGTTCGGCACTTCGCCCTCGACGACCTTGAAGTTCTGCGGCAGGCCGGTGAACCGCATGATGTTGCGCACGGCTTCCTTGCCATCCGTGCCATCGGTGCCGGCCAGGGCGCGCGGATCCACCTTGAAGGCCTGGCCATCATAGGAACAGGCCTGCAGCAACTCGCTCAGTTCCGCGGCCAGTTCCTGCTCGGAAGGCGTCTTCGTTTCCGCCTCGGCGACGAGCACGCCGCGGTCCTTCTTCTCGAGGCGGCTGAACATGTCGTCGCAGATCGCCGCGCCGTTCGGGATCGGCGTCAGGAAGCCTTCTCCCGCGCGCGACAGCGGTGCGGTGCCGGCCCTCGCCCCGCAGGCAAGCGCCATCGTGGCCACGGAAAGGCCGAGCATGAATTTCCAGGTTCGCAGGTTCATCACCATTGATTTCCTCCTCGTTGACATTCCGGAGCCGCCATCCTCGCCTCAAGCGAGTTGGATCATGACGATCCGGATCACTGCGCGCCCGTAGAGATAGAGCGCGCCCTTCTTGACGGCGTAGAACACGGCGGTGCCGATGAGCGGCCACCACCATTGCCGGCGAAGATCGATTGAAAAGAACTGCGTGAAGGCCACGAAGACAATGCCGGCCTCGACCCATCCCATGTAGTAGCCGGAGATGGCGCGATGTGCCTTCACCGCCTCGATACCCGTCCACCAGTAGAGCGGCAGCAGATTGAGGATGTTGGCGACAAGGATCACAAAATGCGCATAGGTCGCCAGCACCAGATGCTCGACCACGTTGAACCCGCCGCGACGCCGGAAAACAATCAACGAGGCGGTCAGAATGGCGACGATCCCGATGGAGAACGACCATTTCGAATAGGCCTGCACCAGCACCAGCGCCTTGCTGAGACCGGGGCTCGCGGAGCCGAAGAAATCCGTCTGGTGGATGACGACAAGCAACAGCACGATGGCCGCCAGCAGGAGCTTCAGCGGGTGCACATGTTTCTTGCGCTCGCCGAGCACATAGGCGCGCGCCACGCTGCCCGGGGCGAAGGTGACCCGCAGGGCCGCCTTGACCATGTCGGCCTCGAACCAGCGCAGCTTGTCCCAGGCTTCGTCCCGCACCTCGCCCCAGCCGAAGCGCCGCGCCTTCTTCTGGCCGCAGGCGGAACAGAAGGGCGTGGAGAGCGCGGCGCCGCAATTGCGGCAGACCGGCGCGTCGAAATGGGCCGCGGACGGACGATGCGGATCGGTCATGCGTTGCAACCGCGAAAGGCCGGCATCATCGATGGCGCTCGAGCGATGCGCAGGCCGGCGACGGCCGCGGCTTTGCGTTTCGTCCGCTTTTTCCATAGACCATGGCTTCCGGATCGCGGCATGCCGCGCGGCTTGGGAAGAGGGAGGCAAAAGCGTGCATGGAACCACCGTTACGCGCCGGAAAGTGCATTCTCGCAAATCTTACGTGCTGCAGGCCATGTTTATTCTGCTCGCCATGAGCATTTCTCTCGCGAGCCTCGCCTGGGTCGTTTCTTTCGACGGCTCGCCCTGGTGGCTGGCGGGCGCCGACCTTCTCCTGCTGGCGGCCTGCTACCAGGCCTTCGCCGGTTTCATGGAAACATGGGTACCGGCGATCGCGGCGCTGGATGTGCTCGGCATCGTGCTGCTGGCCATCCTGATCCTCGTCGCACCGCTGCTCTCGCCGATTGCCCTCGGCTGGACGATCCTGCAGGCTCTGAAAGCCGGTCCGCAAGATTAGCCTGCAAGCGACCCAGCGTCGAAATCGCCGGTGGCTTGCGCATCAAACTTGACTACGTTTGTCAACTTAGTTATGCCCTTTCCCACGGCGACCGCTGCCACAGCTGCGTTCCGCCAGCGTGATGCAGCGTGGCTTGCGGCGTTTGTCCTGCCGGAAAGCCAGCAGGAGAGGAACGAGACGTCTTGAAGGACGGGGATGCGACGGCGCTGCTTTACGCCACCCACAAGCCGGCTCTGGTGCGTTACGCCACGCGCATTCTCGGCTCGCGGGAAGCGGCGGAAGATATCGTGCAGGACGCCTTCATCCGGTTCTCGCCGTCGAACACGACCGGCACGGCCGCAGCGCAGACACTCGCCTATCTCTACCGCATCGTGCGCAACCTCTGCCTCGACGTCATCAAGCGGCGGAAGATCGAGATGAGGGAGCGCGACGACGAGCCGCCCTATTGGTCGATCCCCCGCGCTGTCGAGACACCCGAGGAAAACGTTCAGGTATCGCAGGAGCTGCAGATCGTCCGCCAGGTGCTCGACGGCTTTCCGGTCGACGTGCGCGTCGCGGTCGAAATGCATCGTTTCGGCGGACATACGCTGGAGGAGGTGGCGGCCCATCTCGGCATTTCCGTCGCGACGGCGCACCGCCATGTGCGGACCGCTCTGGTCGAGATCGCGCTCCGTCTCGGCGATGCCGCTTCCTGACGGCGGTGTGAAAAAAAATTGCCCGCAGATCGTCCCTACGCAGAGATCGATTATTCGGCTAGAACGCGCAGCACGGCACGGGGTGCCGGGGCACAGGTAGTATCTTGACCAGGGACGACACAGACAAGCGGCGCGCAATGGAAGAGGCCATGGATTGGCTTCTACGCCTCAAGGACAAGCCGCAATGTCACGAGACCGCAGACGGTCTGCAGGCATGGCTGCAGCATTCCGAAGACAACCGCGCCGCCTGGCAGGCAGCCCTGCGCACATGGGCGCTGCTCGGCGAGATCAAGCCGCAACATGCCGATCTCTGGCAGGTCAGGGCGGCCGAAAACGTCGTTGCCCTTCCGGCCAGGCGCCGCGGCCGCTGGGCCGCCGGAATTGCTTTTGCCGTTGCGGCCACGGTTGCCGCGATCCTCGTCGCCCCTGCCCTTCTCCTTCGTCTTCAGGCGGACGTTATGACGGCGACCGGCGAGAGCCGCACGGTCACGCTGGCGGATGGGTCGCAGGTCAATCTCTCCGGCGGCAGTGCCATCGGCGTGGACATCACGCCGGAAGAGCGCCGGGTGCGCCTCCTGTCGGGCGAAGCCTTCTTCGACGTGGCGCACGATGCCGCCCGCCCCTTCACGGTGGAAGCCGGCGAAGCGAGGGTCGTGGTGCTCGGCACCGCCTTCGACGTGGCGCTCGATCCCTCCTCGACGACGGTGCAGCTCGCCCGTGGCGTCGTCGGCCTTTCCGGCGCGGCGACATCGGCCGTTGCGGAAATGGCGCCCGGCGATATGGCGACGGTCGACCACGATACCGGCGAGATTACGCGGGAGACGGTGACCGTCGGAGAAATCGCCGCCTGGCGCAACGGGCTGCTGTTCGTCAACAACGTGACGGTGGAAAGCGTTGTCGCGCGCCTGCAACGTTACCATCCGGCCTGGATCAGCCTGCCCGACGGCGCGCTTGGCCGGCAGCGCGTGACGGGCCTCTACGATCTCACCGATCCCGACCGGGCGCTGCGCGCCCTCGTCCAGCCGCTCGGCGGCAAGGTGCGCGCGGTCTCGAATTACGTGCGCGTCGTCTCGCGTTTCTAGGGCTCACGAAAAGTTTTCCGAAAAAATCAAGAAATTTGCGCCCGGCGTGAAAAAGATCCCGGAGCCCGTCGTCTTTGAACCGGGAATGCGCGCCGGGGCGGCGCGTCCCAGGGTATGATGCCGGGGGTAAAATGCGTTTGCATCTTGATCGAATGAACGGAACACGCGCGGGGGCGCAGGTCCGCACTGTCTTCTTTGCCAGGCTGATGGTTTCCACGGCCGTGGCGCTTGTCTTCATCCTGCCGCAGGCGGCGCTTCAGCCGGCCGCGGCGCAGGAAAAGACCGCCCGGGTCGGCACCATGGCCTTCGATATCCCGGCGCAGTCGCTGGCAAGCGCCCTCAATACGTTCGGCCGCCAGTCGGGCCTGCAGGTTTCGCTTGCCGCCACGACATCGCACGGCATCACCTCGAAGGCGATCAAGGGCAGCTACACGCCCGGGCAGGCACTGGCCGCCTTGCTCGAAGGGGCGGATCTGCGCCATTCGATCACGCCCGAGGGCACCGCGATCGTGACGCCGAAGCATGTTTCCCCGCTTGTCACCGGTTCGGTCGAGAATGGCGCGACGACGCTGCAGCAGGTGACCGTCGAGGGTGAAGGCGAGGTCGGCCAGGGCGACGTCGGCGAGGTCAACATCACCGCCAAGGATCTGGAACGGAAGAACCCCGCAAACCTTCAGGACGTCTTCCGCGAGGAACCGAGCGTCAAGGTCGGCTCTTCCCTGCCCATGTCGCAGAAGGTCTATGTCAACGGCATCGAGGAAACCAACCTCGCCGTTTCCATCGACGGCAGCCGGCAGAACAACAAGGTGTTCCACCACAATGCCACGACGCTGATCGATCCGGCGCTTCTGAAGGCCGTCAGCGTCGACGAGGGCGTGGCGCCCGCCGATGCAGGTCCCGGCGCGCTGGCCGGCGCCATCGAATACCAGACGAAGGACGCGCGCGACTTCCTCGACGGCGACGGCTTCGGCGGCTTCGTCAACACCACCTACAACACGAATGGCGGCGTCTTCGGCACCGGCCTTTCCGCTTACGGCATCCATCAGGGGTACGAGTTCCTGGGCTATCTGAACTTCGGCAAGGGCGGCGAGTTCTCCGACGGCAATGGCGACAAGGTACCGGGCACGCGGACCAACTTCCTGAGCGGCCTCGGCAAGGTCGCCTATGAATTCGAAAGCGGCGACCGCGTCGAACTCAGCCACGAAAGCGTCAAGGACGATGCGCCGCGTCCCTTCCGCGCCAACATGCGCACCACCACGGGCAGCAAGCCGTGGGACAAGGACATCCGCGACTATCGCCTCGACCGCAACAACACCGTCTTCACCTATACGGACGAGACGCCCGAGGGGTGGTGGGATCCGAAGCTGGTTCTTGCCTATGGCACGACCGAGGTCGACACGACGGTCTTTCCCAAGCCGGGCACCGGACCTGTCTCCTACCCGATCGCAGGCGTGACCTCGACGTTCAACGGCAAGTTCGAGAACCGCTTCCACTTCGATATCGGAACGGTGACGGCAGGCGTCGATTTCTACAGCGACCGCGCTGAGCTCGACGACCTCTACGATGCCGCGACGGAGAAGGCGAGCAATCTCGGGGCCTATGTCCAGGCGCGCCTCGAACCCTTCGAGCGGACGCGCCTTTCCTTCGGCGGCCGCGCGGACCGGCAATGGTTCACCGGCACCGGCGGCCAGGAATTCGACAATGCCGGCCTCAGCGGCAACGTCTCGGCCGAATACGATCTCATCGAGGATTTCCTGACGGCCAAGGCCGGCTACTCGCATGTCTGGTCGGGCATTCCGCTGGCGGAAAACTTCATCCTGAACCCGGCCTGGACGTACCTGCCCGCACCGGAACCGACGACCGCCGACAACTACACGATCGGCCTCGTCGCCACCTATAACGGCTTCACGCTCGAAGGTTCGGTCTTCCGCACGGACATGGAGAATGCGCGCTACGCCCGCTATGCCCAGGCCTACAGGGCCCGGGAGGTGGAATCGGAAGGCTTTTCCATCGCCGCCGGCTACGAATGGACCGACAGCTTCCTGCGCGTGAAATACATCAACACCGACACGCGCATCGACGGCAAGCCGGCGGATTCCGACACCGGCACGTATCTGACGACCCCCGTCGGCGAGATCGTCACCGTCACCGCCGCCCATACCTTCGCCGACTACGGGGTGACGGTCGGCGGTGACGTCGAGATCGCGCTGAAATACGACAAGGTTCCGGCGGCCGCGGCAGGGGAACCCGCAAACAAGCCCTTCGAAGCCTACACGGTGTTCAACGCCTATCTCGAATACAAGCCGGTCGATCACCAGAACCTGACCCTGCGCGCCGACGTGAAGAACATCTTCGACGAGGTCTATGCAGACCGCGCGACCTACGGCCAGGAATTCCCGGGCGTCACGCCGCTCTACCAGCCCGGCCGCTCGTTCATGCTGAGCGTGCGCGCCACCTTCTAGTGACAACGCTTCCGGCGGCGCCCTGCCGCCGGAAGCGGACCATCGGAAAGAGGAGGACCCTCCATGGAAGCCACCACCCGATTTGAAACCGAAAACAGTGCAAAGTACCTGCAGCAGCTCTGCAAGCATTTCGCCCACAAGGTCGACGTGACCTATGGCGACACACGCGGCGAATGCCGCTTTTCCTGCGGCACCTCGGTCCTGACGGTCGCTGGAAACGGGCTCGACATTCATGTCGCGGCCGCCGACGCGGAAGGCCTTCGCGAGACCAAGGCCGTCATCGAGAACCATCTCCTGCGTTTCGCCTTCCGGGAAACGCCGCCGCCCTTCACCTGGCGCGCCGTCACCTGAGCGCACGACCGCCATCCATCGTCAATTTCGAGCCGGCTTGCCGCATGCCGCGGCAGCCCGGCCGGCGTTCCAGGTGAACCATGATCTCCACGCAACACATGGCCGAAACGGCAACCTTCCAGAGTTTCGCGAACTGCTATCTTCGCGAGATCAATCCCGGCATCTCCGTCATGCATCGCGATGGCGCGCGCAGTGTCGAATGCCTCGAATGGACGCTGGCCGGCCAACGCCTCGTTCTGCGTGCCGAAATCTCCTCGCGCTCGCTCTGCGGTCCCTTGCATTTCGGCACGATCTGGATCCGCCCGGCGGCCGACCCGCAATGGCGCGGCATCGATCCGATGAACGCCGTGCCCCTCATGATCCAGGATTCCGGCCGGCTTTTCGAGGGCGGCCAGCGCGACAGCGCCCGCGCCTATGAGCTCGGCCTGATGCTGCGCGTCATGCAGAGCTACCAGAGCACGGCGGAAAATCTCGGCGCCGCCCGCCCGCTGACCGCCGAAAGCGTCACCTTCCTGAAGGCCGAACAGACGGTCGCCTATGGCCACTGGCTGCACCCGACGCCGAAGAGCCGCGAGGGCATGAACTTCTGGCAGCAGGGCACCTATGCCCCGGAATTCGGCGGCGATTTCCGCCTGCATTACTTCGCCGTGGCACGCGACCTCGTGCGTGCCGACAGCGCGCTCGGCCGCAGCGCCGAAGAGATCGTACGGTCGCTGGCGCCGGACGTGCCGCTGGGGCCCGGCGAAACGCTTCTTCCCATGCACCCGCTGCAGGCGGAAGCCCTGATGCTCGACCCCGCCGTCCAGGCGCTGATCGACGATGGCGCGCTGCGCGCGCTCGGCGCCCATGGGCCGCGTTTTTCCGCCACGTCCTCGGTGCGCACCGTCTACAACGCCGCGCTGCCCTTCATGCTGAAATTCTCGCTTCCGGTGCGCATCACCAATTCGCTGCGCGTCAACCGGTTGCATGAACTGGAGGCGGGCGCGGCCATCGCGCGGCTCATCGACCGGGCGGGCGTAGCCGGACGCTATCAAGGCTTCCACATCATCCGCGACCCAGCCCATATCAGGCTCGCCATGCCCGGCCGTGTGGAAAGCGGTTTCGAGGTGATCCTCAGGGAAAACCCGTTCGGCACGGGGCGTGACCGGGGCATCGTGACGCTCGCGGCCCTGACGGCCGATCCCTTGCCGGGCGCATGCTCCCTGCTGGAGGATATCCTGCGCCGGCTTGCGGCCGGGAACGGGCGGGATCTCGCCCGCATTGCCGCGATCTGGTTCGAACGCTATCTCGACCATGCGCTCGATCCGCTGCTGACACTCTATGACGATTTCGGCATCGCGCTGGAGGCCCACCAGCAGAACAGCCTGCTCGACCTGTCGAGCGGTTTTCCCTCGGCCTACTACTATCGCGACAACCAGGGTTTCTACCTTGCGGAGCGGCACCGCGCCTCCCTCGCCCGGCTGGTCCCGGACATGGACGGAATCGACGGCCTCTATTTTCCCGAAGCCGATATCCACGACCGCTTTGCCTATTATGCCGTCGTCAACCAGATCTTCTCGGTCATCTCGCGGATGGGCCACGACGGCCTTGCCGACGAAACGGTGCTGCTGGCGATCCTCCACCGGCGTCTCGAAAACCTGGCGCGCGTCCTGACCGGGGCCGGCGCCCGCTTTGCCGAAAGCCTCATCCATTCCCCGACCATCGCCTCCAAGGCGAACCTCAGGGCGCGGCTTTTCGGCGTGGACGAGCTGCAGGCGGAGGACACGCGCACGCTCTATCGGCGCATCGCAAACCCGCTCTGGAACGCGTGCGCCACGGAAAGGCTTGGCCATGCCATTGCCTCTTGAGGATGTTTCCCGCCCCGACGACCGTGTCCTGCGCCAGCTCGTCGCCGCGCTGATCTTCGAGCATGTCGTGACGCCGGTGCGCGCCGGATCGGGCCATCTCGTCTGGCAGCAGGGCGACCGGGCGTATCGCTGCCACGCCACCATCGGTCCCTTCGGCCGGCCGCGCATCCGCCCCTTCTCCGTCGAATTCCGGCGGGACAGCGGCTGGGTGGCGGCAAGTGTTGCGGACATCGTCCCGGCCCTGCCCGGCCCGGCGGAAAACCGCGCGAAACTGACCAGCGAACTGGACCTCACCGTCGCCTTCGCCCGCTGGAACCGCAGGGAGATCGCGCCGCGCGACCGCCGCGCCCTGTCCTTTTCCGGTATCGAGGGCGCGCTCGACGAAGGCCATCCCTATCATCCGTGCTACAAGGCGCGCGCCGGCTTCACCCAAGAAGACAACCGCGCCTACGGGCCCGAGGCCGGCACGCCCTTCCGCCTTGTCTGGCTGCTCGTCGCCCGCCGGCACCTGCGGCAGGCGCTGCCCGCCGACGAGGATGCCTTCTGGACCGCCGAGCTTGGCGCCGACGCCCATGCGGACCTTCAGGCCCGCCGCGCCGCCCTTGGCCTTTCCCCCGAGGATTTCGGCCTCCTCCCGCTGCATCCCTGGCAATGGGATTATCTCAGGCGGGACCGGCTTGCCGGCTGGCTCGAACGCGGCGAGGCGCATTTCCTCGGTTCGGCCGGCGACCGGTATGTCGCAAGCCAGTCCGTGCGTTCGCTGCACAATATCGACGCGCCGCAGCGCGCCAGCGTCAAGCTTGCGCTTGGCATCATCAACACCTCCTCCCGCCGCATCCTCGCAGCGCATTCCGTCTGCACCGCGCCCGTCCTTTCCGACTGGATCGCCCGGGTCGTGGCTGATGATCCGTTGTTCGCGGACCGCTATCCCCTGACGATCCTGAAGGAATATGCCGGCATCATCGCCGATCGCGATGGCCCGCTCGCCGGCGAGATCGCCGCCATCTGGCGCGAAAGCGCGGAGGCGACATTGCGGCCCGGCGAGGCGATCGTGCCCTTCAACGCGCTTGCGGTGTTCGAGGCCTATGGCGCGCCCTTCATTGCGCCGTGGCTTGCGCGCCATGGTTTCGAGGCCTGGTTCGCGCGCCTCATCGAGGTTGCGGTCCTCCCCGTCTGGCACCTTCTCGTGCAGCACGGCATTGCCGTGGAGGCCCATGCGCAGAACATGCTGCTCGTCCATCGCGACGGCTGGCCGGAACGGCTGATCCTGCGCGATTTTCACGAGAGCATGGAATATGCGCCGGCATTCCTGCGCGACCCGCTTCTTGCGCCGGATTTTGCCGCGCTCGACCCGGTCTACGCCGCCGCCGCGCCGGATGACTACTACTGGACGAACGCGCTCGACATGCTGCGCGAACTCGTCATGGACACGCTCTTCGTCCACAATCTCACCGATCTCACCCATCTCGTCGAAACCGCCGGCCACGCAGCGGAAGACGTGCTCTGGGCGCAGATCGCCCGGCGGCTCGAAACCTATGCCGCCGAGCACGGCCTTGCCGAACGGCAGGCACGGCTCGGCCACCGCGCACGCACCATCCGCTCGGAATCGCTGATGGTGCGGAAGCTGCTCGCGGCCGCACCCGAATATCACCACGCCATTCCCAATCCATTCGCGCCCGAACGGCGGGCCACTGGAGGAACCATGCTGCAGATCGACGACCGCGCCTATGGGCGCGAAGAGTTCAACGACCGCATCGAGGCGATGGCCGAGGCGGCCGGCCTCGACGGCGCGCCCGGCGGAAGGCTTGCCGTCTGCTTCCCCGAAACCGCCGACTGGCTTGCCCTCTTCTTCGCCATCCGCGCGCGCGGCGAAAGCGTGCTGCCGATCCACCCCGGCACGCCCCATGAAGCGGCGCTGAAGCTCGCCCGCACCGCCGGCTGCGACCGGCTCTACTACAACAGCACGATCCCGGAACTGCTCGGCGATCCCCTCGTCGCCAAAGGGGCCGGCGAGGGACAGCTTCTCCAGATGAGCTCCGGCACGACGGGCGCGCCGAAATGCATCGCGCGGAGCTGGTCGGAGATCGATGCGGAGGTGCGCAGCTATGTCGACACCTTCCGCGCGCCGGAGACGATGACGCCGGTCGTCGCCTGCCCGACCACCCATTCCTACGGCCTCATCTGCGGCATCCTCGTCGCGCTGGAGCGTGGCCAGACTCCGCTCATACTCAACACCGCCAATCCGAAATACCTGCAGCGGCGCCTGCGCGAGACCGAGCGCGCCCTTCTCTATTCCTCGCCCGCCATCCTGCACACGCTCGCCCGCCTGACGCCCGAGGGCGACAAGCTGCATGCGGTGATGACCTCGGGCACCCTGCTGCCGGAGGCGTGGTTCGGCACGATCCGCGCCAGGACGGAGCATTTCTTCCAGCAATATGGCTGCTCCGAAGCCGGCTGCATCGCGATCAATCCGGACCTGACGGCCGCCAGCGACATGGGCCATGTGCTGCCGCACCTGTCGCTCGAAACCGGCGCCTCCGCCGAAGCGCCCTGCGAAATCGTCGTGACGCGCAACGGCCGGCCGATCGCCACACGCGATCTCGGCTACCGAACCGCGGACGGGATGCTCGTCTTCGTCTCGCGGATGGACGACATGATCAACGTATCGGGCCTCAACGTCTATCCCGGCGATGTCGAAGACGCCGTCATGACGATGCCCGCCGTCACCGATGCCGTCGCCTTCCGCCGCGAAGATCGGTTTGCCGGCGAACGGGTCGGTCTGGTCTTCTCGGCAACCGAGCCGGTCTCGCCCCAGGACATCCGCGCCTGGTGCATCGCCCGCCTGTCCTCCCACCAGTTGCCGACCGAAATCGTGCAGGTCGATGAGGTTCCCCGCCAGGCCAACGGCAAGATCAGCCGGCGCGATGTCGCCGCGCGGTTTGCCGCCGGCGCATTCAACCCCGGCAAGGAGGCCGCCGAATGAGCGAAGCCGACATCATCGCGGCCATCCGCACGGTCCTTGACCGCCACATGAACCACCCGCACCTCGCCGGCTTTGCGCCGGAGGCGCGCCTCAACGAGGATCTTTACCTCGACTCCGTGCTGATCCTGCAGATCTTCCTCAATCTGGAGCTCGAATTCGGCCTCAGCGTGCCCGAGGAAATCATCAGCTGGCAGGATATCGCCACGGTGGCGGATCTCGCCGGCCTTCTCGCCCGCGGCAGCGCTCCGGCAGCCGCGCCTGTGGCCGTACCCGCGGCGGGCGAAGGCGTGCATGGCGAACTGGACTACGACATCAAGGTGCACTGCTTCGTCAGCTGCGTCTGCGACGGATTGAAGAAGCGGAAGCTCGACCACCGGCCTTTCTATTTCGGCATATGGGATACGCCCTTTGCCGTCGGCGAACGGGCGCAGCTCCTCTATCACGGCCCCGGCATCACGCAGGATTTCTTCCGTGACTGGTTCGAGCGGCTCTACGGCGTCGCCATCGAGGAATGGTACGATGCGGCGCGCTCGAAGGAGGAGAATATCGCGACGCTTCTGGAGCGTGTCGCGCAGCGCCCGGCCGAAGGCAGCGTAATGGTCATGCTCGACATGTTCCATCTGCCGGAGCGCGAGAACAAGTTCAACCAGAACCCCTTCCCGCATTACCTGATGCTGGAGACCTCCGAAAATCCCGACACGTTCCGCGTGCTCGATCCGGACTATCGCTGGGAAGGCGAGATTTCTCGCCAGACGGTGCTCAATGCCGTGCGCCAGCCGACCGTCGCGGGCGGTTATGCCTTTGACGGAAGCACCGCCCATCCACCGGAAGATGCCGACATTCGCGCCTATTTCGAAGCCTGCTTCCGCCGGCACGACAATCCGCTTGCCGAGCGCCTGCGCGAGATCGTGCGTGCGCATCTTGCAGGCCGGGACGGGCTGACGCTTGCCGATCTGCCGCTTGCCGTCCGAGAACTCCCCGTCATCACCATCCGCAAATATGCCTACGAGCACGGCTTTGCCTATTTCTGGCGGGCGCTGAAACTGCCGGCGGCGGAATTCGATGGCTGGTGCGATGAGATCGAGGCTCTGGTCCAGCGTCTGAAGACCCTGCACTACGACTGCATGAAGCTCGGCCAGACGGCGGATGCCGGACTTGCCACCGCGGTCCTCAAGCGCATCGACGAGACCGACGCGCAGGAGTTCAAGCTGAAGTCCAAGCTCGGCGCGATCTTCGACCAATGGTGCGAGGACCGCTTTCCTACCGAACGGGCGCCGGAAGCCATGAGGGCCATGCGATGAGAGTTTCCCTCTGCACCATCACCTTCCGCCACCACCTGCTCTCGATCGAGGAGATTGCCGGCTGGGCGCGGGACCACGGCTTTGACGGCATCGAGCTGTGGGGCGCCCATGCGCTCAATCTTGCCGGCCAGCCCGGGAGAAATGCCGAATGGCTGGCAGGATTCGGCCTCACGGTGCCGATGGTAAGCCATTACCTGCCGCTCGAAGCGGACCCCGCCACCCTCCGGCAAATGGCGGTGAACCTTTGCGGCCACGCCCGGCACTGGGGCGCGCGAAAGATCCGGATTTTTGCCGGGAACCGCGCCAGCGCGGCGACTTCCATCGAGGATCGCCGCAAGATCGTCGCGCGCCTGAGGGAAATGTCGGCGATAGCCGAAGCCCACGACCTGCTGCTGCTTGTCGAGACGCACCCCAATACGCTCGCCGATACCGGCACGTCGACCCTGCGCCTGATCGATGAAGTCCGCCATCCCGCCTTCAAGATCAATTTCGACGTCCTGCATGTCTGGGAGGGCGGCGACGATCCGGTCGCCATGCACCGGGCGCTCCGGCCCCATATCCGCCACTACCATCTCAAGAACGTCGCCTCACGCGATGCCCTCGACGTTTTCGAGCCGGCCAATGTCTATTCCGCCGCCGGCCGGCGGGAGGCGATGACGCCGCTCTTTGCCGGCGCCTTCGACTATGCACGCCTGTTCGTCGAACTTTCCGGAGACATGACCGCGGACGCATCGCTGGAATGGTTCGGGGCCGATTGCTTCGACGTGCTGAGCCGCGACCGCCAGCAACTGGCCGGCGCCATCATCGACACCGCCCCACTGCGCCGGTCGGCGAATTTCTAATCTCTGGTGACCTCCATGTTCCTACGCAAACTCCTTGCAGCCCTTGCCCTTCTCGCCTCCTGCGCAACGGCCGAAGCGGTCGAGATCGAGACCGCCAGAGGCAAGGTCGATATCGCCGCGACGCCGAAGACGGTGGCGGTCTACGATATCGCGGCGGTCGACACGCTCGACCGGCTCGGCGTGAAGCTCGATGGCCTGCCGTCCAAGCTCTATGTTCCGGAGCTCTCCGGCCTGCTGGACGCTGCGGAACCGGTCGGCGATATTTTCGAGCCCGATCTCGAGGCGCTGAACGCGCTGGCGCCCGACCTCGTCATCATCGGTGGCCGGTCATCCCCCAGGCTCGATGCCGTTTCCAGGGTCGCGCCGTCCATCGACATGACCATGGATGGGGACGATCTGCTGCTTCAGGCAAGGCAGCGCCTCGACGCCTATGGCGCGCTCTTCGGCCGCGCGGCGGAGGCCAAGGCCGTGCAGGCGGAACTCGACCGCTCTGTCGAGGCGGCGCGCAGTGCGGTTGCCGGCAAGGGCAAGGCGCTGATCGTCATGACCAATGGACCGAAGATCTCCGTCTATGGCCCGGGCTCGCGGTTCGGCTGGGTGCACAAGGCGCTCGACCTGCCGGCGGCCGTGCCGGATGTCGCCGCGGCATCCCATGGTGAAGCCGTATCCTTCGAATTCATCCGCGCGGCCAATCCGGACTGGCTTCTCGTGCTCGACCGCGCCGCAGCCATCGGCTCGGGCGAACAGAATGCCAGGGCAACCCTCGACAACGAGCTCGTTGCCCAGACGGTCGCATGGCAGAAAGGCCAGGTCATCTACCTGCCGTCGGCCGATTTCTACATCGCTGCCGGCGGTATCCAGTCGACGCACCGGGTTCTTCAGAAAATCACCGACGCCTTCGTCTCGGCCCCGCCGCAATGACCCGTCGATCACGTCAACGCCCTCTCACCCTCTGGATAGCGCCGCTCGCCCTTGCGGCGCTTTTTCTCGTTAGTCTCTCGGTCGGCGCGAGCCGTCCGGCGGGCTCGCTGGGGTTCGACCGGGACAGCCTCCATCTGCTTTTCGCCAGCCGCCTGCCCCGGACGCTGGCCGCAATGCTTTCGGGCGCCGGGCTCGCCATTGCCGGCCTCATCATGCAATCCGTCGCCCGCAACCGTTTCGTGGAACCGGCAACCGCCGGCACCGCGCAAAGCGCGGCTCTCGGCATTCTGCTGGTCACGCTTTTTCATCCCGCCGCTTCGCTCGCGGTCAAGACCGCGAGCGCCGCCGCCACGGCGCTCGCAGGCACGACGGTCTTCATGATGACCGCCCATCGCCTGCCGCCCGAACAGCCCTATCTCGTGCCGCTTTTCGGCCTGGTCTATGGCGGCGTGATCGGGGCGGGCGTCACCTTCGTCGCCTGGCAGGCCGATCTGCTGCAATATGTCGAGATCTGGACGAACGGCGAGTTTTCCGGCGTGCTGCGCGGCCGCTACGAGCTTCTGTGGATCGCCGTGCCGATGGTTGCCATCGCCTGGTGGGCTGCAGACCGGCTGACCATTCTGTCGCTCGGGCGCGATGCCTCGATCGGGCTCGGGATCAGCTATGAACGCATGCTGCAGCTTGGCCTCGTGATCGTCTCCGTCATTACCGCGCTGACGGTCAGCGTCGCCGGCATGATCCCCTTTGTCGGCCTCGTCGTTCCCAACCTTGCGGCCCGCCTGCTCGGCGACAATATCCGCGCCTCGATCGCCTGGGTGGCGATTGCGGGCGCCGCCCTGGTGCTCGGCTGCGACGTCATCGGCCGTCTGTTGCGTTACCCCTATGAGATTCCGGTCGGCACGGTCATGGGGGTCGCCGGGGCCTGTCTTTTCCTCATCCTGCTTTTCGGGCGCGCCAGAGATGCGTGATCGCCGCCTTGTCATCCTGGCAGGGATCGCCGCCCTCTGCATCCTCGCCTTCCTGTTTGTCGGCCTGCGCGGCAATATCGGTTTCGCGCTGGAACTGCGGCTGACGCGCCTTGTGGCGCTGGTCGAGGTCGCGATCGCGATCGCCGTCTCGACGGTGCTGTTCCAGACGGTCACCGGCAACAGGATCCTGACGCCGTCGATCATGGGGCTCGATGCCCTCTATGTCTTCGGCCAGTTGCTGCTTATCCTGCTGATCGGCGGCATCGGCTTCGCCACGCTCGATGCCCGGCTCAAGTTCGGCGGCGAGGTGCTGCTGCTGATGGGTCTCTCCTGTGCCCTGCTCTTTCCGATCCTGAAGATGCGGATCGACATGGGGCTGATGCTGCTCGCCGGCGTGGTCCTCGGCGTTTTCTTCAGAAGCCTCGCCGCGCTCGTCGCCCGCCTGATCGACCCCAACGAATTTGCGGTCGCCCAGCACACGACCTTTGCCAATTTCAACGACGTGGAGACGGACCTGCTCGCGGTTTCGACGGTCCTGACGGTCGCCGGTGTCGCCATTGCCTGGCGCATGCGCCATATTCTCGACGTCCTGCTGCTCGGCCGGGAGAATGCGATCGGGCTCGGCGTCGACTGGCTGAAGAGCGTGACAAGCCTCCTGCTTCTCGTCGCGGCTCTGGTTTCCGTTTCGACGGCGCTTGTCGGCCCCGTCGCCTTTCTCGGCCTTCTCGTCGCCGCCCTCGCGGAGAAGGTCACGGCAAGCCGCCGGCACGGGGTGCTTCTGCCGGCCGCCATGCTGGTCTCGATCATCCTGCTCGTCGGCGGCCAGACGCTGCTGCAGCACGGTCTCGGCAGCGCCTCCACGCTTGGCATCGTCATCGAATTTACCGGCGGCCTCGTCTTTCTTCTCATGCTGGTTGCCGGGAGCCGGAAATGATCCTTGTCGAAAACGTCTCGCTGACCATCGGCCGCGCGCAGATCCTGAAATCCGTCAGCCTGCAGATCCCGAAAGGCGGCATCACTGCCCTCGTCGGGCCGAACGGTGCCGGAAAATCGAGCCTGCTGTCCCTGATGGCGCGGCTCCTGCCGCTGCAGACGGGCGCGATTTCCATCGACGGTCTTCCCGTCGACAAGACGCATGGCCGGGACCTTGCCAAGGTCGTTGCGATCCTGCGCCAGGACACCGCGACGGCGAGCCGGCTGCGCGTGCGCGAGCTCGTCGGCTTCGGCCGTTTCCCGCATCACCGCGGACGGCTGACGGCGGAGGACGATGCCTTGATCGACGCGGCGCTGGCGCAGTTCGATCTTGCCGACCTCGCCGACCGCTTCATCGACACGCTCTCCGGCGGCCAGCGCCAACGCGCCATGGTGGCGATGACCTTCTGCCAGGGCACCGATTATCTTCTGCTCGACGAACCGCTCAACAATCTCGACATGTATTATGCCCGCGAGTTGATGCGCTCGCTGCGCCGCATCGCCGACGAGAACGGACGAACGATCGTCATCGTCATCCACGACATCAACCAGGCCGCTGCCCATGCCGACCGCATCGTCGCGATGAAGGGTGGGCAGATCTTCGCTTCCGGGTCTGCCCGCGCTGTTCTCACCCCCGCCACGCTCGAAGCCGTCTTCGGTTATGCCATGCCGGTACACGAGATTGCGGGCCTGCAGGTCGCGCTGCATTTTCACCCATGAGCCTGGAACCGGGGTGCCGGGCCGGATCGCGCCGAATTCGGTCGCGGCCGCCATCACGCTTCTGTGAAATCCATCCTGCGGTTGCATGCCGATGAGGCGTTGCCCGGCGCGCCAGACTTGATAGAAGCGCGCTCGCATACAGACAGGAGACTTCCGTGAAACTTTACTACAAGAAGGGCGCTTGCTCGCTCGCGCCGCATATCGTCCTCAGCGAAACCGGGCTTGCCTATACCGTGGAAGCCGTGGACCTGAAGACCAAGAAGACGGAGCATGGAGCCGACTATCTGGGCATCAATCCGCGCGGCGCCGTCCCGGCGCTGGAGGTCGAGCCGGGTCTCGTCATCACCCAGAATGCCGCCATTCTGCAGTATGTCGGCGATCATTCCGACATCCCCGCCTTCAAGCCGGCCTATGGTTCGGTCGCCCGCGCCCGCCTGCAGGAGGCCCTGGGCTTCTGCGCCGACCTGCATGTCGCCTTCGGCATCCTGTTCGCGCCCAATCTTTCGGAAGACGCCAAGCCCGGCATCATCGCCAACATCAACCGCCGCATGGGCCAGTTCGAAGCCATGCTCTCGGATGAAAATCCCTATTGGCTCGGCGCCGACTTCACCCAGGCGGATGCCTATGCCTCCGTCATCATCGGCTGGGGTGTGAACATGCAGATCGATCTCAGCGCCTATCCGAAGGCCCTGAAGCTGCGCGAGCGTGTTCTCGCTCGACCGAAGACGCAGGCCGCGTTCAAGGAAGAAGGGCTCCTCTAGGCTCAGGACTCATTGATTAGGTCCAGAAGATGATGGTGGCTGCGATGCAGATTGCCGAGAAGAAGGTATGCGCGCAACGGTCGTAGCGGGTTGCGATGCGCCGCCAGTCC